>JAQWNN010000051.1 GCA_029268555.1 Flavobacteriaceae bacterium
CCATCTGTATCGCTTTGGTAAGCATAAATTCTAGGGAAAAAATCTTGCTTGTCATTTACACCATCACCATCAGTATCTTTAAGGTATGGGTCAGAGTTTCTCTCCCATTCTTCTTCATCTGTAAGCCCGTCCCTGTCAGAATCTTGTTTATAATTTGAGTCAAATGGTCTAGCATCATAGCCATCTAAAGCTCCGTCGTTATCTGCATCCGGATTATAGTCAGAAAGTGTTATACCATTTGAGCTTCCAGTATCATACTTTGCCGGTAAGCCATCATCATCATTATCAGTTTTGATTTCTGACCCAGACACATTAATAACATTTCCATTTACCAATAATTCATAATTGCTAGCCAAAGGGAAAGCATCTTCAGAATCAATAGTGCCGTCCCCATCAGTATCTGCGGTATTGACGCTAGTTGTTAAATCGAATTCAATTTTGTCTGGAAGTCCATCTCCGTCAGTATCTTTTTGGAAATTTTTATTCCAAGGAAAGTCATCAACAGAATCAGGAGTACCATCATTATCTTTATCTAGGTTTGATGTTTCAGGTTTAGCAGGGATATTTAAATCCATTACAGAAAACATATCTCCGTTCTCATCAATAGCTACAATATTTTCACCAATTGTAACATCTATCCATTTTCGCCCTGCACCTAACTGCTTGAACTCATAAATAATTACACCTTCTATTATACCCCATACATATAGAGCTCCATCCACAGTTATTGCAGCAGCTGTAGCATCGTAGATGTTTTCTAACTTATTAAAGTTTGGATATTTAGGGTTTAAGAAATTATCTGATACTGCAATTTTTTCCCATCTTAATTTTCTAAGTGCAGTGTTTGCATCAGATCCACTGAGCGGAAATTGGGTAGGTTGATGAAATACTATATCGTATCCCATATTTTTTTCAACATTAACGGAAGGAATTTTTCCTCCGGCTGCACTACCATTTTGATCCTGGATGTAAGGATATCCATCTAGACCACCATAAACATAGCCCCAGCCATATATTAATCGATCTTCTTGGCCATCATTGTCAGTATCGTCTTTTGTAATACCAAAAGCAACTGTTTTAGAGAAAGCAAAATCATGGAATTTCATATAATTTTGATCCATGTTTAGCTTAGAATAAACATATTTTTCAAATTTCATCCAATCTTCATAACCTCCTGCTTCATCAACTTTTGTCCCCAATAGTGTCTCAAATTCATCACTGAAATAATCGTTGTCCTGGTCATTCTGCGGCACACTACTACTGCTATTTTTATTTGTTCCTGCAACATCTTCATCAACATTCCAATAGCCGTCATTGTCTGAATCTATGTCTTGCCAAATATTACCGGGATCTTTTAAGATTCCAACAGGTTCATATACAACCTCAGACCCTTTTCCTTGTTGCCCCCCAATCTGAGGAATAAGATTTCTGGCATTTCTTCCAAAAGCATGGAGCTCACCATTTTGTTTGAGTGCCATAGTAGTTTTGAAAAAAGTTTGAACTTTTTTCCACTGAACTCCATCATCATCATATTTAATTCGGCCAATTTTGTCACCTTCATTAAGACCTGTCTCAGGTATCTCATACATTTGGAAAGGTAATGCAGCAAATCCATCCAGAGTCGTAAATGAATTTACTCCTGTTTCAAGGGTTATATCATTTAATTCTAATTTCCAGTTATAGTAATATGTTGTTTGTTTAGTCAAACTAGATACAGTCGACGAGAAAACCTGAAGGTTAAATGTTTCACTTCCTATAAATGAAGCAACCTGAGTTGGGCTTGCAGAGTTAGTAGGTGAGGTTCCGTGAAAATATAAGTTTAATGAGCCATTAAGTGTTTCAGTTATTCCCTTATTAATTTCAATAGCAAGTAATGCTTTCGTAGATCTTATCTCAGTTTCAGTAAAATCTTCTTTAATTACTAACTGTTTCTGCTGAGAAAAGCCACTAAAAATAGACAACAACAATATAATCTGAAGTTGAATTTTAATTAAAGGTCTATACTTAGCTCTCATTTATGGTATTAAGAACATGCAATTTAATCAATAACTTTTATTTTTAGGGGAAAAAAAAGGATTAATGCAGTAGTTAAGAGATTGTCTATGTAATAGTTAAACAAAATAAAAAAAGCCTTCCGTTTAACTGGAAAGCTTCTCATTGGTTGAAAAAATCGAAAAATTGATTTCACAACACACAACATTTTACAAAGCGGTCTGGACGGGACTCGAACCCGCGACCCCATGCGTGACAGGCATGTATTCTAACCAACTGAACTACCAGACCTAATTAGCGAGGCAAATATACGTCCCATTTTGTATTTGCCAAACAAAAAACTACAAAAAGAAAATGAAGTTTAAACTCTAACTAAACTACTGCATCCAGCGCCTCAGCATAGGCAGTTTTGGGGGAAACACCAACATGTCTTCCTACTAATTCTCCTTTGTGAAAAACTAAAACTGTCGGTATATTTCTCACGCCAAACTTTGCTGCAAATTCTTGGTTTGCATCTACGTCAACTTTCCCTACCACTGCTTTACCTTGGTAATCTTGACTAATTTCATCTATAATTGGTCCCACCGTTCTACAAGGGCCACACCACGCTGCCCAAAAGTCAACCATCACCGGTTTTTCTGATTTTAAAACAACCTCTTCAAAAGTTGAATCTGTAATCTCTAATGCCATAATTATATTTAAATTTTTGCTAAGTTAATTAATAAATCATCTAACCTCCTGTTTTAAAATCGAATTTGCTTATTTAGTTATATTGTTTTTCAATTTTACTAATTAAGCTTGAAATGCCACTGCTCTTGGTCTAAAAAATGAAGTAGGTCAGGAGTAATTTTTACTTTCTTTTGTTTACTGTTTAAAATTAATTTTACTTTCTTATTAGTATCATATACGTTGAAAATTAAAGATTGATTTCCTTTGAAAGACAAAAGATTATCTTGCAGTATCTCTATTTTGTTTTCTTCTAATTGGTTTATGTCCAATTGAAGTGTAAGTTTTTTCGAATTCGATTCTATAGTGTTTTGTAACATCTCGAAATGTAAAAATTGCATACGAGGTTGACCGACTTTTCCTGATTCCCTGTTTACCCAACCTTGACGAACTGAAAGCCTTATTCGGATAAATTGATTTACTACGAGAAAATGTCGGTATTTTAAATATTCTTCACCAAAAATTCGAAATTCGTGCTGATCAGTATAATCTTCCAAAATAAAGCGCGCCCAGCCTTTTCCATTTCTGCTCTCAAGGTGCTGTACATCATTTACTATTCCACCCAAGCTCAATTCTCTGTTTATTAATGGAACTAAGTCATCCAATCTATTAAATGATATATTCATAAAATATTTCATTTCATGTTTAAAGTCATCAAGTGGATGGGACGATATGTATATACCAACAACCTCTTTTTCCTTTTTTAAACGAATTAAATTTGACCACGATTCACATTGAGGTATTGTCAAGTCTTGATAGGTTTCGTTAGTTGCGTCACTAAATAAACTGGTTTGAGATGAATTTAGATTTTCTTGGTATTTAGCTCCGAAACGTAACACTTTCTCCAAAAAGGTAACTCCATCCCCATCAGGATTAAAGTATTGTGCGCGATGAACGTCTCCCAAAGAGTCAAGCCCTCCTGCCAGAACCAAATTTTCAAATGCTTTTTTATTTGCTGCTCTTAGATCAACTCGTTTTACTAGGTCAAATACAGAAGTATAACGCTTATCTTTTCGGTGTAGAATTATAGTTTCAACAGCACCCCTCCCCACACCTTTTATTGCTCCCATTCCAAAACGGATTGCCTTCTGTTCATTTACAGTGAATTTATAAAAGGACTCATTAGCATCAGGTCCCAAAACTTTGAGGCCCATTCTTCGACATTCCTCCATAAAGAAGGTAACCTGTTTTATGTCATTCATGTTATTAGATAGAACAGCTGCCATATATTCCGCAGGATAATGAGCTTTTAAATAAGCTGTTTGATATCCTATCCAAGCATAACATGTAGAGTGTGATTTATTGAATGCGTATGCGGCAAAAGCTTCCCAGTCTTTCCAAATCTTTTCTAATATTTCTTCGGGGTGGCCATTGGCTTTTCCTCCGTCTATAAACTGAGGCTTTAATTTTTGTAGTAATGTAAAAATCTTTTTCCCCATCGCCTTTCTCAAAACATCTGCATCACCTTTAGAAAAACCTGCTAACTTTTGAGACAGTAACATGACCTGCTCCTGATATACTGTAATCCCATATGTTTCCTTCAAATACTCCTCCATTACTGGCAGATCATAACTGATTTTTTCTTGACCGTTTTTGCGGTCAACAAAACTCGGGATATAAACCAAAGGCCCAGGACGATATAATGCATTCATTGCAATGAGATCCTCAAAGACTGTAGGTTTTAAATCTTTTAAATACTTTTGCATCCCGTTAGATTCATACTGAAAAATACCTACTGTATCTCCATTTTGAAATAACTCATAAGTTTTTTGATCATCTAATGGAAATTGATCTGGATCCAAATCGATATTGTGTTTGTATTTTACAAGTTTGACCGTATCTTTAATTAGCGTAAGTGTCTTTAAGCCCAAAAAATCCATTTTCAACAAGCCTGCATCTTCAACAACAGAGTTGTCAAATTGAGTAACATACAAATCGGAATCTTTAGCTGTAGCAACAGGAACAAATTTTGTAATATCATCAGGAGTAATAATAACTCCACAAGCATGAGTCCCTGTATTTCTGAGTGAACCCTCTAGTACTTTTGCCTGTTGAATAGTCTCACCTGAAAGACTTTCTTCCTCAGCTAAATTTTTTATTTCATTGACTCTTAAAATCTCATCTGCCCTTAAACTATCTTTCAATTCTTTTTCTGTAGAATTAAAAATTTTAGAGAGCTTAATATTAGGAAGTAGTTTCGCTATTCGATCAGCTTCACCAAGTGATAAATCTAATACTCTTGCAGTATCACGAATAGAGGATTTAGCTGCCATTGTTCCATAAGTGATGATCTGTGCTACCTGATTTGACCCGTATTTTTCGATCACATAATCAATTACACGTCCACGACCCTCGTCATCAAAATCAATATCAATATCTGGCATACTTACCCTATCAGGGTTTAAAAACCGCTCAAAAAGTAAATCATACTCTATAGGGTCAATATTTGTGATTTTTAAACAATAAGCCACCACCGATCCGGCTGCAGAACCCCTTCCAGGTCCAACAGAAACTTTCATCTTACGTGCAGCAGCAATGAAATCTTGAACAATTAGAAAGTACCCTGGGTAACCTGTATTGGCAATGACATCTAATTCAAAATCGATACGCTCTTTAATCTTATCTGTCAATTCGAGATAACGATCTTTTGCCCCTTCAAATGTTAAAAAACGGAGATAATTATTTTCACCCACTTTATCTTTCTCGCCACTATCTCTCTTAAACTCATGAGGAATTTCAAATTTTGGTAACAAAACATCTCGAGTTAATTCAAAAGTCTCTATTTTGGCAACTAATGCTTCAATATTCAAGATAGCTTCTGGTAGGTCTTGAAACAAAATTTTCATCTCTTCCTGTGACTTAAAATAGTATTCCTGATTGGGAAAACCATAACGAAATCCTCTCCCACGACCAATTGGTGTAGCCTGTTTTTCTCCTTCTTTTACACAAAGTAAAATGTCGTGAGCATTAGCCTCCTCTTTATTAGTGTAATAAGTGTTATTGGTCGCTAATAAAGGAATATTATGTTTTTTGGAAAACCCAATAAGCACTTCATTGGCTCGATCCTCACCCTCCTCACCATGGCGCATCAGTTCAATATATAAATCGTCTCCAAATTTTGCATGCCACCACTCTAAGGCCTCCTCTGCCTGTCGATCACCAATATTGAGAATTTTAGAAGGAACCTCTCCGTAAGTATTCCCTGTAAGGACTATAAGGTCTTCTTTATATTTTTCTATCAATTTTTTATCAATTCGAGGAACGTAATAAAAGCCTGATACATAGGCTATCGAGGTTAGTTTTGCTAGATTATGATAACCTTTTTTACTCTTGGCTAAAAAGACAATTTGGTAGCCGTAATCACGTCTTGTTTTGTCTAAATGATCTTCACAAACATAAAACTCACAACCTATGATAGGTTTAATTTGCCGCTCTGAGTCCTTGTTGTAAGACGTTATTGCCTTTATAAAATGAAAGGCTCCCATTAAATTTGCGTGATCTGTTAGGGCTACAGCAGGCATTTGATCCTGAGCAGTTGCCTCAACCAATTGATCAATCCTTGATGTGGCTTGGAGTACTGAAAACTGACTATGGTTGTGTAAATGGGCAAAAGAGGCATCTGCTAAAACTCCTTCAATACCCACTTGCTTCTTGATATGCAAAGAGGGATTTACCTCTTTTTTTAATCTTTTTGAAGCCTCTTTTAAATTTTGATGCTTTAGTCCAATTGTTTTAAACGGTGAGACTTGTCCTTTTAACTCCAATGATTCCTCAGTTGAGGCGATAGCTTTGGGATGTAATTTGTCTAGTCGCATCAATTCAAGAAAAGCTCGAGAAGTTGCCTCAACGTCCGCAGTCGCATTGTGTGCTTCTTCGAAACTTTGATTAAATAAAAAATGATATAATTCACTTAATGTAGGAAGTTTGAATTTTCCCCCTCTTCCTCCTGGCAATTGACACAATTGAGCTGTTTCTTCAGTGCAAGTGTCAATAAACGGTTTGTCTTCCAAAAAATCTACTAAGCCTGCCCTTAAGAATTCAGCACCCATAATGTTCCTATCAAAGGAAACATTATGCCCTACTACATAGTTTACTATTTCAAGGGCAGTCTTGAATTCAGATAACACTTTATCTAAAGGAACACCATCTGCAGAAGCTAAAGCTGTTGAAATTCCATGTATCTGCTCGGAATCAAAAGGAATGGTGAAATTGTTAGGCTGAATTAGATAATCTTTATGCGTAACTAAAGCTCCCTTTGCATCGTGGATTTGCCAGGCTATCTGAATACATCGGGGCCAGTTTTCACTATCCGTTAAAGGTGCATTCCAACGCTTAGGTAATCCAGTAGTCTCAGTGTCGAATATCAAATACATTAAAACGAAAATAACAAAATAATAAGGGGGTTGGAAAAAGAATTATGCGTACTTATTAACGATTTGGTTATTAATTCATTAATTTTTTTCTAGTTGTACATATATGGAATATTAGAAATAGATTGTGGATATAAATCAAGGTATTTGTACCTTTCCTTTGAAAAAGAAGAACACACATGCCATTACTGGAATTCACCTCAAAAGGAATTTACTGTAAACAAGCCGACGTATATCTCGACCCATGGCGCGGGGTAGATAAAGCATTAATATCACATGGGCATTCGGATCACGCTCGATGGGGAACCAAGCAATATATCACAAACGAAATAAACGTCCCCATTATAAAACATCGCTTGGGTAATATTATAGCAAGCGGAAGAAAGTATAATGAGACTTTTACAATTAATGGGGTTCAGTTTTCATTTCATCCTGCGGGACATGTGCCTGGCTCATCGCAGATACGTGCTGAATACAAAGGCGAAATATGGGTGTTTACGGGGGATTATAAAACCCAAGCTGATGGGATTTCAACAGTATTTGAACCAGTCCCTTGCCATACCTTTATCACGGAGAGTACCTTTGGATTGCCAGTTTTTCAATGGGAACAACCTCAAAAAGTACACGATAGTATCAACCAGTGGTGGGCACAAAATCATTCTGAAAAAACAACCAGTTTATTGATGGGATACTCCCTTGGCAAAGTACAACGCCTCCTAAAGCACCTCGATTCTTCCATCAGTAAAATTTATACTCATGGAGCTACAGAACACATGACTCAGGTGCTACGTCAGTTCATAGATTTCCCCCGAACAGAGCTCATTACACGAGATACTACCAAAAAAGAAATAGAAGGAAGCCTCGTGCTCGCCCCACCTGCTGTATTGGGGAGTGCTTGGATTAAAAAATTGGGTCTATTGAGTACTGGTTATGCCTCGGGTTGGATGGCCTTTCGTGGAGCGCGAAGAAGACGCGCTGTAGATCGTGCCTTTGTTTTATCTGATCATGCCGATTGGAAGGGTTTACTCTCGGCCATCAGAGCAACGGGCTGTGAAAATGTAATTACTACTCACGGTTACACCGAACTCTTTGCTCAATACCTCAAAGAACAAGGATGGAATGCACGAACACAAAAAACACAGTATGAGTCTGAAACTGAAGAAATACTTGTCGCTGAATGAGACGTTTTGCTACTTTAGTTAAAATGCTTGATGCGACCAATAAAACAAATAAAAAGGTTGATACGCTTACTCAGTATTTTAAAGAAGCTCCTAAAAAAGATGGTCTTTGGGCTGTGGCCTTACTCTCCCATCGTCGGCCCTCAAGGCCAGTAACAACAACTCTCATGCGTAATTGGGCAGCAGAACTGGCAGGAATTCCCAAATGGCTCTTTGAAGAGTCTTATCATATCGTAGGAGACCTAGCAGAAGCCATTGCGCTACTGACACAAAAAGAAGGGGGAGTTGCTGCGCCATCACTGAGCGCATGCATTGAGAAAATTATCATATTAAAATCCCAGACTGATGAAGAAAAAAAACAATATATCCTTAGTCAGTGGAAATCCTTAAACTATTTTGAAAGCTTTGTATTTAATAAAATCCTAACTGGAGGGTTTCGGATTGGAGTGAGTCAAAAATTGATGACTCGTGCACTATCTAGGGCGGTTAATGTTGATGAAAAAATTTTAGCCCACCGGCTTATGGGCCAATGGACACCACAAACCACCTCTTTTGAACGACTTATTTTACACCCCAATCCAGAGGATCAAATCTCTCAGCCCTATCCTTTTTTCTTGGCATATCCTATTGAAGAAGATCTCTTTTTTAAGAAAGAAGAAGCGGATCAATGGCATATCGAACACAAATGGGACGGTATACGGGCACAATTGATTCTGAGAAAAGGTTCTCATTTTTTATGGAGTCGAGGGGAGGAGTTGATCACCGATAAATTTCCAGAATTAGAAGTGTTAAAAAATCTTTTACCTAGAGGTACCGTGATCGACGCCGAGTTGATTCCTTTTAAGAATGGATTTATTGGGAACTTTCAGGATTTACAAAAGCGAATAGGACGTAAAACAGTTTCTAAAAAATTACAAGAAGATATCCCTATTGTCTTAATGGCCTATGACTTGCTTGAACTAGATGGTGAAGACTTAAGAGAAAAGCCCCTTTGGGAACGACAAGAAAAACTTGATGTACTTTTAAAAAAGTTCAAGTCTTCAGACTGTCCCTTACTTTTATCTAAAGTGTATCGTTTTAAAAATTGGAAGGCAGTTCGTTTGGAAAGAGAGCAAGCAAATAAAAAACGAAGTGAAGGACTCATGATCAAACACAAGGAAGCACCTTATGGAGTTGGTCGACAAAAGGGAAGTTGGTGGAAATGGAAATCTGATCCCAAAAGTATTGATGCTGTTCTTACTTACGCCATGCGGGGTCATGGAAGAAGAACAAATCTATACACGGATTATACCTTTGCCCTTTGGGAAAAAGGAGAATTAGTCACCTTTGCTAAAGCTTATTCAGGATTGACTGATATAGAAATAAAAAAACTGGATCAGTTTGTCAAACAAAATACCCTAGATCGTTTTGGTCCTGTTCGTCAAGTTACCCCTCAATTGGTGTTTGAAATTGCTTTTGAAGGAATTGCCCCTTCATCACGTCATAAAAGCGGCATCGCAGTTCGTTTTCCTAGAATCTCAAGATGGAGACACGATAAAAAAATAGAAGAGGCAAACAGTCTAGACGACTTAAAGGCAATGCTTCCATGAATAGTGTAGAGCAATGGTTTAAGTCGCAAAACTGGGAGGTACAAGCGTTTCAAAAACAGTGCTGGAAAGCTTATTCACAGGGTAAAAGTGGTATGCTACATGCTCCGACTGGTAGCGGAAAAACTTATGCGCTCTGGGGAGGTATAGTAGAAGAAATTTCCCGATCCAAAATACTCCCAAAAGGATTACATGCGTTATGGATTACCCCTCTGCGTGCACTGGGAGTGGAAATTCAGAATGCTACTCAGAAAATGATCAGTGATATTAATCCAGAACTCCAAGTTGGATTAAGAACTGCGGATACTCCACAAAGTCAACGGACCAAACTTCTGAAGACTCCACCTTTTGGTTTGATTACTACTCCAGAGAGTGTACACGTGTTGTTGGGAAACAAAGAACATCAAAAATATTTTAAACAACTAAGAGTAGTTGTCGTTGATGAATGGCATGAACTCTTAGGTAGCAAACGAGGGGTTCAAGTTGAATTGGCTCTTGTATATCTTCGTTCCATCATTCCTAATCTCAGGGTTTGGGGTATTTCAGCCACCCTGGGAAATAAAGAATTGGCAAGAGAAATTCTCTTAGGGCCTACAGATAATTTTACGGTTGTAGAAGCAAAAATTCAGAAGAAAATTAGAGTTCACTCTTTGCTCCCCAAAACCATGGAGCGTTTCCCATGGCGTGGACATCTGGGCACCCAATTACTCCCTCAAGTGCTAAAAATTATTGAAAAAAATAAAAGCACACTAATTTTTACCAATACCCGTGCCCAGTGCGAAATTTGGTTTCATCGCTTATTAGATGAAGCTCCAAATTTGGCGGGATCAATTGCCATGCATCATGGTAGCATAGACAAAAAAATAAGGCTGTGGGTAGAGGAATCCCTTCGCAATGAAGCATTAAAAGTTGTTGTTTGTACTTCGAGTTTGGACTTGGGAGTAGATTTTAGCCCAGTAGAAAATTGTATCCAAATTGGTAGTCCAAAGGGAATAGGTAGATTTATCCAACGCGCAGGTAGAAGCGGCCATCAACCAAAAGCAGAGAGTTCAATCTACTTCTTACCGACCCATGCAATGGAGCTTATCGAATCAGTAGCGCTACAAAATGGAATTAAAACCCAACAAATCGAGGATCGAATTCCCTACCTCAATTGTTATGATGTATTGATCCAATTTTTGATGACCCTCGCTGTAGGTGCAGGTTTTGAACCAAAAAAAATCTATGCTGCAGTGACCTCTTCCTTTTGTTTTCAAGCACTGGATCAAGAACGCTGGCAGTGGATTCTCAATTTTTTGATCAGAGGAAGTCAATCTTTACAGCAATATGACGAATACAAAAAATTAATCCCAGATGAGAATGGACTTTTAAAAGCCGCAAACAAAAATATTACACTTAGGCATCGATTGTCCATGGGTACTATAGTCAGTGGTAATGACCTAAAAATTCGCTATCGAAAGGGAGGTTATTTAGGAAGTATTGAAGAATGGTTTATCTCCAAATTAAAGCCTGGTGACACCTTCGCTTTTTCAGGTAAAATACTTGAACTTATTCGGATCCATAAAATGGAAGTAATTGTAAAAAAATCGAAGGTAAAACAAGCTAAAATACCCGCCTGGATGGGAGGTCGCATGAGCTTTAGTGCACATTTAAGTGATTTATTGAAAAAAGCCCTCTTTGAAGACCAGAATAAAACAACACGTGAATTTCAATCTTTAGCCCCCGTTTTTGAGCAGCAAAAAAAAGAATCCATCGTCCCCAAACCGGATGAACTTCTTATCGAGCGCTTTGAAACTAAAGAAGGTGTCCACACTCTGTTTTACCCTTTTGAAGGCTACGCCATACATGAAGCTATGGCTAATCTTATGGCTTATCGAATCAGTTTAATTTCCCCGATTAGTTTCAGTATGTCATTTAATGATTACGGTTTTGAATTGCTATCTGATCAAGCGTTTAGTCCAGAAGCTTTTTTGGATAATGATCTCTTCACTCCAGAATATCTTTTTGATGATTTGGCAAAGAGTATCAATATTTCTGAGATGGCACGTAGGAGATTTCGGGATATTGCCCTCATTTCAGGTTTGGTATTTCAAGGCTATCCTAACAAACCAGTTAAATCTAAACACCTCCAATCAGGGTCTCAGTTATTCTTTGAGGTTTTTAAAGACTATGAACCAGATAATTTACTCTATCAACAAGCAGTTGAAGAAACATTTGACCACGGGATGGAGCGAGGTAGAATGCAATTGGTTTTTGAAGAATTGGGGCAAAAAACAATTGTCTGGAAAAATTGCTCACAGCCCACACCATTTTCCTTTCCTTTGATTACAGACCGCATACGATCCAAGCTCTCTTCAGAAACCGTAGAAGACCGTATCAAGAAAATGTATCTTAAGCTTGAAAAAGCAGCTAAATGATGAATATTGAAATTCATACCCATCAATTTGTTCTTCATCCAAGCGGAGGAATCTATTGGAGAGAAAAACAATCTTGGCTCTTGGCTGATGTCCACTTGGGAAAGGTGGCACATTTTAGAAAAAATGGTATAGCTGTTCCTCGAAATGCAGAGGGTTCTTTTTATCAAAAAATGGAGATACTACTCCCCCTTTTTCCTGTAAAACGAATCATATTTTTAGGGGATTTGTTTCACAGCTTTCAAAACAATGAATGGTATCTATTTAAAGCATGGGTCAAACAACAACCATTTGAAATGATCTTGATTGTTGGAAATCACGACATCATTCCAAATTGGAAATTTGAATCCTTGGGAATTCTAGTTCAAAAGCATTGGAAGGAGGGTCCTTTTTTCTTTGCCCATTTTCCTGATCAAAAAACCAAACAGTTTGTGTTTTGTGGTCATGTTCACCCTGGTGTAACTCTAACTGGAGTTGGAAAACAACAAATCAAACTTCCCTGCTTTTATAAAAGTTCCCATCAACTAATTCTCCCTGCTTTTGGAGCGTTTACTGGGGTGCATATTTTAAAACCAAAAGCAGAGGACCGGATTTATGTTACTACATCAAAAGAAGTTCTTGAAATCAAAGAAAAATACTAATAAGCCAAGTATCTTTACCAAAAAAAGCGATTAATAAATTATTAAACGTATTTGATAAGCTAACTTCGCAAAAAACACTAGAATCGGTGTTTTTTGATAAAACTTGTACCCATTTACGAGGTTTGGTAGGCTCTGGGATGAGTTTCCGCTTGGCTGCGGCCTTCGAAAAAAATCAACAATTTTTGCTTTTAGTACTTGACGATGCCGAGCAAGCTGCCTATTTTTTAAATGATTTTGAACAGCTCTTATCGCAAAATGAAGTGCTTTATTTTCCTGCCAGCTACCGTCAACCTTATGCGATGGAAACAACAGATAATACCAATATTCTTTTACGTTCAGAAGTATTAAAAAAATTAAGTGTTTCCAAAAAACCGCGGGTCGTAGTAACCTATCCTCAAGCAATCTTTGAAAAATTGATCTCTCACCGAACCTTAAAACGTATTGGTTTAAGCTTAAAAAAAGAAAGTATTGTGGCCTTGTCACATCTCAACGAACGCCTTTTTGAAATGGGGTTTGAACGGGTAGATTTTGTAACAGAGCCTGGTGAGTTTGCTGTAAGAGGTGGGATTATTGATGTCTTTTCATTTGCCTACCAACATCCTTACCGAATTGAGTTTTTTGACGATACCATTGAACGTCTATCAAGTTTTCACGTTGAAAATCAAAGATCAGTTGCTGTGCATGATAACATAGAAATTTTACCGGATACCTCCAATGTAGAAGCTACGGATCACCGAAGAACAATTTTAGAGTTTTTCCCTTCCAATAGTATTTTTCTCTTTAGCAATTTGGATAAAATTACTGATCGACTCAAAACGTTTTTCAACAAAGCAAAAAAAACATATGCCTCAGAAGGTGTGGAATCACAATACCCCCCAGAAGCTCTTTTTGTCCATCCTGAGGAATGGATCAAAGACTGTAAAGAAAAGTCAATCCTTCTTTTAGAGCGAACGGATCAACTTGAAATAAATAATCAAATTTCATTCAAACAAAGTCCCCAACCTGCGTTCAATAAAAAATTTGATTTATTAATTAAATACCTCAATAAAAACAAAGAAAAAGGATATAAAAATACGCTGTTTTGTGGCCATGAACAACAGTCTAAACGCTTTCACGATATTTTTCAAGAACAAGAAAAGGTCGTGCATTACTCTACTCAGGTCCTCCCATTATATCAAGGTTTTGAAGATATTGAAGCTCGATGGGCATGTTTTTCAGATCATCAAATTTTTGAACGTTATCACAAATTTCGCTTAAAATCTGATACGACTAAAAAACAAGCATTGAGTCTGAAAGATCTCACTCAAATGGAAGTTGGAGATTATGTAACCCACATTGATCACGGGATAGGAAAGTTTGGCGGACTCCAAAAAATTGATGTTGAGGGGAATGCACAGGAAGCTATTAAATTGATTTATGGAGAGCGTGATATCTTGTATTTAAGTATTCACTCCCTACATAAAATCAGCAAGTTTAATGGTAAGGACGGTGCAGTTCCTAAATTGTATAAATTAGGATCAAAAGTATGGAAAGCTCTCAAACAAAAAACGAAGAAACGAGTCAAAGAAATTGCTTTCGATTTAATTGAACTCTATGCCAAGCGCAGACAAAAAATAGGTTTTTCTTACGCACCAGATAGTTATTTGCAATGGGAACTGGAAGCTTCATTTTTATTTGAAGATACACCGGATCAAAGTAAGACTACATTAGCAATAAAAGAGGATATGGAATCTACCCAACCTATGGATCGACTAGTTTGTGGAGACGTCGGGTTTGGGAAGACGGAAGTAGCAATTCGAGCTGCTTTTAAGGCAGTGGACAACAGCAAACAGGTTGTGGTTTTGGTTCCAACCACCATACTAGCTTTTCAACATTTTAAAACCTTTTCCTCGAGGCTCAAAGAGCTCCCTGTGCGAGTGGATTACCTCAATAGATTTCGATCCACCAAAGACAAAAAAGAAATTCTTAGTGATCTTTCAGAAGGAAAAATTGATATTCTTATCGGCACACATCAGTTAGTCAATAAGAGCGTACAGTTTAAAGATTTAGGCTTATTAATTGTTGACGAAGAACAAAAATTTGGGGTTGCAGTAAAAGAAAAAATTCGCTCCCTAAAAGCCAATATCGATGTGCTTACACTCACCGCTACACCCATTCCAAGAACCTTACAATTTAGTTTGATGGCTGCGCGTGACTTATCAGTAATTGCCACACCTCCTCCAAATCGATACCCGATTGAAAGCGAAGTGATTCGATTTAACGAGGTACAACTTCGTGATGGTATCCTTTATGAACTTCAACGAGGTGGGCAGGTATTCTTTATTCATAATCGGGTAGAAAATATAAAAGAAATTGCTGGATTAATTCAGCGTTTAGTACCAGATGCTAGAGTGGGAATAGGTCACGGACAAATGGAAGGTAACAAACTTGAGAAAACTTTATTGGGTTTTATGGATGGGGAATTTGATGTTCTCGTTGCCACAACCATAATTGAAAATGGATTGGATGTGCCAAACGCCAATACAATGTTTATTCACAACGCCCAAAATTTTGGGCTAAGCGACTTACATCAAATGAGGGGTCGTGTGGGTAGGAGTAATAAAAAAGCTTTTTGTTATTTCTTAACTCCTCCTTTAAGTGTAATTAATAGTGAAGCACAAAAACGAATTCGAACCATAGAACAATTTTCAGCCCTTGGTTCTGGAATTCAAATTGCCATGAAGGATCTTGAAATTCGTGGAGCGGGAGATTTGCTAGGGGGAGAGCAAAGTGGGTTTATCAATGAAATTGGATTTGAAACCTATCAAAAAATCCTTCAAGAAGCTATAGACGAATTAAAGAAAAATGAATTCCAGAGTCTGTATCAGGAAGAACAAAACGACCATTTTAAAGCCTACGTCAAAGAAGTGCAAATTGATACCGATTTAGAGGTGTATCTCCCTGATGATTATATCAATATTGTTAAAGAACGCTTAGCCCTCTATCAAAAACTGAGCATCATCAAAACACAGGAAGAACTTAATGATTTTGAACACCAACTCATTGATCGTTTTGGACCCCTGCCTGAGGAAGCTAGTGAACTTATTGAAAGTGTGCGTTTGAAATGGGTTGCGACCCAACTTGGAATGGAGCGCTTATTGATTAAAAAAAATATCTGCATTTGCTATTTTGTTGCTGACCAGCAAAGTAAATTTTTCCAAACAGCAGGTTTTTCACATATCATCTCTCAAGTTCAACAGAACCAAAAGCGGATGACCCTTAAAGAAAAAAATACCCACAAAGGCCTAAAATTACTTTTGAGAATTGACAATATTCAGAGGATACAAACTGCTAAGGAACTTCTCGAAAAAATTATTTTACCTACAACAACTTCAAATTCTTAATCACTGTAAAGGCAATATTTACCTGATCTTCATGCATGAGTATAGTAAACTCATTGGACGTAGAAATAACTTCGTTAATATTGACTCCTTCCCAAGACAAGCGCTGGAAAATAAAATAATAAATCCCAGGAATAGTTACATTTTCTGATGGCAACTTCATCGAAATAGATGATAGATTTTCGATTTTTGAACAACATGTTTCGTTTTTAAATAGGTCATCTACAAGAGGGGCAAGGTTCTGACTAACGATAATATTACTCTCTGAAACTCCTCGTGAAGAAGTATAAAAAACTTCCTTTTTTTGTTCTATTTCCTTCAAAAGATTGGATTGTGTAAAAAGTAAACTTTCTGAAATTAAAAAACTATAATCAACCAATGACGAACGAACAGTTATGTCTCCTAGATTCTTAAGCACCTTTATGATTTGTTTGGTTTGAACAAAATCTGCAGTATCTGAAATTCGCTTCAACGCCATTACGATAGCTCCTGGTTTCACAGGCTTTTTTGTACGCTCCTCAATATCGTCTTGAATGTTTCTGGCCAGAGAAGTTAGATTGATAATCCCATCGGAAAGGGCTGAAGATAGGTAGGGTTTAGTCTTGATATACTCAACTACTGTAGCGGCAATTGTTTTCATTATAATTTACATATATTTAACAAAAGTAATTATTTAGCACAAAATGTTAAATTTAAAACATCACACCCAAGCATAAAACACATTTTTAGTATGATTTATCTGCAAAAGTAAATGGTAGGTTCTTTTTTTGGAGAAGATGAAACTTTGAGGTTAGCTAAAAAAATTGGTGCATATTGATTCTACTTCGATTTAGATTAATATTTCTTTATTTTTCATCAGTTGATCTTTTTCTCCATGGCCTTACCAAGAATTTTTTTCAAGTGTGAATATTCTTTCTCTTTTAGATAAGCTAAGGCTTTTACTTCTCTTTTTTTGAAAACAAGTTATACTATGGCCATAACTTTGATTTAGGGGTCAATTAAAGATATAATCTGATTAATTAAAAAGAGTAATATTTACGTATTTTTGATAAAATTTGAATTAATACAATGCCAAAACGTTATACTGTTACTGCTGCCCTTCCATATACAAATGGTCCAATCCATATTGGTCATCTTGCTGGGGTTTATGTTCCTGCCGATATCTACAGCCGTTATTTACGTGGGAAAGGTAAAGACGTGGCATTTATATGCGGAAGTGACGAGCATGGAGTTGCAATAGCATTAAAAGCAAAAAAAGAAGGAAAGACACCGCGTCAAATTATTGATCATTATGACCAACTTATTCGGACTTCCTTTACGAAATTTGGTATTTCCTTTGATCATTATTCACGCACTTCTCGAAAAATACATCATGAAACTGCCCAAGAATTTTTCAATATTCTTTACGATAAAGGCGTTTTTGAAGAAAAAGATTCAGAGCAATTATTTGATCCCCAGGCTGAACAGTTTTTGGCAGACCGATTTGTAACAGGAACCTGTCCTATATGCCAACATCATGAAGCTTATGGAGATCAATGCGAAAACTGTGGAAGTAGTTTAAGTGCAACAGAATTGGTAAATCCTAAATCTACTTTAAGCGGCTATAAACCAATTCTCAAAAAAACGAAACACTGGTACCTTCCTTTAAATAAATTTGAGAGTTTTATTAAGGAATGGATACTTGAGGGACATCAAAATGATTGGAAACCAAACGTCTATGGACAGGTAAAATCTTGGGTTTCAAATGGGTTGCAGCCACGTGCTGTTACTAGAGACCTAGACTGGGGGATTTCAGTTCCTGTGGCAGGTGCTGATGGCAAAGTACTCTATGTTTGGTTTGATGCACCCATTGGATACATTTCCTCTACAAAAGAATGGGCCGCAGCAAAAGGGGTCGATTGGAAACCTTACTGGTGTGATGAAGATACTCAGTTGGTACATTTCATAGGAAAAGATAATATCGTTTTTCACTGTATTATTTTCCCTGTTATGCTCAAAGCTTCAGAGCGTTATATCCTCCCAGAAAATGTTCCCGCAAATGAATTTTTGAATCTTGAAGGAAAAAAAATTTCAACTTCTAAAAATTGGGCTGTTTGGTTGCACGAATACCTTGAAGAATTTCCTGATCAGCAAGATGTATTGCGCTATGTTCTTTCATCCAATGCTCCTGAAACTAAGGACAATGATTTTACTTGGGAAGAATTTCAAGCTCGAAATAACAATGAGCTAGTAGCTATTTTTGGAAACTTCATTAACCGTGTTATGGTCTTAAGTCATAAATATTATAGAGGATCAGTCCCAGAACCAGGAAAACAATTCGAAGAAGATAAAAAAGTTTTAGAAGAAATGGCTCAACTCCCAGAAAAGATTGGTCATGCTATTGAAAACTATCATTTTAGGGAAGCCAGTCAAACACTGATTAGCTTAGCGCGTTTGGGTAACAAATATTTGGCAGATGCTGAGCCTTGGAAATTAATAAATACAGATCCAGAACGGGTAAAAACGATCATGAATACGGCACTTCAAATTTCATCTGGGTTGAGTATTCTATGTGATCCTTTGCTCCCCTTTACTTCGGTAAAACTGAAAAACATGCTGAATTTAGATTCCAAAACGCTGAATTGGAAATCAATTGAGACTAAAGAAACCTTACTTCAGCCACAACATCTCTTGGGAAAGACATCGTATCTATTTCAGCAGATAGATGATATGCAAATGGATGCTCAGCGAGAAAAACTTAAAAAGTCTGCTCTAGATATAGATCTGGAAGAAAAAATTCTGGCATCTTTAAAGTCCAAAACTTCATTTAAAGATTTTGATGCTTTAGACCTCTGTGTTGCTGAAATTATAAAAGCTAAAAAAGTAAAGAAAACAAAGAAATTAATGGAATTAACTGTTCGCTTAGGAGAAGAGGAGCGCACTGTTGTTTCGGGGATTGCAACCGACTTTAATGAGGAAGATTTAATAGGTAAAAAAGTAAGCCTTCTCACCAATTTAAAACCGAGAAATATTAAAGGTATTGAAAGCCAGGGGATGATCCTCTTGGGAGAAAACAGCAAAGGCAATTTTGTATTCGTTGGACCAGAAGATCAAAATATCGTCTCAGGAACTCCAATAAAATAGAAGCCCTATCAGTAATGTTCCTATTGCATATCATCCAATCTATCGGCTCTCATTGCCAGAAAATCATCGCTTCCCAATGGAAAAATATGAGTTGCTGCCCCAACAACTTATTTTAGAAGGGACTTGTGAAAAAGAGGATTTTTTTGAACCTGATCCGGTATCATTAAAGCAAGTAAGTCGTGTTCATGATAGCCACTATGTGAACCAACTTTTACAATTGGAATTAACAAAAAGTGAAGTGCGAAAAATAGGATTCCCTCTCAGTAAAGAGTTAGTAAAAAGGGAATTTACTATTGCAGGAGGAACGGTCAAAGGTGCAGAAAAAGCATTAAAAACTGGTATTGCCATGAATATTGCTGGAGGAACTCATCATGCATTTCGATCACATGGTGAAGCCTTTTGTTTATTAAATGATCAAGCCATTGCAGCTCAATCCCTTTTAGATGAAAAAAAGGCAAGTCAAATTTTAATTTTGGACTTGGATGTACATCAAGGCAATGGCACAGCTGAAATTTTTAAATACAATAATTCTGTTTTTACTTGTTCTGTACATGGTTCAAAAAATTACCCCTTTAGAAAGGAAAAAAGCGATCTAGATCTTGCTATGGAAGATCAAACTTCAGATGAAATCTATCTAGAAAAAATTAAACCCCTACTTCCAAGCTTAATCGATAAAATTCATCCTGATTTTATTTTTTATCTCTGCGGTGTGGACCTTTTAGATACGGATAAATTAGGTCGATTAAGCCTCAGTATTAACGGATGTAGGGAACGAGATCAACTCGTCTTCGAAATGTGTCACAACAAGGGGATTCCAGTCCAATGTAGTATGGGAGGTGGCTATTCTAAGGACATCAATATCATCGTAGAAGCCCATGCAAACACCTATCGTGAGGCTGCTAAATTATATTTTTAAGGACGCCACGTTTGGCTTTTCATTTCTAGTGCAGCTATAACGATATCTTTACGGCTTACTTGACCTACTAAACGCTTGTTTTCCATTACTGGGTAACGTCTTCTACTACTTTTTGAAAATAAAGCGGCCGCATCAAAGACACTGGTATTGGAGTCAATAGTGTCAACTTCTTTGGTCATAAAATGAGACACTGACTTGTCTAAGATGGGAAGATTAAAATAGCGACTATCTGAAATTTCTTTCATACAGTCTGCTTCTGATATAACGCCAACTAGTTTATGCGATTCGTCTAAAACTGGACCTCCTGAAATTCTGTGCTTAATGAAGGCCCTCATAACCTCATGAATAGATTGTTCAGGTGAAAAAATTACTAGTTGACTTGTCATAATATCTGAAACGGTTAATTTGCTTGGTGTTGCCTTAACTTTTTTAGCTCTTTCTCCTTGAAAACTTTTTATAGGCATAACTATTTAGTTTTAAGTCGTTTAAATATACATTTTTTATTTTAATTTATAAAATAGACTCTTTGTATTGATCTTGTGAAACAAAATATATATGTAATTTTATCAAAAATCATTATTTGAAACTGATAGGAATTTTGGGATGCGGTTGGCTTGGAACGAAATTGGCTACTAAACTTAACTCTCTAAAGTGGAATGTAAAAGTTACTAAAACCTCAACTGAAGGAGCCATAGCACTTGGTGAATTAGGATTAGATAGTTATAGAATTACCCTATCAGAAGATTCCTTGAATGGCGATTTAGAATTTTTTGATAACCTGGATCAGCTAATAATATCTATACCTCCAAAAAGAGGTTTAATTGAGAGTTTTAGCAAAAAAATAAACTTCTTGATCGACACCTTAAAATTAAAGAATAAAACTAGAATCATATTTTTAAGTAGTACATCTGTATACGGAAAAAAAGAGGGAGTCTTTAATGAATCTAGTCTTTTATTTCCTGATACAGACTCCTCGCTTCAACTTGAAGCGGCTGAAAAAATGATTAAAAAATTACCAAATCCAACGGTAATTATTAGACTTGGAGGCCTTATTGGTGACGACCGAAATCCAATTTTTGTATTACATAAAAAGGTAATTCCCAATCCGGAAGGAGTAGTTAATTTTATTCACCAAATAGATGCTGTTAATGGAATTTTCAAACTCTTGACTGCTAGCGAAGTTGAAGGGGTTTTTAACTTGGTAAGTCCACATCATCCTAAAAGGAAAAATTACTATCTTGAGATGGCAAAAAAATACTCTCTCTCGGCACCAAAATTTAACGAACAAGATTCTATTCTAGATCGCCTGATTGAAGCCAAAAAAATTGAAGAAATAACAGACTTTAATTATCAAGTTGATAATTTGTTAATATAAATTTTTTTATTTCCTTTTGCCATTCAATGAATTGAGTACTTTGGATATTATGTTAAAACCAAATCAATATATTGGAGTTTTAGAAAAAATTCTAACTCACTTGAAAAACTCAAAATTAGCATATTTCAAGGCTTCAGATCATGCTGTAAGTGCTGAGAAAAAGCGATTTTTTAACCAACAAGGTTTAATAAGGAATCGATTTTTTCAGGATGTTTTGACTGAATTACAACGGCTGGGAATGTCTTCAGACGACTTAGTAATTAGTCGTTTTAATTTTGACCAATTGTTGATATCTTCAATAGATACTCTGAAAGCTCCAGCTGTAGAAAAATGTCTTCATGCTGACCAAAATTTGTTAGAAATATATTTGGGATTAAAAGAATTTGAGGGTAGTAACTTAAATTTCGACAAGCATATTGAGCAGCTTGAGGTTGCCATTTCTCTTAATGAAAAATGGGTTTCTAACTTAACTGAAAAAAGAAGTAATTCTTTTTAGTATTTACTCTTTATTTTTAATGTTCTCAAACTCTTGATCTTCTTTTTCGAGATATTTCATTCTTGAAACAAATCCATTAAAATATTCATATAATAAAATCAAAGATGGAATTAAAGAATCTTTTTTGTAGTGTTTAGTGAAGTACCGTGCTTTTTGAACTTGCATTTCTACAACCTTTAAACGACTTTTAATTTGTGGTACTTCAAGTTTTCTTGGTAAGGACCCAGATCTTAACTCTTTTATTCGAGAGGAAAGGGCTATTAGATCAACTTCTATTCCATCAAAATTTAATTCTTTTAGTCGTTCCATTGACTCATAAAGTTTTTCGAAATCCTTCCACTCTTCAAGCTCATAAGCTTCTATAAACTCTTCAGGGTAAGGAGTTAATTTAAGTTTAGGTGAGCTTAATGAATCCAATACTAATTCAGTTGTCTGTGAATCAGTAATGGCATTTTTATTAGAATTACATGATGAAAAAACTATCACCATTAAAAGCAAAAAAAAATTTCTAATAAACATATGGTCCTCTTAAATTCCTATTGAATTGATTTTAATTAAAAGTATGGTAAAAAATAAGAATTGAAGAATATAAAGGTTTAGGGGATAAGCTCCTTCAATCTCAATCTTAAACTTGTGAAAGGTTATTTGGAGTGGAAAAGCTACTAGAGCCCATCCAACGTAATTATGAAAAGAGGCCACTCCATCAGCAAAAGTCCAGAAATCTAAAACAGGAGCAATTGGTTCCATAACTAAATCTAACGTTAACATTAAGCCTACCCCAACAAAGCACTTAATCCAAAAAGAATCTGTAAAAAACTGAGCAATACTTCCTGTGATAAAAACCAATGTGCACCACATAAATCCCATAAGCAATGGAACCTCCATCAATTTTATTCCCAAAACTGAACCGTAGGTATAGTCACCAAATAGAAAACCGTAACGCACCCCCACAATTTCAGCTATCATACCCACTGTAAAACATCCTATAAACAAAAGTAAAGTGCTTTTACTCAGCTTTGTATTAATCAAAAGCAAAGAGAAACTTAGAATTAGATTAATCGGGGTTTGTCCTATAAACCATGAGGTATTCGTATAGATAATTCCTATTATTCCTGATACATGAAATAACCAAATTAAGAAAATCGATATGTTCAGTTTAGTAATAAGTGATGAATAATTCATTAACTCGCTTTCGGGATCAGTTCATCTACAATTTTCGCTGAAAGTAGACACAATGGTATTCCCCCTCCAGGGTGAACACTTCCTCCACAAAAGTATAAGTTTTTTGTACTACTGGAAAAATTTGGATGCCTTAAAAAGGCTGCCATAGAATTATTACTTGAAGCACCGTACAATGCTCCCATATGAGATTGTGTCTTCTTTTGAATTAGGGGAGGTGTAAGTATTTCTTCACATGCGATTAGAGGTTCAATTGGTGTTTTAAGTTCTTTTGATAATTTTAAAATGATTTGCTTTCTTAGTTTGTCTACGATTTCATCCCAATCTTGTCCATGATCTGCAGGAGCATTAATCAATACAAACCAATTCTCTGAGCCTTTCGGTGCGTCTGAGGGTACATCTTTGGACGTAATATTAATGTAGATTGTAGGGTCATCACCTATCTTTTGATTTTTAAAAATTTCAACAAATTCATTTTTATAATCATCAGAAAAGAAAACATTATGAAGTTCTAATTCTGAGAAAGACTTTTCAATACCCCAGTAAAAAATAACAGCAGAGCTTGAACGCTCTTGATTAAGTGTCTTATTAGGTGGTTTTAAGTTTGGCAATAATTTCTTATATGTAGGGTAGACATCCATATTGGAAACCACAATATCTGCTTGAAAGTATTCTGACTTGACAAGTACCCCTTGAACAGCTTTTGATACAACTTTAATCTCAGTAACGGGCGAATTGAAATGAAATTCTACTCCAAGAATTATGGCCAAATCGTAAAGTGCCTGTGTAATAGAAACCATTCCTTTTTTGGGAATAAAAGTACCATAGTACCCCTCTAAATGTTGGATTAAAGTCATTATTCCAGATGTCTGATAGGGGTCAGAACCATTATATGAGGCGTAACGATCGAAAAGCTGAATCAGCTGTGGGGAAGAAAAAGTCTTTTCATTGACTTGGTGCAATGTTTTAAATAAATCTAAACAATTAAGCTTTGTTATTGCGTCTATTGTATCATATGAGAGATAGGTTTTTATTTTGTGTAGGGAGTTTTCTAAAAATAAAGAATGAGTCAAATCGTATTTTTTTTTTGCCCTCTTTAAGTACTCCTCTACTTTTTCCTTAGGTTCATTGAAAACCTTATTTATTTCATCCAAAAATAAATTACGATCTGCATAAGCTTTGAACTTTGTTTGATCAGACCAAAAATAATGACAAGCAACTTCTTTTTTCTCATAATCGAAATGAGCTTTAGGATTGACACCAGCCATTTCGAAGAGTTGAGTTACTAAGTGAGGCATTGTAAACAAGGGTGGTCCTGCATCAAAACGATATTCACCAAGTTTAAAGGAAGATAATTTCCCTCCTGGATAGGCATTTGCTTCAAAAACCTTTACTTTATATCCTTTAATAGCAAGTCTAATACTTGTGGCTAGACCAGCTATCCCAGCCCCAATAACTATTGCATTATTCATTCGACTGATTTTATAGTAGTATCTGAAAGTAAATAAAATCTCGAAAAAAGATCCTCCTTATACCATTTCTTTTCTCGTGTTTTTCTAACAATTGTTGCATGTTGTATTCCTTTATAAGCAAACGTATTAACCGCTTCAAAATTCTCCCAAATACTTACTGTAGCCTGCTGAATGAAGGGCCATTCTCCAATTCCTTTGTAAAAGGAGACCCCTTTAGCTTGAATAATTGCCTTACTAGCTGCTGGAACGGCCCCCCAAAAAGAAAACAATCGGTTCCATTTTAAGGTAGCTCTAGTTATAACAACTGCTTTGAGATTTTTGTTATCAAGTGTGTCTTGATTATGATGTTGGTAAAATGGATTTTTCCCATTCCATTTTCCATGACTTTTTACTGGTTTTAAAATCAAGTCTCGCTGAGTATTTGAGTTTTTTTTATACTTTAAAAAAACAGGATGTTCTTTTATAAAATTTTGATAATCTAATATATCATTCCAAACGGCTAGAAAAGCATAAGTAGTAAAATCTGGCCTTAGACTGAATCCACTTCCACCTCCAGTCCCAAGAAATTTATAAAACTGAAGACCGAGAACATTTTTCATTCTAACATGAACAGTTCCCATTTGCTTAAATGCCCAAAATTTGTTTTTATTAAAAGTAAAAAAAGTTAAAGTCGTAACCTGTGACATTTCAAAATATAATGGGTTTTAAGTCTCTAAATTTTACCAGGGTTTAGTTTGAAAATAAAATCGCCTATATATTAAATATTAGTTTTTGAATTTATGGAAGAAATCCTACATAGACGATTTTCCAAATTGGATTTAAACTACCATAAAGGTATATATAAAAGGTTACACAATAATTTTTTTAATTATGTTTTTTAATAAAATGATTATATAAATATTTTTAATCATTAAGTTACAAAATAGATCATAATTGTATAAATATTTAAAAAGTTTGTATTTTGAGTATTATTTAAAAAACCTACGATGAAAAAAATTAATCGGTTTGACATTTTTATATATGTGCTTATCATAGCAAATATTATTGCAATGGTATTAGAGTCACATAAATTTATTCAGGCTCAATTTTCTCAATTCTTTTATTATTTTGAATTGATTTCTATCCTTATTTTTTCATTTGAATATATTTACAGAATAATTACAAGTTTTAAAGAAAGTAAATGGCTTGGTGTAAAAAACTATGTTTTTAGTTTTTTTGGATTCATTGATTTAATTTCAATTCTTCCTTTTTACATAAAACAATTTGTTCTTCTAGATGGTCGTTTTTTCAGAATACTTCGTTTATTTAGGCTTACTAGGGTTTTTAAACTGGGAAGAGAAAGTAAATCTCTTAAATTGTTTATTAAAGCGCTATCTGCTGTAAAAAGCGAATTAATGTTTACACTTTTTCTTTCAATTCTAACAATTCTTTTTTCAGCATCTGCAATCTATTTCTTAGAAAATAAATCCCAGCCTGAAGTATTTTCTAGTATCACTGCATCTATTTGGTGGGCAACAATCTCTTTGGCAACAGTTGGCTATGGAGATATAGTCCCAATAACAATTTGGGGTAAAATATTTGCCTCAATAATTTCATTGGTAGGAATTGGAATAGTTGCAATTCCGACAGGAATTATAAGTGCATCATTTGTAGAAGAAATTATTAATTCTAAAAAATAAATTTTCCTTTTGATTTCTTTAAGTCTAGTCAGATAATTCAATTACTTATATTTAAATATGAGAAAACAATATTTCATTTTAATTTTATTTTTTTATTCTCTGACTATAATGTCTCAAGCTTCAGTTGCTGGAAAAAATATCCTTGTAGTATACGGAGGTTGGGAAGGTCACAAACCAGAAATTTTTGCTAATAAAATAGCTTCATGGCTTAAGGAGAAAAAAGCTAATGTAACACTCTCTCAAAGCACCTCATCCTACATTGACAATGCTTTAATGGATTCATTAGACTTAGTGATCCAACATATTACAATGAGTAAAATCAGTGGGGAAGAATCAGCAGGATTAAGAAAAGCTATAGCCAGCGGTGTTGGTTTAGCAGGATGTCATGGGGGATTAGGTGACTCGTTTAGAAATGATACTGAGTTTCAATATATGATAGGAGGTCAATTTGTAAGTCATCCAGGAGGACAAATTAAGTATAAAGTAAATATTTTGGATAAAACTGATCCAATTACTCGAGGCATTTACGATTTTGAGCTTACAAGTGAGCAGTATTATATGCATATTGATCCAATGATAGAAGTTCTTGCTACTACAAAATTTAGTGGAGAAAATGATGAGTGGATTGATGGAGTAGAAATGCCTGTAGTTTGGAAAAAAATCTATGGGAAAGGGCGTGTTTTTTATTCTGCATTGGGACATTCTGAGGATATATTTGAAATTTCTGAAGCCTGGGATTTGATGACCCGAGGAATTGAGTGGGCTGTGAAATAAATTTATTCTCCTTTCAATAATTTCTTTTGAACCCTTTATTTTGGATTATCTTTGTTGAGTTATGAAAAGAAAAATTACTATCATAGGGTCTGGATTTTCTTCTCTTTCTGCAGCTTGTTATTTAGCTAAAATGGGATATGAAGTAAGTGTTTTTGAAAAAAATGCTGAGTTTGGTGGAAGAGCTAGACAATTCAAAGAAAGTGGGTTCACCTTTGATATGGGTCCAAGCTGGTATTGGATGCCAGATGTATTTGAAAGATTTTTTAATGACTTTGATAAAACAAGTGCTGATTTTTACAATCTGAAAAAATTAAATCCTGCTTACCATGTTTATTTTGGAGAAAATGATTACATAGCAATTCCGGATGAAATAGAAAAAATTTGTAGCGTATTTGAAAAGGAAGAAAAAGGCAGTTCAATAGAGTTATTGAAATTTATGAAAATGGCAAAAGAGAATTACAAAATAGCTGTTACGGATATGTTGTATAAAATGCCTGGAATTTCTCCACTTGAATTAATTACTATTG
>JAQWNN010000052.1 GCA_029268555.1 Flavobacteriaceae bacterium
GCTCAGTTGGTTCAGCTAAAGTCAGTTTATCCATCTTATCAATCATATTCAGAAACAGATTTGAAAATGTTGTTGAATGAACTTCAAACCGATAAAACTAAAAACTGGAAAGCTAGTCAACTGAAATCAATCTTAATATTAAGTTCAGAAGAAGGATATAAGGTGAATAACCTTCCAGATATTACCCAAAGAAGTCCACTTACTGAAATTCATACTTTAGATGTAAACGTCGACGGAAATCAAGATATAGTTCTTTTTGGAAATCGTTCTAAAAATGCTTTAAAACTGGGACGTAATGACGCTAACTACGGAACAGTACTATTAGGAAATGGTGATGGTAGTTTTGACATTAGTTTACCTACTGAAACAGGCTTAAAAATACAGGGCGATGTTAGTGATGTAATACAAATTGATAATTTAATCTATATAGCTAAATCAAATCAAGAATTAAGTATTTACAAATTAAATACTCATGAAAACTAAATCTTTAACTTATTTTTTAATCAAACTGAGTTTCGTTCTAGCCCTAGCGCTAAATATAACAAGCTGTGATCAGCTACCAAAAGAAATCCCAGAACATGAAGTCGCAGCTCAATGGGCCGACATGACTTTATACATAACCAAAAATACTCCTGCCAATTCTCCTACTTTTGCCTCCAGATGTCTTGGTTATATGGGCTTGGCTCAATATGAAGCTATTGTAAATGGTGATTCAGATCACCAATCTTTAGTAGGTCAATTGAATAAATTGGAAAGTCTTCCCCTGCCCCACTCTGATAATTCTTATAACTGGCTTATGGTATTGAACAGATCACAAGGTGAACTTTTAAAATCCTTATATATTCAGACTTCTGATGATAATAAATTAAGAATTGATTCTTTGGAAAATAGAATCCATAAAATATTAAAAAAATCTGAGGATCTAAAAATTACAACTAATTCTTTAGCCTTTGGAACTAAACTAGCAAAGGCAATTTTTGAATGGTCAAAAACTGATGGTGGTCATCGAGGATACTTAATAAATTTTGATCAAAATTTTAATCGTGAACCTTTCCCAGGCTCATGGAAACCTCCATTATTTGCTCAATCTTTTAGTCACAAACCACTTCATCCCTTTTGGGGAGAAAATAGAACTTTTGTACCCCAAAATACCTCACTTGAGCTTCCAGATTATATCAATTACGATCCTGAAGAAGGAAGTAATTACTTTAATCAATTTCTAGAAGTATATCAAAAAGAGCAAAAGCTAACAGAAGCTGAAAAGGAAGCAGCCATTTGGTGGAGTGATGATCCAGACGTTACCTTTAGCCCAGGTGGTCATTTATATTATATCACAAATTCATTGATTAGAAAAAATAAACCAAACATAGTTACCTCTACCAGAACTTTAGCGATGGTAGGTATGTCTGTGGCTGATGCATTTATTAAATGTTGGAAATGGAAATATCATTTTTTCTCTGAACGCCCCAATACATTTATTCCTCAGTTTATTGATGAAAAATGGGAATCATTTTGGCCTGATCCACCTTTTCCATCTTTTCCCTCAGGTCATGCTATTCAAGCCTCAGCTGCTGCAACGGCATTATTAAATACATTTGATAATAATAATATTATTATTGACAGTGCCCATGTGGGCAGAGAACGTGACCATGTTCGTAACATTGAATTTAATGCTCGTTCATATAATAGTATTTGGGATATTGCTAAAGAAACAGCAAATTCTCGCTTTTATGGTGGGATTCATACTACTCAGGATAATAAAGTTGGTCTTGAACAGGGAGAAATTATTGCAAAAAATATTATTAATCTTAATTGGAAAAAATAACTCCTATGTGGAGAAGAAATTTATTCTTTCTTTTCATTTTAATATTCGTTAGTGTTCAGGGTCAACAATTTACCGATATCACTAAGCAAGGAGGTATTGACCACTATTTCGAGGTTTATGAAGGTATGTTTGGTGGTGGAGTTGCAGTCTTAGATTATAATAATGATGACTTTGAAGATCTATATCTAACTGGAGGAATGCAAGAGGATCAGCTATTAGAAAATCTACATGATGGCACATTCAAGAATGTACTTAGGACAGCTAAACTTGACGCTTCTTTAAATTTTGTAACCCAGGGGGTTGCCTCTGCAGACTTTAACCGAGATGGCTGGATGGATCTTTTCATTTCAACCATCACATCAAAAGGTGATAAAAAAACAATACCTAGGGCACAGAATTTAGTTTTTATAAACCAAGGCGATGGAACTTTTAAAGATGAGAGCAAATCCTTTGGTATTAAATCAACAGAGTCTTTTAGCACAGGAATATCAATAGGTGATTTTAATCTTGACGGATATCCTGACGTGTATGTTGGTAATTATTTTACTGACTACGATGGTGGATTGAAGGAAATAAGTGATGCAACTATAGTTAATGCAGGAAAAACTGCTAAGGGCTATCTATATGAAAATAAAGGTGGGAAAAGGTTTAAAGAAGTTTCCAAAACATATGGTTTAGACCATAGAGGTTTTAGCTTTGGAGGAATTTTTACAGACTTTGATAATGATAATGATTTGGATTTAATAGTAAATAATGACTTTGGCTATAAAGCCAAGCCAAATTACCTATTGGAAAATCTTTACCCAATTAAAGAGTTTAGGTACGTTGAGGAAGCTTATGAAATGGATTTAAGAATTAATGCTATGGGAGGTGCTACTGCTGACATTAATGCTGACGGTTTTTTAGACTACTTCATCAGTAATATTCGTTTTAATCGATTTATGATTCAAGATCCCAATAAAAAAATTTTTATAGATCAAGCAGAGAAACTAGGCACCCAGTTATTCACTATCAGTTGGGGTACGAATTTTAATGATTTTGATCACGATGGCGATATAGATTTATTTGTAGCAAATGGTGACTTGAATCCCAATTGTGTACCCATGTATAATTTTTTCTTTGAAAATATTAATGGTCAGTTTAAAGAGCAAAGTGTGAAATTTGGACTTAAAGATTATGGCGTGGGTAGAGGGTCTGCCATATTTGATTTAGAGAATGATGGAGATATGGACTTAATAGTGGTATCTCAAAAACCTATAATGGAGTATGGTCCTCCTTCAATTACAAGACTTTATCGTAATGATTTAAAAGAAGGAAATTATCTGCAAGTAAAATTAAAAGGAAATGCATCAACAAGATCAGCATTTGGAGCTAGAATTCAGGTATATTCGGATTCTCTGTTTATCAATCATGAAATTGATGGTGGGAATTCCAGTCATTTATCTCACAACAGTACCATGGCTCATTTTGGGTTGGGAATTAGAAAAATCGTCGATTCGATTAGAGTAATTTGGCCAGGTGGTGAAACTACTAAAATTATTGATGTCAAAACCAACCAAAGAATTTTTATTGAACAAGTCCAAGAGTTTCAAAAAATAAGATCAAAAAAAATCTGGTGGATTATCGCCATTGTAGCTCTAGGTTTATTTCTTATTGTTCGACGAAAATAATAACTATCCCAGATTAATTGTATATTGAGTTGCTATTGATGATGATGAGAAAAGTACTAATTATAATTTTCCTGTTATTTTGGAGTTGTGATTCAGAAAATGATTTAACAGCCCTTTTTTATAAATTAAATACGGATATTTTACCTGCTAATTCAGGAAAAGTAACACTTGAAGAAGGAGAATATAAATTCAATACTTTACGAACTATCCATGCAATACCAAATGAAGGGTGGCTCTTCGATCATTGGGAAGGGATTATTAGTGGCTTAAGTAATCCAACAGATATTATTTTTTTAGGTGATCATGACATTAGAGCTGTATTTGTAAAAGACACATTTGCTGTAAGAACTTTGGCAGGAGGAAAGGGAAAAGGTTTTGATCTTGATCAATTTAATTATCCAACCGGTATCGCTTATGACCAAGATGAAAATCTTTATGTGAGTGATATGCACAACCATAGAATTCAAAAATGGATTAAAGGAGCTACATTCGGAGTGACAGTAGCGGGAGGAAATGACTATGGTTCAGATTCGAATCAGCTAAATGAGCCTGGAAAAATTGCTGTTGATCCATTAGGAACTATTTATATAGCTGACTCTGAGAATAATAGAATTCAAAAATGGTACAAAGGTGCTAAAGAAGGAGTGACAGTAGCGGGAGGAAATGGACGTGGAGATGCATTAAATCAACTTGATAAACCCTATGGAATAGCTCTTGATAATGATGGATTTCTCTATGTTTCAGATATAGACAACCACCGTGTAGTCAGATGGGATCCAAGTGCAAAAGAAGGAATAATTGTAGCTGGAGGTAATGGGAACGGAAATCAGTCAAATCAATTATCCTATCCAATGGGAATAGTTCTTGACCAAAAAAAAAATTTATATGTAGCTGATACATACAACCACAGAGTACAACTTTGGACTCCTGGAGCTAAAAATGGAGTAACTATTTTATCTGCTGACGATATCGACTTTGAAAGCTTCAACTTCTTTACTGGAATAAGTGTTGATAAAAAAAATAGACTATATGTTTCTGATTATGAAAAAAGGCAAGTTGTAGAGTTTAATATGACATCAAATTCAATCAAAATAGTTGCTGGTGGGAATCAGGTTGGCTCTAAACCAAATCAATTTTCTGATCCTTTCCAGATTATATCTAAAACAGATGATTTTATTTTAGTTGCTGATGCAAAAAACCATAGAATTCAAAAATGGAAACTGAATCAATAAATAGTATCAACTTGAAAGTGCAAGTCTTAGGTTCAACCTTGCTTTTTTGTTCGATTTTTTTATTTCCTAATAGTTTTAATTCTTTATATGCGCAAAAATCTATGAATACAAATCGATTATACCTCGAGACTAGTTCATACCTTCTTCAGCACGCTCAAAATCCTATCTATTGGCAACGTTGGAATGAAAATCTATATAGTGACTTTAATACTGAAGAAAAACTTATAGTAGTAAGTATTGGTTATTCAAGTTGCCATTGGTGCCATGTTATGGAAAAGGAAACTTTTGAAGACGATAAAGTTGCAAATTACATGAATCAAAACTTTATAAGTATTAAAGTTGATCGTGAGGAAAACCCTGAAATCGATAACATCTATATGACGGCGACTCAAATGATGACCGGGAGTGGAGGATGGCCCTTAAACGTGGTTTGTTTGCCAGATGGTAGACCAGTTTATGGAGGCACATATCACACAAAAGAACAGTGGCTTGAGGTGTTAGGAAAAATTCAAAATCTCTACGAAAATAACAAAGAACAGCTTTACGTATTTGCTAAAAAAGTAGAAAAAGGGATACAGGAAGTCAATCGTTTTGAGTATACCAAAGAAGCTTCATCATTTAAATCTGAAATACTTAAAAACGAAATGGTATATTGGTCTCAAAACTGGGATACTCTCAATGGTGGTGAGCAACAAAGTCAGAAGTTCATTACTCCTGTAAAATTTAATTATATCCAACAATACCAATATCTAGAGAAAGATCAAAAAATCAAATCATATTTCGAAAATACATTGGAAAATATTGCCAATAGTGGTATTGTTGATCACTTAAAAAGTGGATTTTATAGATATACCGTAGATCCTGAATGGAAGATTCCCCATTTTGAAAAAATGTTATATGATAATGCTCAGCTTCTAACCCTTTATTCAACTGCCTATAAAGAATTTAAAAACCCACTCTTCAAATCAACAGTCTATAAAACTTTTGAATTTTTAAAAAAGCAAATGAAAAATAAGGAAGGTGGATATTATGCTGCTATTGACGCAGATAACGATAAAGGAGAGGGGCGCTACTATATATTTAATTCAGATGAAATCAAAAAAATCGCAGATAGTGACTTATTACTTGTTCAAGATTATTATCGGATTAATTTAGATAAACCCTTTGAAAAGTCTTTTTATCATTTAAGAATGACAGATGATCTGGAAGGACTTCTTAAAAAATATTCATTAACCACTGATCAACTAAATAAAAAAAGAGAGGCTTGGGAGATCAAGTTTGAATCACTGAAAAAAGATCGTGAATTCCCCTTAATTGATAATAAAATAATCACGTCCTGGAATGCACTTATGATTTCTGGTTTGGTATGTGCTTTCGAAGCTTTTGGAGATACTATTTTTATAAATCATGCAGAAGAAACTTTCAGATTTCTGTTAAAAAATTTATTTTCTTCAGGAAAATTAATGCATACCTATCAAGCAAATGAAGCTAAAATAGAAGCTAATCTTGAAGATTATGCGTTTACAATTCAAGCTGCATTAGATTTATATAAAAATACAGGGACTATTTTATATTTGGAACAAGCTAATAAACTTACCCAACAAGCCATTAAAAAATTTAATACAAGTGAAAATCCTTTTTTTACATTTACAGAAAGTCCTGTATTATTCTCTGAAATAGTTTCAGTTGATGATAATGTCATACCATCAGCAAATGCAATCATGGCAATGAATCTGTGGAAAATGGGTCATCTTCTTGGTAATGAAGACTTCAGTAACATAGCCAAAAATATGCTAGAGGGGATTTCTTCTTTTTTCAGGGATGGTAGAAGTAGCGATTACAGTCAATGGGCCAAACTTATAGCTATTGAAGCATATTCGTTCAAAGAAGTAGTAATTGTAGGTTCTGAAGCTAAAAAGTTAAATAAAGAGCTACAACAGAATTACCTCCCTAATGTACTTTTTCAAATAAGTGAAAAAGAGAGTGAAATGCCGTTGTTAAAAGACCGCTTTTTTGAAGGAGAAACACTGATTTACGTATGTGAGAATAAAGTCTGTTTAATGCCAGTCACTAAAGTAACAGAAGCTTTAAAGTTCTTAAAAGATTAAGAAATAACTCCCGAACCTAATAATTCATCATCTTGATACCAAGCAACAAATTGTCCTGAAGCGATTGAGGACTGAGGTAATTTAAAGAGTAAATACATTCCTTTCTCAGTCTGATAAAGTCGTGCTTTTTGAAGTGGTTGACGATAACGAATTCGGGCCAATACTTCCAAAGTTTCTCCAGATGAGATACTTAAATCATTTCGAATCCAGTGAATATCAACTTTATTAATTTTAAGAGCTTCTCGATACAAGCCAGGATGTTGTTTCCCTTGACCCACATAAATCGTATTAGTATCTACGTCGGTATCGATTACAAATAATGGCTCAACCATTCCTCCTACTTTCAAACCTTTTCGTTGTCCTACCGTAAAAAAATGTGCTCCATTATGTTCTCCAACCAAGAGACCATCTTCTCGAGAATATTTTTGTTTATTTGATTGCTGTTGAATAGTTTTTGAAGATTTTTGAACAGTATTATACGTTTCAAAATCAGAAGAAATCTCAATAATTTCTCCTCTTGAAGGTTTAAGCTGTTTTTGTAAAAAATCAGGTAAGCTGACTTTCCCAATAAAACAAAGACCTTGTGAGTCTTTTTTATCGGCAGTTATTAGATTTTGGGTTTTTGCAATTTTACGCACCTCCGTTTTCTGAAGATGTCCAATTGGAAAAAGTACTTTAGAAAGTTGTTCCTGGGAAAGCTGACATAGAAAATAAGATTGGTCTTTATTAGTATCTATTCCAGCAATTAATTGATGAATATCTTTCCCATGGGGGTCTGTAAACTGACTTTTTTGACAATAATGTCCTGTAGCTACAAAATCAGCTCCTAAAGAAAGTGCAATTTTTAAGAATACATCAAATTTGATTTCTCTATTACATAAAACATCAGGGTTAGGGGTTCTTCCTTTCGAGTATTCATCAAACATATAGTCCACTATACGCTCTTTATACTCCTTACTTAAATCAACTGTTTGAAATGGGATGCCAAGTTTTTCAGCTACCAACATGGCATCATTACTATCTTCAAGCCAAGGGCATTCATTTGAAAGCGTGACTGATTCATCGTGCCAATTTTTCATGAACAAGCCAACTACTTCATATCCTACCTCTTTTAATAAATAAGCAGCTACACTTGAGTCAACCCCTCCTGAAAGTCCTACAAACACCTTCTTAGATTTCATTTTGCAAAGATATGTACTCTAAAGGAATTATTTTCTGCGTCCCTTACCTGCATTTTTTTGTTTTTCGGCCTCTTCCATCGCCTTTTGTAAACGTGCCGAAAATCCACCTGCCTTTTTTGGCTTCTTTTTATTCTCTTCAATTTTAGCGAGAATTTTAGTGTCATCAATAATGTAATTCTTAATTACCAACATTAAAAAAATTGTTAAGAGATTAGAAACAAAGTAATATAAACTCAATCCACTAGCATAGTTATTAAAGAAAAATAACATCATTAAAGGCATCAAATAGATGATGATCTTCATATTGGGCATACCTGGTTGTTGAGGCATAGCCTGCTGGCCTGTCGTCATTTGAGTATAAAAGAAAATAGCAATAGATGCTAAAATTGGGAACAAACTAACGTGGTCACCATAAAATGGAATACTGAAACCTAAGTCCAATATAGAATCATAAGAGGATAGATCGTCTGCCCATAAAAAAGATTTATCCCTAAGAACAAAAGCTACTGGGAAGAAAGAAAATAAAGCATAGAATACAGGTAATTGCAACAAAGCAGGTACACAGCCTGACATTGGATTTGCTCCAGCTCTTGAATACAAGCTCATCGTTTCTTGTTGGCGTTTGACAGCATCGTCTTTAAATTTATTGTTGATTACTTCAATATCAGGGCGTAATATTTTCATTTTAATTTGTGATACATAAGACTTATATGTTACTGGTGACATTGCTAAACGAACAATTATGGTCATTACTATGATAGCAATTCCATAAGAAAGGAAAGAAGATAGAAATTCAAAAAGTGGTAAAAATAGTACTCTATTTATCCATCCAAAAATACCCCAACCCATAGGAATGGATGTTTCCAGATCTCCCTCAAGTTTTTTTAAAGCTTTGTAATCTGTGGGCCCATAATAGAATTTCAAATTTGTGTTTAAATCTCCTCCAGTATTTAATTTGTAATTCGTTGTAAATGATTTCGTGTATCTTTTATTTAATGACTGATCTCCAGAAAGATCAATAGATCTAATATTTGCTTCATATATAGGCTGTTCAGGTATCAAAATAGCACTGAAAAAGTGTTGACGGTAAGAAATCCAACGAATATTTTCTCTGGTCTCTTCATCATTTCCACTCAGCGATAAATAGTCAACACGATCATCCTCATACCCAAAAGTGAACTCAGTATATCTGTTTTCATAGTCTATACTTCTGGAATTTCTAAAAACATCTGTTTTCCATGACAATTCAGGAGCTAAATTGGTGTTTAAAATAGCACTCATACCAATCGTTTTTACTGAAAATGAAAAAAGATTTCCATTTTTAGGAAAACTGTATGAGAATGAAATATACTGTTGAGCATTCAAAGATGCTTTCATCTCTACTTGAACAGCATCTGCTCCATCCCTTATTACAGGATTAAAATACATGTCATGCGTATTCAATACACGACCGTCTAAAGTATTAAGTTTTATATTAAAATCGGTATTATCTTCGCTAATTAATGGTAAAGGTGCATCCTCATAATTTTCATAACTATTGAGAATTAACTTTGATATCTGTCCTCCTTTTGGGTTTAGCTCCAAGTTGAATCTATCTGTTTTTAAACTTACAACGGGTTGATCAATTGATTTAAATAGACTTCCCAAATCACCATATGCAGCAACTTTTTGTTGTTGAATTAGAGAATCACTTTGAGTTGAATTAATATCATTATTTATGTTTTGAGAATCAACTTGTTCTGTATTGGTAATTTTTGTGTTTGGATCATCTTCTGCAGGACCATTTTTATATAGCATCCAAGTCAAAATCAGAGCGATCAAGATAAATCCAATGAATTGGTAGGGATCAAATTTTTTTTCTTCCATAGTTATTTTATTACATATTATTTTCCCTTTTGAGCCAAACTAGCTTGCACAAAAGATATAAATAATGGGTGAGGATTTGAAACCGTACTTTTATATTCTGGATGGAATTGAACACCCACAAACCAAGGGTGATCATGATTTTCAACAATTTCAACTAGACCTGTTTCAGGGTTGGTTCCAGCAATTATGAATTTATCATCAAATATACGGTCAAGAAATTCATTATTAAATTCATAACGATGACGATGTCGTTCAGAAATCATTTTAGATTGATAAGCATCCGCAGATTTTGAAAAGTTTGTCAACTCACAATCCCAAGCACCTAAACGCATAGTTCCACCTTTTTTGACAACACTTTTTTGTGATTCCATTAGATCAATTACTGCTTCTTTACAATTGGCCTGCATTTCTGTTGAATTTGCATTCGTTAGACCTATCTGATTTCGAGCATATTCGATCACTGCCATTTGCATTCCTAAACAAATTCCGAAAAAAGGAAGCTTATTTACTCGAGCATAGGCTATTGCACTTATTTTACCTTCAATACCACGTTCGCCAAAACCAGGAGCAACAATCAATCCATTAAGTCCTAACAGTTTTTTAGCAACATCTCCTTCTTCTAAATATTCCGAATGAATGCTAACCACCTCAATTTCTGTTTCATTACTAGCTCCTGCATGAATTAAGGATTCTAAAATTGATTTATATGAATCTTGAAGCTCAACATATTTACCAACTAAACCAATTTTTAATGTATACTTAGGATTTTTAAACTTTTCTAAAAAAATATTCCAAGATTCTAAATCTAAAGGTTTTTTAGGGACTAATTGTAATTTTTCTAAGACCACTTTATCCAAACCTTCATTCAACATCTTTAATGGGACGTCGTAAATCGTATCTAAATCTAACGATTGAATTATTGCCTCCCGTTTTACGTTACAAAATAAAGCAAGTTTTCCTTTAAGGTCAGTAGATAATTCACGCTCAGTTCTACAAACAATTATGTCTGCTGAAATTCCACTTTCCATAAGTTTTTTCACAGAGTGTTGAGTTGGTTTTGTTTTTAATTCTCTTGCTGCAGCTAAGTATGGAATTAAAGTTAAATGAATAACTATAGTATTTTCTTTTCCTAAATCCCAAATCAATTGTCTTACTGACTCTATGTAAGGTAAGGATTCAATATCACCTATTGTACCCCCAATTTCAGTAATTACAATATCGTACTCACCTGAATTACCAAGCAATTGCATACGCTCTTTAATCTCATTTGTAACATGTGGGATTACTTGTACTGTTTTACCTAAAAATTCCCCTCTTCGTTCTTTCTCTATGACACTTTGATAGACTCTACCGGTAGTAACATTATTAGCTTGAGAGGTAGTTACGTTTAAAAAACGTTCATAATGCCCTAAATCCAAATCAGTTTCTGCACCATCATCTGTTACAAAGCATTCTCCATGTTCATATGGGTTAAGTGTTCCTGGATCAACATTTATATAGGGATCAAACTTTTGAATAGTAACTTTAAAGTCTTGAGCTTGAAGAAGTTTAGCTAATGAAGCTGCAATAATACCTTTACCTAATGAAGAAGTTACCCCACCTGTAACAAAAATATATTTAGTCTTGGACATCCGGTTAATTTAGTTAACGTTTACCGGACTCAAATTTACAAAATCGATGGGAACTTCATGGTTTCTAATTCTATTCTTTTATTTCTAAAATTTCATAACCTCGATGCTGCAAAAGAAATAATGCTCTATTTATAAAGGACTCATTTTCATCTAACTCATAAAGAAATCGATTAGAACGGTATTGTGTCTCTCCAAATTCTAGTGATTTTTCTAAATTATCTGATACAGCTGTTCTTAGGATCAAATCCATTACTAGGTCATAACCTCTAATAGATTCTTTATTTGGGCGCTTACCAAAACGTTTCTCGAAAGATTCAATAAAAATTTCATTAGAACTGTAATTAAGAGGCTTAAATCCTACTGGGTAAGTAAACTTAATACCCCCTAAAACCTTTCTAGTTAAGTTTTCATTGTTATAGGCATTACTTCGATATGAGGTAAATAGTTGAACCTTTCTATCTCCTGAATTCTGAGCATTAAATTGAGAAAGTGCATTTGCTATTAAAGGAAAGGACTGCGTTTCTAAAATAACCTTATTCGGTAACGAATCAACCAATAACGAATCGGCCAATTCAGATAAAATATAGTCTCCCTTTTGAGGTCTTAAGCTGATCGCCCAAGGAAATTGAGTTTTTAATTGCTTCTCAATAGATCGATTTAAGGAATCGGCAACAATTACAACATTTTGCGTCGTATCTATGACTCTATCTAGGTAGGTAAACATTTTTTTGCGCAACGTCTCCGCTGTTGTAATTGATTGATATACATTTTTTCGTGATACAACAGGATTGGTAGACAGAGGGTTGATTTTAGGGATATTCTCTATTACTTTTTTATTGGAAACATAATCGAAATTTGATGGTATAAGTGGTCCAACAATAAAATCAGTCCTTTTAGTAACCAATTCATCTACTATTTCATCCAATTTCGAATAATTATTTTCTGTATCGTAAGTATTGAGTACAACCTTTAGTCCCTTTTTATTAATATTGTCTAAGGCAAATATTACACCTGAATAAAAATCTAGAGAAAGTGTATGTAAGTTACGTGCACTAAGAAGTTTTTTAGTATCCTCAACAGAATCAAATACAATTTCATTAGCTTTAAAAGGTAAAAGTAAAGAGAAGTTAATTTCTTCTTTTAAAAAAATAGAATCTACTAGGTTAACTCGTTCTACAAGTAAATCGTCTTCTATTTTATAGTTACCACTTTGCCCCCCTGGAATCTTTAAAATCATTCCTGCAATCAGCCCAGTCTCTTTTAAATTAGGATTTAATGAATCTAACAATACTTGATCTACACCTAACTTCTTTTTGATGCGATAAAACCCTTCTTTGGGAAGCACTTTATAATAATTGTAAATAGAATCTTTTTCAGGTATGGGTTTAAAAAATATGGTTTTTGGTATTCTAATCTTTTGTCCAACTTTTAGACCTGTTTTGATTTCTGGATTCAAAGAATCCAACAATTCAATTGTTGTTTTGAATTGATATGCCAAGCGCCATTTATTTTCTTTTGGTGCAACTTCATGAGTTATATATTCAAGTGATGGCCTAGAGATTGATGTTGTAATTATCGGAGGTTTTTTTAATTGAAAAACTGGAATACGTAAATTCATCTTTTTTCTTATTCCAAGACTTTCAATGGAGGGATTATATTCCTTTAACTGAGGTATTGTAATTCCATATTTAGCAATTAAAAAATCAATAGTTTCCCCTTTTCTAACCTTATGCGAGATAAAGGAATCTGGGGTTTGTGCTAAAGCAATAAAGCCTGCAAAAAAAAATAAATAAAGAATAAAAAAAAATCTAAATTGTATCATTAACTATTCTATATCAAAAATTATTCCCATTCTATTGTGGCAGGTGGCTTAGAACTTATATCATAAACAACACGGTTTACACCTTTGACATTATTAATGATTTGATTTGAAATCTTTTGAAGAAAAGCATAGGGTAAATCTACCCAGTCTGCTGTCATACCATCTGTTGATTGAACTGCTCGAAGGGCCACACAGTTTTCATAAGTTCTTCGTCTCCCATTACTCCAACACTATTAATAGGTAAAAACATTGCACCAGCTTGCCAAATTTGATCGTATAAGTCCCATTTTTTTAAACCTTCAATAAAAATCGCATCAACTTCTTGCAGCATCCTTACTTTCTCACGAGAAATTTCACCTAAAATTCGAATTGCTAATCCGGGACCTGGAAAAGGGTGCCTTCCTAATAGTAAGGGATCCATTCCTAAACTTTTACCCACACCTCTAACTTCATCTTTAAATAACATACGTAAGGGCTCTACTAAATCTAAATTCATAAAATCAGGTAAACCTCCAACATTATGGTGAGATTTTATAGTAGCTGAGGGCCCATTTACGGAAATTGATTCGATAACATCAGGATAAATCGTTCCCTGTCCTAACCATTTTACTCCTTTTAAAAAATTAGACTCATTATCAAAAACATCAATAAAGGTTTTACCAATAATCTTTCGCTTAGTTTCAGGGTCTGATACTCCATTTAAAGCATCAAGAAATTGATCTGAAGCATCAACTCCCTTGATGTTTAACCCCATTCCTTCATATTGTTCAAGAACTTCTTCAAACTCGTTTTTACGGAGTAAACCGTTATTTACAAAAATACAATTCAGCTGTTTACCTATGGCTCTGTTTAATAGCATGGCTGCGACTGAGGAATCTACACCACCTGAGAGTCCTAAGATAACCTGATCATTACCTATTTTTTCTTTTAACTCTGACAAAGTCATATCCACAAAAGAATCTGGAGTCCAATCCTGTTTTACTTTAGCAATTCCTACTAAGAAATTTTCTAACACCTGTTTTCCATCTATAGAATGATATACCTCAGGGTGAAATTGAATACCGTAAGTAGGTTCCCCTATAATTTTATATGCTGCGTTTTTAACATCTGGAGTACTTGCCAAACATTCGGAATGTTCTGGAAGTTTTAGTATGGTGTCTGCGTGACTCATCCATACTTGACTTTCGGAAGATACCCCTTTGAAAAATGGATCTTTAGTATTTACAAATGACAAACTCGCTCTACCGTATTCTCTTTTATTAGACTGACCTACTTGACCTCCAAAAAAGTGTGCTAAATATTGAGCACCATAACAAACCCCTAAAAGAGGAATTTTTCCTTTTATTTCATCTAATTCAGGATGAGGAGCTTCTTCTGATCTTACTGAAAAGGGAGAACCAGATAAGATGGCTGCTTTATACTCAAAAATATTTTTTGGCGGGTTGTTGTAGGGATAAATTTCACAGTAGATAAATAGTTCACGAACTCTTCGGGCGATCAGTTGAGTATATTGAGAACCAAAATCTAGAATTAGTACTTTATCTTGCATGGCCAAAAATACAATTTAATCCTTGCCTTAGAAAAACATGATGGAAATTATTCAATATCTTAATGTTAATATTCTAGGAGGACAAAATCTTGATTAATAGGATCTAATGATTTAATTAAATTTGGTATCAATTCAGTTCCTAATTTTAAATAAAAACTTGTAAAATTTAAATCTCTTTCTTGAAGACTGTCATTGGGAAAAAGCTTTTTATGAATAAAGGTTAAGCGCTCTAGATCATCCTTCAACACTCGCTTCTGCGCTTTAAGCAACCGCATCTCTAGCTTATCAATTCCATTAAATTGCTTTGCTTGCTGAGCATCTACCATTCCTTTAAAAGAGGCGTCAGTTTTGGCAACTAAATCCTGTAAACTATCAAATTGCTTTTTTAATTGGTCTTTTAAAGGGGAAAGATCTAAATCTATATCGCTTATTTGCTTTATCTTTTTATCAATTAGGGCATCACGTTTCATAAATAAATCGGTAGTTTCCAACTTCAACTTTGTTATTTTTTTCCCTAGCTTTTCAGAATAGATCAATGCTGAATTTCGTAACAAAAGGATTGGAAAAAGGACGTTAAAATGACTGAAAGTAGAATTCAACTGAAACCAATACGCCAGTTCTCCTCCACCACCAATATAACATAGGTTGGGTAAAATACATTCCTGATAGACTGGGCGAAGGATTACATTAGGAGAAAAGCGTTCAGGCTCCTGGTCTACGAGCCTCATAAAGTCTACTTCGGTAAACGACTGCTCTGTTCCGTTTAAATAAAAGCGGTCTGAAATCTTTTCAATACGATGGCGCCCATTTTGAGTCAAATAAAAGAGATTAATTTCTCTTGGATTTACTTGAGGAGTGTAGTTAGAATATAATCCTTTTTTTAATTGTTCAATCTGTTCAGCCACCGCATTAAAAGAAGAACTTTTCGAAAGCTCTTCCTTTAAAATCGGTTTAAAAAGTGCCTTTAATTCAGGTTTTTGAGGCTCTATAATAATCAATCCATATTCTCCAAAAAGAATATTAACCAACCTAAAAGTAGCCTCAGATAGAGTACTAGAAGTTCGGTACGACTGATTGATCATATCTTTAATTCGCTCGGCATTCGCACCACCGCCTAATTGCTTTTCAAAAACATCCAATGTAGGCTGCAAATTCTCTAATGACATTTCACCAACTGCTCCTGCGGCCTTACCTGGCCATCGAATACTTTTATCTTGAAAACGAAATGAACTGATTTCTTCAAAATCGTGATCTTCACTCGCCATCCAATACACCGGTACAAAATTTGACTTTGGATAGTCTTTTTTAAGTTGTTTACACAAGTTTATGGTACTTACAATTTTATATAAAAAATAAAGCGGTCCTGTCATCAAACTCAATTGATGTCCTGTAGTTATTGTAAAAGTGTTTTTGGAGTCGAGTAAGGATAGATTTTTTTGAACAGTAACTGAATGTGGAATTGTACTGTACTGATCTCGAAGTGTATTCGCTAAAACTTGTCGATGAGAATCAGAATAAGAGGCCTTTTTGGCCTCAATTTGTTTTTTAAAATTTTGAACGGATGGGAATAAACCATAGAAAGGCTGGATGCTTTCAGCTTTATCTAAATAACTCGTTATTAGTTGAGAAAAACGCTTTGTTTCTTTAAATGAAATGAACTTTTTTTTCATGCATCCTTTTGTGTAAAGGTATTCATTTTAAAAAAAGAAAATAGAGTTAAATCAGAAAGCGTATTTTAGTTTAAAAATAGATTCCATGTTACGCACATTACTCTTTACACTAACGACATTATCTTTAAGTTCTGTTCAATCCCAACTTCAAACACCTGACCAATTTTTGGGCTATGAACTTGGTTCTTATTTTACTCGTCACCACCAAGTAGTAGAGTATTTCGAATATTTAGACACCAGCTCCCCAAGGTTAAAATTACAACCCTATGGAAAAACAAACGAGGGTCGTTTACTTCAATTGGCTTTCATTTCGTCAGAAGATAATCTAAAAAACTTAGAATCCATTCGTACTACACATTTACAAAATAGTGGTATTGTTTCTGGAGAAAAAAATAATGAAAAAGTAATTGTATGGCTCAGCTACAATGTTCATGGGAACGAATCCTCAAGTACAGAGGCCGCTATGAAAACAGCATATAATCTATTGATAAAATATTCAGATTGGCTCCAAGATACTATTGTCATATTAGATCCTTGTATTAATCCTGATGGAAGGGATCGGTATGTCAATTTTTACAATCAGGTTAAAAGCGCTCCCAACAACACCAAATACTATACTCGCGAGCATCGTGAGGGCTGGCATAATGGAAGGACAAATCATTATATATTTGACTTAAATCGCGATTGGGCATGGCTCACTCAAATCGAATCCAAGCAACGAATCGTAAAGTATAACAAGTGGCTTCCCCACATTCACGTGGACTTCCACGAACAAGGAATTAATTCTCCATACTATTTTGCGCCGGCTGCTGAACCCTATCACGAAATCATCAGTCCATTCCAAAAAAGTTTTCAGGATGTCATCGGTAAAAATCATGCCAAGTATTTTGACAAAGAGGGTTGGTTTTATTTTACCAAACAAACTTTCGATTTACTCTATCCGAGTTATGGGGACACTTACCCAACTTATCTGGGTGCCATTGGTATGACCTATGAGCAAGCAGGTGGAGGGGTTGCTGGTTTGGGAATTGAAAACAATGAAAACACTATGCTGACTCTTAAAGATCGAATTGAACATCATTACACAACAGGGATCTCAACCGTTGAAATTGCCTCGTTAAATAAAGATTTACTCAATAAAAACTACCAAGAATTTTACAGTAATCAAAATTTAAAGTATCAAAACTACGTCATGCAAGGGCATCCAGATATTCTAGAAGAATTAAGTAGTCTCTTGGGAAAACACGATATTAAAAGTTATCAACTTGAAAAAAAAACCAACATTAAAGGGTTTAACTATCAAACACAAAAAAACACGACCACTACCCTTGCTTCAAAATCTTTAGTCGTCCCTACCAATCAACCAAAAGGAAAAATGGTTCAAGTACTTCTTGAACCACAAACCAAACTTAACG
>JAQWNN010000053.1 GCA_029268555.1 Flavobacteriaceae bacterium
TATAATTCTTATAAAGGTAATGCATATGGCTTAGCAAACACGTTGCTTCAAACCTCATTTTTAAGACCAAAATTGAAAAGTTCTAAAGTAAAAAATTTATTTTTTACTGGACAATTAACTGTCCCTGGCCCAGGAGTACCACCCAGTGTTATTTCTGGAAAACTCGTGGCAGATTTAATTGACAATACTAATCCTTAGGATTCAGTACCCACCAAATAAATTCATATTCGCTATCTCGAACAGCGATTACTGAGTCTAACAGCTCTGTACTTTCAATTAAAGATGTTCTATATTGCTGTAACTGCTCTTTTACGCTCCACTCCCATAGATCTAATCTTTTATATAGGTTATATTTAATGAATTTATCATTTTGAATATACTTTCTGTTTTCTGTCCAAAATTCATTGTAATCAACGTCAACCCATGGCAAATCGAAAACCCATTTATTTGCAATTCGATTAACAAACTGATTTACGTATCTCTCTTCATTTTTGCCGGTATTTTCAATTAAATATCTCAGTTCAGTTCCATCATAAATTTCAGTCATTTTTAAACCAACTTCTTTTGGCATTAAACGAAAAGTTCCATCCAGTTTTATTGCATCAAAATTCACTCTTGGGGGATCAAAAGGATCTCTCTGAGTATACATTCCCATCGGAGCGAAATAATATTTCCCACCTGGCTCTTCTTCATCATCTTGAAAATCAAGGAAAATACTATCATTATCTTTTTCCCATTTATCGTATTGTTTTTGATAGAGCTCAGTCACCCAATCAACTTGCTCGATATAGGCGTCTGTGTAAGTAATCATTTTATCTATTTCCTCTCTTAAATTATTCAAATTTTCAATGCCGTCGTTTCTATTATCAGACTCCCCTCCTTGCTGCTCAATTCCAAAAGAGACAGTTACACCAAAAACAAGGATTATAAATTCTACAATTGACTTTTTAACTCGATCCCAAAAATCTTTAATGTCAAATCGATCTCCTAAAGTTATTAATCGTAAAAACCAGTTTAAGTTTTCTTTTTCAATCCCTGCAGACTTATTTGCATCGGCATATTCTTCTCTAGAGATATACCCATCCTTATTCTGGTCAATTTTATCGAAATCATCTTTTTTACTCATAAATTAAATATTGTATTGAGTAGAATAATGTAAATTTAAATAAAATTGAACGAAATTATAGTCATGACCAATTCTTTAACCTTTATCTTCAATTTGATCAAAGGGTGTTTTTGGGTTAAAAATTTCAATTAATAATTTGAAAAGTACTTTTTCATAATCTTTTAAAATATTTGAATCAATTAAGAGTGGCTCTTTAATTCTGCCTTGCTTTTGGCAGACAGCTAAAAACTGATTATCAAAATTCTTAATTGGAATTACTCCAGTATATAACTTAACATTTTTAAATTTATTTTTTTGTGCATAGGCATAAAGCATTACTTGAAAAAGAGTTCCTTTTTTGGGCAAACTAATCAGCTCCTCCCAAGTGTTAAAACTTAAATTAGTAGAGGTAATGTTTCCTGTTTTATAGTCTATAATTCGGGTAGTACCGTTTAAAACATCAATACGATCTATGGTTCCTTTAAGGAAAATCTCTTGATTTAATTGAGGAATAAAAACAGCTTCATAAAATTTCTTCTCCAATCCTCTAATGATAATCTCATTTCCTTTTTTCACAAAGTCTCTTTCTTCTTCTATAAACTTCTTAAGTATCCTTTTTGTAATCTCAAAAATTAAGTAATTCTTTCCTGAATAAAGAGATCCTTTTTCGTATTGCTTTTTAAAACTAGAGTTTACTATTTCAGGTAGTGTCGTTAATATTTCATCATAATCTTTGTCTGATAACACTTGATCTAAATAGGGTTTATACAAGAGTTCCAAAACTTCGTGAATAATGGTTCCTTTTTCTGCAGCATTAATATCGATTTGAAGCTCGTCATCCGGTTTAATTTTAAAAAGTTGTTGCTCATAAAACAGATACGGATCACGGATATATTGTATTAAAGAAGAGGCAGAAAAGCCTTTAATACCCACTTCGTTTAATTGATTCATTACTACTGGGGTTTTAATTGCTTTTTTATTGTCTTTACTTTGTACCTCAAGTTTAAAACTCAAATGTTTAAAACTCAGTTTATGATTTGGTCTTTTGAAATATTCTAGATGTATTAAAAATCGACTTTTTTCACCTGAAAATAGACCTTCAGCAGCATCATTATAAAATAGACTAATCTTTTTTGCACGTTGTAATAGTCTAAAGAAGTGATATGCATAAACATGATCTTGCTCAATAAAAGTATTCAACCCAAACTTTTTTCGCACATCAAAAGGAATCCAAGAAAAGGAAGTTTTACCATAAGGAAGAATTCCTTCATTTACGTGAGTTACTATGACATGATCGAAATCTAAAACTCGTGTTTCCAAAACTCCCATGATCTGAACCCCAGTAAATGGGTCACCTGAAAAGTATAAGTTTTCATTGTCCAGTAATTTTATAAATACAAACTCAATGTTCCGGAGTTCTTTTAATTCAGGATTAGATTTACTAAGATTGAATACTTTTCCCCACAGAATAATCGTTTGCTTTATGCAGTGAATCTCAAGACTGGAAAACTTGTTGAAAATCAAATACTTTTTAATCATTTCAGAAAGTAATAGCATTCGCTCTATAAATGAATTAGGAGTTTCAAAAGGCTTGAAAATAATATCTCCTACTGCTGATTTACCAAGGACATACTTTGAGTTTAAGTTTGAACTACGTTGAACATGCTGTTGTTTTATTATTTTTTTTATTTGAATTCCTGATGTCTCCAAAAGTGTTAGAACTACACTTTCTTCTATGATTGAATTTACCTTTGATAAAGAATAAAAACCGTCAATGTTTGTTTTTAATAAATCAAAGAGTTTTAAAAAAAGTTTTATGTGTCCAAAATTCTTTAATGGATATCCCATTGATGCATTCCAAGGAATCCCTTCCGAAGATATAGATGTTAAAACCGGATGCAAAAGTGTCTCATCACCCAAAACAAGAACAATAGAGTCGTCAGGGTTTTCGCGATAGGTGCCAATTGCAAGTTGTGCAGCAGCCTTGGCTTGAGATAAGTTTTCACTTACATTAATTATTTCAATTTGTTTATTTTTCGAAAAATGATTGGAAAATTGTGAAGTAAACTCTTGCTTTAAAAAAGTCCATTCTTTGATGTAATTTCTAATGAAATGGCCGGCACTATGGAAGGGGTCTTTGTAAAAATATTCATCCAAATCCCATAAAATTGTTGCCCTTTCTTCAGCAATTAATTCTTGAATAATTACTTCTTCTGCCTTCGTCAGTGCATTAAATCCAACGAAATAGTGGAAAGGGTGATCTGATTGGATATAATGCCCTAAATTTTGAGTGGCCTCCCTATACTGAAGTCCAGAATAACCAAGCTGTTGGCTTTGGAGCTTCTTATAGAGCTTACTGTAATAGAGAAGGACTCTTTCTTGAAATTTAAAAAACTGTTTGCCTAAATCGCCCAGTTTTTTCCCATCCCACTCCTCAATTCGTTCGATCGCACCCATAAAACTGAAAATCAAATTCGCATCAATCAACTGAACATCTATTTCATTAAACTCTTGAAGAAGTGAGGGTGCCCAATTTAGAAATTGATTCAGGGAATTTTGCTCTTTTTCAGGGGTGTGTTCTTGATATATTTTATAAAAAGTAAAAAGCAAGTCAATATTTGTAGCTTTTTCAATCCCCGACAACTCATTGATGAATTCTTCTATACTTAATATTTGGGGAGCGAGAGCTGCTACTTCAAGTTCATTTTTTAAAGCTTCTTTTAAAAATTTTATTGCGCGTAAATTAGGAACAATAATCCTGATCAGACTCAAATCATTATTGGAATCTATTATTTTTTTCGCAACTTCATTTAAAAAAGATTGCATTATTTAAATATTATAAGGCTGATATGAGTTTTTACATGAGCTGTCATAAATCAACGAATTATTTGGCCTACGGAAATCACGTCAATTTCCTTATCAATGTAAACTAATTTTGAAACTACATGATGAAAACCAAGTGCTGTTATAGCTTCTGCATAAACCTTAACCTGTTTTTTATCCTTAGCTTTTGGACTTCCTGTTTTATAATCTAAAATTGTTGCTCTACCGTGTTGGGAAATGTTTATCCGATCGGGGCGTAAAGTTGGTCCATTAGGAATGAGAATCTCTTGTTCACATAGCACTTGATCAGTCCCTTCAAAATACTCTTTCAACTCTGGGTGCATAATAATTTGATTGGCCATTTTTTTCAACTCTAGCATCTCTAGTTCCGAAAGGATTTTAGAATTTATACTCTCTTCCATAACTTCTGTAAACATTTCCTTATTTTTAATTTTAGCTAAAAGTTCATGAATAAGTAATCCTTTCTCTTGTGAAATCAGGACCTCATTTGAAGGACTGGTAGGAACAATTAAATTCTCTTTCCACTTATTCGAAATACCAACATACAAATGGAGCTCATTATCCTCGTTCAAGTCTTTCCTATTTGACTTAGCAAGCTCTGGATCCCCCAATTCAAAGTGTGAATTTTCATCTAATATTTTCCCTTGTGATCTTACATAAGATCCAAATAAATCTGCATAGGTTTTAGTCCCCTCCTCATTAACTGAATGGGTAACCACGTAAAGTTGATTTCTAGCTCTAGTCAAAGCAACATAAAGAATATTCAATGCATCCAATTCTTTAGCCAGAAGATGCTCTTTGTAAAGGGCTTCTGCATCACTCCCGCAATGAAGTAATTGACTTGAAAAGTTAAACCATCCCCATTGGATATTGGCTAAAGTAGAATTTTGAAACGAAAACCAAACCTTATCTCTTACATTTGGATGAAGTTGAGTATCCATAAAAGGTAAAATAACAATAGGGAATTCCAATCCTTTTGCCTGATGAATAGTCATTACACGGATTGCATTTGTGTGTTCAGGAGTTGACAAACGAAGTTTTTCTGATTGAGTCTCCCAATGAGATAAATACTCTGAAAGTGAAGCTCCCTTTTGTCTAGAAAATTCAAAGACATCCTCCAAAAAAGTTAAGATAAAAGGATTATTGAAGTCAAGTATAGGAAAAGATACAATAATGAAATCAATAGTTTCGATCAAAGAAAGTCCACGAAGTTCTTTAGGATTGTAAGTTGAACTCGATATTTTATTTAATTGATTGAAGAATTCAAAGGTTTGAAGATGAATTAGATTACTAACGATACGATGGTAATCTCCTTGTATAATCTCCTCACATTTCCAAAATTCATCAAAAATAATTTTATGTTGAGTCGTACTATTTGGTCGAATTAAGAGTTTGAGAACTGCCAGTATTGTTTGCACCTGACTTGAATTTCCGACTGCTAGAGAATCTGAGGAAAGAATATCATATCCTTGAGCAATCAAGTTTTCACTTATAACAACAGATTGCTTCTTTACGCGAACTAATACTGCAATTTCTTTTTGTTCAAACTGATGCTCCATTGCCTGCTTTATTGCTGAAATAGTTTCTGCGACGTAAAGCGGTATTTTATCCTCCTGATTTCCTCCTTGTGGAATAGCTTTTATTTGGACAAATCCACCTGGATTTTTTACTTGCTGCTGACTTTCTTCACCGTAAATTGATTGGATTTCTGGACTTACTAAAACAGTCGTCAAATAAGAAAAAAAAATGTTGTTAAAAGATACGATTGCAGCATCTGAGCGATAATTGACCTCCAAACGTTTTATCAAAGGTACTATTTGAAATGGTTTTGATTTTTTTTTAAGAAGTTGGATAAACTGCATTATATCACCCCCTCTCCATCGATAAATAGCCTGCTTTGGGTCACCAACCAAAACAAGTGATCCTTGTTCCCCTGACAATGACTCAGACTCAAGTGCACTTCCAATCAAAGGCAATAAATTGGACCATTGTAGTGATGAGGTGTCTTGAAATTCATCTAAGTAATAATGGTTATAGCGTTCGCCTAAACGGGCATAAATATAGGGTGCTTCTTCAACTTGAACCAAAGAACTGATTTTTTGATTAAACTCACCAAGGAGCCTAATTTCTCTTTCATTTTGAAGTACTTTTAATCCTTGTTCAATTTGTTGTAAAATCAATCTAGGAGTCCAATATTTAAGTGTTTTTTCGATTAGTAAGTAAAAGCCTACCTCTTTTTTAATACTTAAAAACAACGAAAGAAATTGAGGGAGCAACTGATCTATCATTTGCTTTTTTGAAGCTTCAGTGCTCTTTTTATATAGTGGAACCAAACCTTTCAGCATTGCTTCTAGTTGATTCCCATATAGCTTTTCGTAAAACTCTAGATGTAAAAGATCTAAATGCTTGAAGAGTATTTGGCGTGTAAAATCTTCTGGCACTAAATCTTTTTCTCGAAGTAATTGAGTGAACTCACTAGTTTTATTTTTGATGCGTTCTTTAGTCTGTTTTAACGAGTTTTTAAGTTGCTCTTGGTCTTTCTTGTGGGTTTGTCTGTCTTTTTTTCTGAGATCTGCTAGAGGTATTCGATCATTTTCATTGAGTAACAAGGCTGCAAAATCATCTAAGTCGTTTTGAATATCCCAACTCATCCCTTGTCTAATTTTTGAAAGGCTTAATTCAAGAAGTAATTGGGTAATCAATTCGTCTTTACCTATTTGGTCAATTATAGATTGTACGACTTGATCCAAGATGCTTTTAGAGTCAAGAACTACTTCAAAACCCTTGGGTAATTCGAATTCCTTGGCAAATGTTCGGACGATTCTGTGGGTAAACTTATCAAGAGTAATAACATCAAAACTTCCATACTCAAGCACAATATTACGTAGCATTGTTTCAGCTCTTCGGGTCAATTCACCAATTCTAATCTCCAAATCTTGGCTAAGTTGTTCCTGTAATTCAATATTCTGAGAAGGAGTTTTTGACAAATCATGAAGCGCTTCTAATATTCTTACCTTCATCTCATTTACGGCCTTGTTGGTAAAAGTCAGCGCCAGCATTTGTCGATAGGGACGTGGTTTTTTCGCACCAAGAAGCTGCTTTAAGTAATACAAAACCAAGGTATACGTTTTCCCTGATACTGCAGCAGCATTAATAATATTAAAGTTGGATTGACTCATTACAACGGATCCCTTTTTAAAAGTAATGCTTTTCAGAACTTAGCCCTCTATTCCGAAAAGAAATTTTAATTTTGTGTAAACATTTAAAAAAATAATTATGTCCTTTAAATTACCTGCTCTATCATATGCATACGATGCCTTAGAGCCCCATATTGATACTCGTACTATGGAGATTCACCACAGTAAACACCACAATGGGTATACCACTAAACTAAATGCTGCGATTGCGGATACCCCATTGGCAGATCAATCCATTGAATCCATTTTAAATAATTTAGATCCAGAAAATAAAGCGGTTCGAAACAACGGGGGAGGATTTTATAATCACAGATTATTTTGGGAGATTATGTCACCAAATGGTGGTGGACTACCCTCAGGAAAATTAGCTGCAGCTATAGATGCTAAATTTGGAAATTTTGAAGAATTTAAAACAGCTTTTGCTGATGCAGCTGCAACACAATTTGGTTCAGGATGGGCTTGGCTTTGTGTTCAAGAAGACAGTAGTGTTGAAGTGTGTGCTACAGCAAACCAAGACAATCCGTTAATGTCTGGAATTGGATGCGGTGGTAATCCCGTTTTAGGGATAGACGTATGGGAACATGCTTACTATTTAAACTATCAAAACCGACGTCCAGATTACATAAATGCATTTTTTAATGTTATTGATTGGAATGTGGTTGGATCTCTTTATGAAAAAGGGCTTAAGAAATAAAAAGGAGGAATAAATTCCTCCTTTTGCCCCAAATCTTTCCATGAACTTAACGTTGTTTTGTTCAAGTAATTCAAATATTAACTAAATGCTACCCTCTTTTCAATTAATTCGGTAAAATGCGTTTTTTATAAATTAAAGGCCCTAATATGCTCTTTTATTATTCTTTTCTACAAAGTTTATAAAGGCTTTATTGACAACTCTACAACCTCCTGGGGTTGGATAATTTCCAGTGAAATACCAATCTCCAAGATTTTTTGGACAGGCTTTATGCAGTCCTTCTACCGTTTGAAAAATAATCTCTACCTCTGCATCAATACTATCGTTTTTGAGTAAAGTAGAAATTTTATTTGAGATTTGATCATTTGAATAGCGTTCGTAAATAGCTTTGACGTGGTTAGGTGGTGTATTTTCATTTTTATCGATGCTTAGCTTACTCTTGTGATAAACTGATTGAACTACTTCGTCAAACAATCCATCATCTTGAAGTAATGAAAGTGCTGCTCGAAAAGCAATGAATTCTTCTAGTTTTGCCATATCGATTCCATAACAATCAGGGTAACGAATTTGAGGAGCACTTGATACAACTACAATCTTCTTGGGACCTAGACGGTCTAACATACGTAAAATACTTTTTTGTAGCGTCGTTCCTCTTACAATACTGTCATCAATTATAACTAAGTTATCAGAAGATTTTACTACACCATAAGTTATATCATATACATGGGCAACCAAGTCATCTCGATCACTATCCTCTGTTATAAAAGTGCGAAGCTTTGCGTCTTTTATCGCTATTTTTTCTATTCTTGGCTTTAAGGATAATAATTTTGATAAAGCCTCACTATTAGGTTGGTCTGATTTAAAAAGTTCTTTCTTGAGTACATCTCGCACATGATCCTGCACTGCACCAATAAGCCCGTAGAATGAAGTTTCTGCAGTATTTGGTATAAAAGAAAAAACACTGTTTTCTAAATCACCACCTATAGCCTGGTGAACCAGTGGAAAAAGTGCTTTACCTAAATCTTTACGCTCTTGATAAATTTCAGCATCTCCACCCCTAGAAAAATAAATTCGTTCAAATGAACAGGCCCTCTTTTCTTCTGGTTCAATAATTTTTTTAATAAACGTATCTCCAGCTTTTTTATTGATTAATGCATGCCCAGGCTCAAGTTCTTTTACTAGATCATAACTTACGTTAAAAACGGTCTGAATTACAGGTCGCTCAGAGGCTACAACGACAACTTCATCATCTTGATAATAGTAAACTGGTCTTATTCCAACTGGATCTCTCAAAACAAAAGAATCTCCGTGCCCTAACAATCCAGCCATAGCATATCCACCATCCCAGTTTTTAGATGCTTTACGAAGAATTTTAGAAATTCTTAATCGTTCTGCAATTAGTGGAGAGGCTTCTTTTTTTGTATACCCTTCCTTTCTTAATTTTTTATAGATTTTGGCAACCGCATCATCTAGAAAATGTCCAATCTTTTCCATAACAGTGATTGTATCTGCCTTTTCTTTTGGGTGTTGACCTAAATCCACTAAATTTTCAAATAATTCATTAACATTTGTCAAATTGAAATTTCCAGCTACAATCAAATTTCGATGCATCCAGTTATTTTGACGTAAAAATGGATGAACACTTTCAATATTATTTTTTCCAAATGTTCCGTAACGAACATGACCCAGCATCAACTCGCCTACATAAGGGATTTTGGTTTTTATTTTATCTGAAGTAGAAATGAGTTTGGGATTGGCTAGAATCTCTTTTTGAATTCTGGTATTGATAATTTTAAAAATATTCTGAATTGGCTGCTGTTCAGCGGATCGAACCCTGCTTATATAACGTTGTCCAGGAGACATATCGAATTTAATGCTTGCAAAGCCTGCACCATCTTGACCTCGATTGTGCTGTTTTTCCATTAACAAATACATTTTATCAATGCCATAAAATGGACTCCCATATTTTTCTTTATAAAAGGATAAAGGTTTTTTAAGTTGTAAAAGGGCAATTCCACACTCGTGCTTGATAGTGTCACTCATCTGATTTCAATTTAATTTAAATTCTGTTAATGACTTAAAGACTTTTATTCTTTGTTCCAAACTAGCAAAGGTTATTTTTTCTAATGCTTTCGTGCCAAATTCTTGAACAGTAAAAGATGCTATTGCTGATCCAATAATAACTCCAGTTTTCATTTCTTCAAAAGTGATTTTCTTACGTTGAACTAGATACGCAGTAAACCCACCAATAAAACTATCTCCAGCACCAGTAGGATCAAATACTTTTTCTAAGGGAAGTGCAGGAGCGCAAAAAATATCATTATCATTAAATAATAAAGCACCATGTTCTCCTTTTTTTATTATCACATACTTTGGCCCCATTGCTTGTAGGCTTTTAGCTGCTTCAACTAGGGAATTTTTCTGTGTGATTTGCCTAGCTTCTTCATCGTTTATTGAAATCACATCAACTCTACATATGAGTTCTTCTAATTTTTCTTTGTAGCTTTCTATCCAAAAGTTCATAGTATCCATAACAATCAAATCAGGCTTTTTATTCATTTGATCTAAAACTTCTAGCTGGATGTTTGGATCCAAATTCCCTAACAAAACAAAACTTGAATCTTTAAAACTTTCAGGGACCTTAGGCTTAAATTTGGTCAATACATTAAGTTGGGTGTCCAGAGTGGTCCGTGTATTCAAATCATTATGATATTTCCCACTCCAGAAAAATGTTTTTTCACCCTCAAGTTTTTCAACTCCTTCCAAATTAATATTATTAGCTTTCAAAAGATCTAAATGTCTTTTTTCAAAATCAGTTCCAATGATGGAAATTAGACCACATTCGGTTTTAAAGTTTGATGCAGCCAGACCAATATAAGTGGCGCAACCCCCTAAAATTTTTTTAGCCTTACCAAATGGAGTTTCAATAGCGTCATAAGCCATAGTGCCTAAGACCAAAAGTTTATTATTCATAATACAAAAGTAAAAAACTCTTTTCCCTTTTGGTTTTAATTTCAAACATTTATTAATCAAAGATCAATAAATGGAATCTTAGGTCTTTTGATTTTCAATTTGCTCATAAAAAATATCTCTTATCAAGTTTTCCCCCTTTGCAGCTTTAACTGCTAATTGGTCGCATCTCTCATTTTGAAGATGCATATTATGCCCTTTAATCCATTGGAAATTAATGAAATGTTTCCTATATACAATCAGAAATCGCTTCCAAAGATCTGAGTTTTTCTTGTCTTTAAAGTTACTTTTTTCCCAACCAAATAGCCATTTTTTCCCCACTGAATCAACAACATATTTAGAATCAGAATATACAACAACTTCCATTGGTGCCTTTTTGAGCTTTTCTAGGCCAATAATCACAGCTAACAACTCCATTCTATTGTTTGTTGTTTTTACAAAGCCTTGGGAGAACTCTTTAATGTAGGACTTTGTTTCCAATTGTAATATGATCCCATAACCACCAGGCCCTGGATTTCCAAGTGAAGAACCGTCAGTGTATAAATGAACTTTTTTAGACTTCATTAGGCGCTTCCATTAAAAGTTTAGCAATAACAGAGGGAAAATAGCGATGTTCCAGATCATGCACCTTTTTAGCGATTTGAGCCGCAGAATCATTATCAGTAAGTAAAATCTTCTTCTGAAAGATAATAGCACCCTTATCATAATCTTTATTTACATAATGAATTGTAATTCCTGTTTCCTTTTCCTTATTTTCCTTTACAGCATTATGGACATTTTGACCGTACATACCTTTACCTCCATATCTAGGTAAAAGTGCAGGGTGTATATTAATTATTTGGTTAGGGAATTGCTTTACCCAGCTCTCTTCAATTTTCCATAAAAACCCTGCTAAAACGATTAAGTCAGGTTTCAACGCAGCAACCTTTTTAAGTAATTGATTCTCTATAAACTCTTTTTTATCGAAAACTTGAACTTCAATTTCAAATTTTTTTGCACGCTTAATAATACCCGCTTTTGGATTGTTTGTAAAAATTCCAGAGATAGAAACTGTTGAATTTTGTCGAAAAAAGTGACAAATTCTTTCTGCATTCGATCCATTTCCTGAAGCAAATAAAATTATTCTCTTAACCATTAAAGTAAGATTAATTTCCAGTAAATATAATACATTGGAGTTCTTTAAAAAGTAAGTATTTAAATTTAATGTTTAATATTCAACCTCATTATATTGTATTCATTTAAAGTTTTATACTTTTGTTAAAGATAAATCTAACTAAACTAAATCATGTCAGATATTTCATCAAGAGTAAAAGCTATAATAGTTGACAAATTAGGTGTTGACGAGAACGAAGTTGTAGCAGAAGCAAGTTTTACTAACGACTTAGGAGCAGACTCATTGGATACCGTGGAGTTGATCATGGAATTCGAAAAAGAATTTGATATTCAAATTCCAGATGACCAAGCAGAAAATATTGCAACCGTTGGTCAAGCAATTCAATTTATTGAACAAGCTGACTAATTAATCCTTATGGAGCCAAGACGTGTAGTTGTTACCGGATTGGGAGCCCTTACGCCAATAGGTAACACCCTCTCAGAATATTGGGAGAATTTACTTGATGGTGAAAGCGGTGCTGCTCGTATCACTTATTTTGACCCAGAATTATTCAAAACTCAGTTTGCTTGCGAACTTAAGAACTTCGATCCTTTAGATCATATGGATCGGAAGGAATCGCGAAAGTACGATCGCTTTGCACAATATGCATTGGTTTCAACAGCTGAGGCTCTAAAAGACTCCAATCTATTACTAGATAAATTAAATAAAGATCGTATAGGTGTAATATGGGGTGCAGGAATAGGAGGCTTAGAAACTTTTCAGAATGAAGTGCTCAACTTTGCCGCATCAAATGAAAACCCAAGATTCAACCCCTTTTTTATTCCTAAGATGATTGCAGATATTGCACCTGGCTTAATTTCAATCAAATATGGGTTTAGGGGGCCTAATTTTGCAACAGTCTCAGCATGTGCATCCGCATCTAATGCAATGATTGATGCTTTAAATTACATCCGTTTAGGGTATGCCGATATAATGGTCACTGGTGGTTCGGAAGCAGCAGTTACAAAGGCTGGGATTGGAGGGTTTAATGCCATGCATGCTCTTTCAAAACGAAATGATGACCCAAAAACTGCATCAAGACCATTTGATAACGACCGAGACGGATTTGTGCTTGGAGAAGGCGCAGGAACTCTTATTTTAGAATCTTATGAACATGCTACTGCTAGAGGAGCAAAGATATATGCTGAACTCGCTGGAGGCGGACTTTCTGCTGATGCACACCACATGACTGCACCACATCCCGAAGGACTTGGTGCAATAAAAGTTATGGAAAACTGTTTGCGAGATGCTAAATTGAATCCTAAAGATGTGGATGCCATTAATATGCATGGGACATCGACTCCTCTCGGAGATATTGCTGAGTCTAATGCAATTATATCTGTATTTAAAGAACATACTTACAGCATGAATATTAATTCTACAAAATCAATGACTGGTCATTTACTTGGTGCAGCAGGCGCAATTGAAGCAATTGCATCTATTATGGCTATAAGAAATGATATTATGCCTCCTACCATCAATCATCAGACTCCAGATGAAGGTATCGATGAAAAAATAAATTTTACATTCCATAAACCTCAGAAGAGAATAATTAATGTCGCTCTTTCTAACACATTTGGATTTGGAGGGCATAATGCATGCGTTCTGTTTAAAAAAATCCCTTAATTTATAGGTATGAAAATTCTAGACTACATATTAAATTCCCGAATGGAAACATCCGGGAATTTTTTTATTGAACTCAGAAAAAAACTTAATATTAAAGCTCAAAAAAAAGATGTCTATAATGAGGCATTTACTCACAGTTCTATGAATCATAAAACCCTTGGTGGTGAACCCTTGAACTTTGAACGGCTAGAATTTCTTGGAGACGCAGTACTTAATTCTATTATTTCAGATTTCCTCTTCAAGTACTACCCTAAAGCAAAAGAAGGAACTCTTACTAAACTTCGTGCCAAGATAGTAAGTAGGTCAAAACTTAATCAAATTGGTAAAGAAATGGATCTTCATACAATTGCAAAAATAGCCAATCACCACAGATATCTTGGAGAGGACATTCACGGAGATCTTTTGGAATCATTAATTGGTGCCATTTTTATCGATAAGGGTTATGAAAAAACAAAAGAATATGTAATCTACAATGCTATCTTACCTTTTATCAACATTAAAAGGTTGGATTCTTTAGTCCTCAGTCATAAGGCTTTGTTAATTGAATGGAGTCAAAAAATTAAGAAAAATATTGAGTTCAAGACAATTCAAGATCAATGTCTTGATCCTAAAGTTAACTATTCGTGTAAAATTTTATTTCGAGATAATTGTATTGCTAAGGGCAAGGGTGCTTCTAAGAAGAAAGCAGAAGAAAAGGCAGCCATAATTGCTGTCAGAGTGCTAAAGATTAACCCTAATTTTAATGAAAAAAGGACATAAAGTACATCTTTTAGACTATCAAGATGAAGTTTTTAATAAAGATCATTTACTTGCAATTCATTCTAATAAAGAAGCTTTTCAAATTGCTTATTTTTTAAATAAGTTTAGCAACTCAATCTTCAGGAGAAAAGAAGACATAGCTTTAAATTACAAAGAAGCTTCTTTTAGTTTATTTAAATGGGAAAATTCTTTAATTGATATAAAAACAATACTATTTTGTAATATCCACAAACATTATCTAGAGCAAGAAAACTTAAATAAAAACACATTATTTAACCTTCCTTTGAGAAATGAAGTATATTTATTTCCTGAATTTAAACAGGTGGATTTTTTTATTAAATCTGACCATTTAGAAACAATTCAATTACTTTTCAAATCACTAAATACGTGGAGTGCAATAACTATGATTTATGAAATCCCCTCAAATAAAATTAAAAACCGATTGAACTTAATATTTGATTGATGAATACTATCAAAAAAACTAAAATTGTAGCAACTCTTGGCCCTGCTACCTTTTCAAAAGAAGTCATTGAAAAAATGATATTAGCAGGTGTAAACGTATTTCGGATCAATTTTTCTCATGCAAATTATAATGATGTGAGTGAACGAATTCAAATGATAAGGAAAGTAGATGAAAAACTAAATACCAATACTGCTATTTTGGCTGACTTTCAAGGTCCAAAATTAAGAGTAGGAAAAATTGAAGAGGGAACTAAAATTAATCAAGGTGATCATGTTCTTTTTTCAACTAATGTTCCATTTACAGGGAATGCTAAAAAGGCTTATATGAACTACCAAAACTTTCCGAAAGACGTTTCCAAAGGAGAACGAATTCTTTTAGATGATGGGAAGTTGATTTTAAAAGTTACCAAGACAGATAAAAAAAATGAGGTAGAAGCCATCGTGATTCAAGGGGGAGCTTTTAAATCTAACAAGGGAGTAAACCTTCCAAATACAAATATTTCACTTCCAGCACTTACCGAGAAGGATATCAAGGATGCAAAGTTTATTTTCACTCAAGATGTTGATTGGATTGCACTTTCATTTATCCGATGCAGTCAGGATTTAATTGACTTAAAAAAGTTGATGGCAGAGCATACCAATCGGAAAATTCCAATCATTTCAAAAATTGAAAAGCCTGAAGCTATTGAAAACATAGATAAAATAATTGCTTACAGCGACGGATTAATGGTTGCTCGTGGTGATCTTGGCGTTGAAGTACCTGCTCAAGAAGTCCCCCTAATTCAAAAAAAATTGGTCCTGTTAGCTAAAAATGCCAGAATTCCAATAATTATTGCAACTCAAATGATGGAGAGCATGATTGACAGTTTAACTCCAACTAGAGCTGAGGTTAATGATGTAGCAAACTCCGTAATGGACGGAGCAGATGCAGTAATGCTTTCCGGTGAAACCTCTGTAGGAAAATATCCTGTAGAGGTAATCAATACCGTGTCGGATATTTTAACGACAGTAGAAAACTCTGAGTTGATTGAAGTTCCTCATTCTCCACCAACAATTCGAACAAAACGATTCATTACCAAATCCATTTGCTATCATGCAGCTTACTTAGCAAATGATATTGAAGCAAAAGCAATTTGTACATTAACTAATAGCGGCTACACTGCATATCAAATTTCAGCTTGGAGGCCACAAGCTCATGTGTTAGTTTATACATCAAATAGAAGAATTTTGAATCAGTTAAATCTGTTGTGGGGAGTTAAAGCTTTTTACTATAACAATTTAAACAGTACAGATAAAACAGTTGAAGAAATCAATAAGATTGCTTTGGACAAAGGCTATGTTGAAAAGGAAGATATGCTTGTAAACCTAACTTCAATGCCTATTGAAACTAAAGGGATGGTCAATACTCTTCGTGTTTCAGTAATCTAAAAAGGAAGAATTAGTTGCTCATTTTTTAAAATTTCTTTCTTAAGCCTTTCCTTGTTGTTTTTGTTATTTAAATTGGATAGAGTGATTCCAATTAAACGAACAGAATTCAATAATTTTTCCTGATACAAAAGAGTTTTAGCCTTCTCTAAAATCAAGTCCTTTGTAGAAAGGTAAAGTTTACCTGTATTACTTCTAGTTTGCTGAACAAAATCACTATACTTAATTTTTAAAGTCAAGGTTTTCCCTGCTACTTTATTTCTCTGAAGTCTTTTTTCTAAATTTTCTGCCAATTCCTTTAGTTTTACCTCTAAAAAAAGTTCACTACTCAAATTTGAACTAAAAGTACGCTCAATTCCTACTGATTTAGGAATTCTTTGAGGTATAACTGGACTATCGTGTATTCCTCTTACCACATTATAATAATAGTTGCCAGATTTACCAAAATATCTTGCCATAAAAGAAGGTGATTTAGCCTTGAGGTCTTTTCCAGTATAAATACCTAAATGATACATTTTAAGTTTTGTTTTTTTCCCAATGCCGTGGAATTTTTTTACATCTAAGGATTCCAAAAATGGAGTTATTTGATTTGGGGCTAGTGTTTTTTGTCCATTTGGCTTGTCCCAATCACTTGATATTTTGGCCAAAAATTTATTTATTGAGATTCCAGCTGATGCAGTCAATTTAGTCTGCTGATTTATTTTTGCCCGAATTTCTTGTGCCACCATAGTTGCAGAAGCATAGTCTGAAACATCCAAGTAAGCTTCATCCAAAGACATTGGTTCTACCAGTGGCGTATATTCTAAAAAAATAGCTCGAACAGTCTCTGATATTTCCTTATAGCGATCAAATCGAGGTTTGGTAAAAATCAAGTGAGGACAAAGTTCTCTGGCCCTATGACCATTCATTGCACTATGTACTCCATATTTTCGTGCTTCATAACTAGCTGCTGCTACGACCCCCCTACCGCCGTCTCCTCCCACCGCAAGGGGCTTTCCTTTCCACTCTGGATGATCTAGCTGTTCTACAGAAGCATAAAAAGCATCCATGTCAACATGTATTATTTTGCGTTGTTTATTTATTGTAACGGTAGGTGACATACGTAAATTTTACTTTGATTAGCTTTTATCATAAATTGGGAATTTATTATAAATAGCATCATTTTGATCAATTAGAGTAAACCAAATAGTTTATTTTCACTCGTCTTTATAAATTTTTACAGTTAGATTTCCTTCATTGTCAATGTGTGCCCTGTACATACCTGGAGTATTCATTTCCATGGCTATATTCCCTTGGTTGTCAATCCCTACAATTCCTCCATCACCACCTAATTTTGCTACCTTTTCGTGAATTACAATTCTAGATGCTTCTCGGATTGAAAGTCCTTTATATTCCATCAAGGCAGAAATATCGTGAGCCACTACAGAACGAATAAAAAATTCTCCCCAGCCCGTTGCTGAAATTGCACAAGTTTTATTATTAGCATAGGTTCCAGCACCAATTATTGGAGCATCACCTATCCTATTCCACTTTTTATTGGTCATTCCTCCTGTTGAGGTTCCCGCCGACAAGTTCCCCTCTGAGTCTAAAGCCACGCAGCCTACGGTTCCATATCTCTGATTTTTTAAAAAAGCTTCCTCTAAAGACGAATTTTGAGCTTCTTTTTGTTCAGCTTCTTTGACTCTTCTAAGTGAATTAATTCTTCGCTCCGTATAAAAATAATCTGATTCGACAATCTGCAAACCTTGCTCACTGGCAAACTGATCAGCTCCTTCTCCTGAAAGCATAACATGTGGGGAGTTAACCATAACTTTAATCGCAGCTGAAATAGGGTATTTAATGGTTCTACCTCCTGAAATTGCACCTGCATCAAGTGTAGCTCCATTCATAAATGAAGCGTCTAATTCTATTTTTTCATCTGCTGTAAGAACAGCTCCCTTTCCTGCATTAAACAAAGGTGAATCTTCCATAATGTTAATCGTCTTCTCAACTGCTTCTTGACTACTCCCTCCATTTTTTAAAATGATATACCCCACATGAATAGCCTCTGCTAAAACTTTACGATAGTTAGATTCTTTTTCAGGAGTCATATTTTTACGTAATATAGTTCCGGCTCCACCGTGAATAACAATACCAATAGGTTGATTTTTTGTATTATTTTCTTTATAAAAAGAATCGCATGCTACCAAAATTAGAAAGCAAAGAAGTATAATTGAATATTTAAATTGCATTTTTTTATTAAAGTTAAGTTTTTTCTCTATTTAAACTAATTAGTGTTTTTTGAAATTAGATCGTTGCAAAAAATAAAGTATTTTCACTAAAAAAAGTATGTATGAAATTCTACAAAACGTTCACTCTTATTGGGCTTTTTTCGTCCTCACTATTTTAGTTATTGTAATTTTAAACGCCTTTATCAGTAAATCAAAAGGTCTAGAATTCAGTGTAAAGGATCTACGAATTAGTCTTTTTGGACTAATTTTTTCTCACATTCAGTTATTGATTGGATTAATCCTATACTTTGTTTCACCTTGGTTTGACAAATGGGATTCCTTGGAGATGAACGTCATGAAAAATGCACAAACACGGTTGTATTTGGTGGAGCATCCCATTACAAATATTATTGCTATTGTTTTGATTACTTTGGGTTGGTCAATGCACAAAAGACAAGTTCTTCCATCTAAAAAGTTTCTAAGGATCGGCTTATTTTATTCACTTGGATTAATTCTTCTTCTAAGTAGAATTCCATGGGATTCATGGATATAAATTCATTTTTATATTTTCGATTGAATATTTAAAAAAGTAAAATTGAAAAGCTTTTTTAAAGTTAAGCTAAAGTGTTGCTTTGAATTGCTTTAAAAAACGTAAATCATTCTCAAAAAACAAACGTATATCACTGATTTGATATAAAAGCATCGCAATCCGCTCAATACCCATTCCAAATGCATATCCAGAGTATTGTTCTGGATCAATTCCACAGTTTTCAAGGACATTTGGATCCACCATACCACAACCCATAATTTCTAACCAACCAGTCCCTTTTGTAATTCTGTAATCAGCTTCTGTCTCTAATCCCCAGTAAATATCAACTTCAGCACTAGGCTCAGTAAAAGGAAAATAAGAGGGACGTAGGCGAATTTTAGAATTGCCAAACAAGGAATTGGTGAAATATTGTAAGGTTTGTTTTAAGTCTGCAAAAGAAACATCTTTAGCAATATATAGGCCTTCAATTTGATGGAAAATACAATGTGATCTTGCCGATATAGCCTCATTCCTATATACTCGTCCTGGTGAAATAGTACGAATAGGAGGTTGGTTTTTTTCCATATAACGCACCTGAACCGAAGATGTATGAGTTCTCAATAAAATATCGGGATCTGTTTGAATAAAAAATGTGTCTTGCATATCTCTTGCAGGATGATGAAGTGGAAGGTTTAATGCTGTAAAATTATGCCAGTCATCTTCAATCTCAGGGCCTTTAGAAATGGAAAATCCAAGTTGAGTAAAAATATCAATAATTCTATTTTTTACCACTGAAAGGGGATGTCGATTGCCAGTTTTCAAGGGAAAAGCTGACCTACTTGGATCCTTAATCTGTGAATTACTCCCTATAGCTTTCAATTGAGATTGAAGTGTTTTAACCTTTTCAACTATCGCTGTTTTAAGTGTGTTAAGTTCCTGTCCATAGGCCTTTTTTTCCTCATTTGGGATGGCTCTGAAGGCTACAAACAATTCATTTAGAATTCCTTTTTTTCCAGCATAATTTAACCTGAACTTCTCAATCGCCTCAGCGTCTTTGCTCGAAAAGGCATCCACTTCCTTTAAATGTTTTTTTACTTCTTCAATCATAGTGTAAAAATAGGGTAGTTTTAGTAAATGACCCGTTTTCGTTCAAACTAATCTACTATTTACTTTTACTAAAACACTTTGTTCTCCTTGTTTTAAATTAGGTAATGCTTCAACTAATTCAAAATAAGTCTACGCTGAATTATCAAAAAAATTGTGTTGGAATTGATCAAAAGGCTCTAATACTCAAAATAATTCAGTATAAATTAGGTTTATATTATCTTCCTTTTCATCTAATCCTTTTGGCTTCTCATATTCCTTAAGACCAATCAAGTAGAGCAAACATTACTGGGTCCATATCAGTACCCTCAGAAAATTTATCTGAGAAATGAATTGCATTTTCCCATCTTTTTATTGATTATTAGTCACATGCGTAAATTGCAATTTACATATACATTATTCCCATTTTTCTAGAGACAAAAAACTAGTCCATATCTCTAAAATTTGATTAAAAAAACAGAACTTTGAAATATGAATACATTAGATATCATTATAATTGTTTGCCTAGGCTTTGGACTCATTAGAGGTTTAATTAGAGGCTTTATTATAGAAATTGCTGGAGTAATTGCTCTTTTTATTGGATCCTTTGGAGCCTTTAAATTTACTTTCTCTTTTGCAGATTTTCTTAAACACTACATTGAACTTAATCCTAAAATTATCCATGGAATTAGTTTTTTATTACTTTTTGCGGGAATTGTTTATGGGATTTCACTACTGGCTAAAATGATTACTAAAACTCTACAAATTGCTTATTTAGGATTATTTAACAGATTTGCTGGTGGGCTCTTTGGTTTCATTAAATGGTCTGTGATCTTGAGCGCATTAATTTTGGTATTCAATCAAATTGAAAGTGTCATTTCCTTAATCCCACAAGCTTATATAGAAGAATCTGTTGCTTATCCTTTTATTGTTGATCTAGGGACCTTTTTATTCGACTGGATTTCGGAGAGTAATCCACTCTTTGAGGAAAAATTAATTTAATTTTTTTAGGATCGCATTTTTCAACCACCCCTCAGAACCATTAGCAATTCTGATTTTTTGCCATTCCGCTATAGAATCTAAAACCTGTACTTTGGTCCCTTCGTGAATTATAAATAAAAGATCTCCTTGTTGATTGGGTTCTGACCAAGTATCCATTTGTTTTGAAAAAAGAATAGAATAACGATTCTGTTTTACTTCAGTATCTTTTAAAAAAGTAACCAATACACTGCATGTGAAAAAAATCAAAGAAGCTACAGAAAGAAAAAACAAACTTCTTTTTAAACCTACTGTCTGAGCAAATAAATATCCCAAAAATAGAATCACAAAAAGCCAGAGAAAAGTTAAAGCTACCTTAGACCAACTATCAATACTTAAAAGCTCAAAAAAATTCTTTCTAATCTGTGCTAATTGTGACTGAGGTAAAGGCTCAATTGCATCAATTTTCATATTTTGTGCAAACGAACTGTTGATTTTTACATCCTGATTTTCAGGAGCTAATTGTTTCGCTTTTTCAAAAAAGTAAATGCTCTCCGCCACTTGGTTTAATCGATAATATGCATTACCTAAATTGTAGTACAATTCAGCACTGTGTTCCCCGTTTTTTATTATTTGTTCATACAATTCAGCAGCCTGACTGTATTTGGCCTCATTATAAGCAGTATTCCCTTTATTAAAAAGGCTCTCAGAAGACTCTTGTGCTTCTAAGCTTACTAGGCTCGCTAGTAGAATTAAACCTAAACAAAGGAATTCCTTTTTTTTAAGAATGACGTATAATCTATTTTTCATAACTGCCTGTCTATAGTTGCCATAACGCGACTTGCTCTCTCATAATCAGTCTTAATGCTTCCATCAGAACCAGGAGCATAACGTGCTAATTCACAATTTTCAAATACCAAAATAAATTTTTTAGCGACGTCAGTTTCCACTTTTTTATCCTTCAATAAAGATTCAATTTTTGCTTTGCTTAATTCAGAAGTTTCAATTTTAAGTTTAGCTTTAAGATAGTTGTGTAATGCACGTTCCAATGCTTCGTAAAATTGAACTTGATTCCCAAATGCTTTTTTGGCAGAACTCAAATATTTTTTCGCAAGTTTCTTAGCCAAGCGTTGCTTGGTACTGATGCTGTCTTCTGATTTTTGGATAATAAATCGGTTTATTAAATAGCCTAAAATAAGGAATATAAAAGCCGAACTAAAAAGGAGCCAAAATCGAAAGCTCAACCAGAATGAATCGGTCTTAATCGGATTTAATTTCGTGTCCAACTGAATAAATCTGAAGGCGCTGTCAGAAATTACTAATGGAGTTTTAGATACCCCAACGATCTTATTTGAAGATGGAATTCCAGATGTGGGTCCTTCATAAACATCCACAATTAGTTCTTGAGAACTTAAGGTTTTATAGGTTTTCATTTTAGGATTGAAAAAGGAGAACTGAATTTGAGGTATTGGGTACTTTCCTTGATATTGTGGCACTATAGTATAATTTTCCTCTATTGACCCTTGAGTACCTGTTAAAGTAGTTTTAATTTTTTCACTTCGCTCAGGCTCATATACTTCAAGTGTATTCGGAACGTTGATTTCAGGAAGTTTAAAAAGATTTAAATTTCCTTTTCCATCAACCTTTATTTTAGCTTGAAAAGATTCTGAAGCTTTAAGTTCATCTTTTGATAAAATAACATCAAAATCAAACTCCCCTACGGCTCCAGAAAAACTTTCTGGTTGTCCTTCCAAAGGAAGCGGTTTTACGTTGAGAATTCTTCTACCAGCGGTTATTGTCTTTTGCCCTTGTCTAAGAATTCTTCTACCAAATAAATCACGCCGGTTGCTGGGAACGGTCAGACTCAAATTTAGTGTTAATGGTTCTAAATCAAGCTTCCCTGATTTTTGGGGGTAAAGCACCACCTTTTGCCATACCACTTCATTAAAAGGTTCTCCTTTATAACGTCCTCTTGGATTGACTTGGGCGCGGCCAATATTGATTTTACTACTCCAAAAGTCACCATAGCTTGGTGATTCTAGCTCTTGTACATCTGTTATTGAAATGGGGTTTCTAAAATATAATTTGTATACTACTGTGAGTCCTTCATTCAAGAAAGGAGAGCTATTGGATATCTCTGCAACCAACCTTATATTTTCATCTGTAAGGTAATCTATATTATTTGGATCGTTTGGCTTTTCAACAGCTTCGGTAACCTCAATTTCTATGGGGAAAGTTTTATAAACTTCCTCATTAATTGTGATTTCAGCTTGTCCTAAAATAAAAGTCCCCTTTGATTTAGGTGTTAAAAAATAGGTGTAGGTTTTTGAAAAACTACTCATCCCGTTTACCCAAGAACGATTGACAGATTGTTGTGGACCACTAACCACTAAAAAATTTTTAAACGCTGGGGAAACAAAATTATCTCCATTTTCATTCATAATAAAATCAACACGAAGTCTCTCGTTCAAACCCAATCTTTTTTTGCTGACTTTAGCATCAAATGTAACTTGGGCATTCAGATGGAATGATGCTCCTAAAAAGAAGAAAAATAGGACTAATAATGCTTTAGACTTTCCCATAGTTACCAATCTTTTTTACCCCTAACCGGTGCTCCTTTTACTTTTTTAGCATTTACTTTATCTTGAACTTTTTTCTCTTGGTTATTCATGGCTTCTAACAAACTTTTTACTTGCTGAGGAGAAAGTTGACCTTTATTTGGAGCTTGTTTTTTGTTTTCAGGAGGCTTATTTTGTTGGTCCTGTTCTTTCTTATTTTGATCGCCTTTATTTTTAGGTTCCCCTTCTTCTTTATTTCTATCTCCCTCGTCTCCTTCTTTATTGGAATCTTTTTCATCTTTGTTTTCCTGATCACCTTCTTGATCATTTTGATCCTTATCTTGTTCTTCCTCCTGCTCTTTTTCTTTTTGATCCTTTTTATCGTCTTGCTCTTGTTCTTCAGGAGGTTTTTCGTTTTCTAAAAGTTCTTTTGCAAGTGCATAGTTGTAACGTGTCTCATCGTCAGAGGGATCGTTTCTCAGGGAATTTTTATAAGCCTCAACCGCTTTTTGATATTCTTTTTTCTTCATAAAAACATTCCCGATATTGTGAAATGCTCTATGTTTATCCCCCTTTGAAGAAGCAAATTTTTGGGTTTGAAAAAATCGTTGTGAAGCTTCATCGTATTGTTCTGCAAGGAAATGTGTATTCCCTAAATTGTGTAACGCGTTAGGCTTTTCTGGATCTAGAGATAGTGCTTTTCGATACGACTTTTCAGCAGCAACAAAGGCTTCCTGTTCTACCTCACTATTGCCTTCGTAGATATGGTTAATTATTTTGGCCTCTTGTGCTTGATGAAAACTTAAAGCACCTAAAACAAAAATCCAAAAGAGTTTATTTTTCATTTTTATTTTCATTAAAAAGATTCAACTTCTGAACCCATTTTGTTTTCGTTTCAAACAAAAATAAGTCGATTAAGAGAAAAAGTAAAGCGCCTATTAAAAAAGGTTGAAAACGGTCTTTATAACTTACAAACTTTTTAGCTTCAAACTCTTTTTTATCCATGGCCTTGAGCTGCTCTAACACAAAATCTAAAACAGCCTGTGTATCATTTCCATCTTGATATTGTCCATTGGTTGCAGTGGCAATTGCCTCCAATACAACCGCATTCCTTTTAGTGATAATAACTTCTCCCTCAAAATCTTTTTTGTAAGATTCTGTAACACCATTTCTTTTTAGGGGTATAGGGGCGCCATTTTCTGTTCCTACACCAAAGGTAAAAATTTTAATTCCTAGCTCGGCTGCTCTTGTTGCTGCATTTGCTGCTTCGTCCGAATGATCTTCTCCGTCAGAAATTAAGAAGATCACCCTATTGGTTTGATCATCATCATCAAAAAAGGTTCCCGACAAATCAATCGCATTATCTAAAGCTGTTCCTTGTGAGGATAACATATCGGTATTCAAAGCCTGTAAAAACATTTTAGCTGAACCGTAATCTGTTGTAATAGGAAGCTGAGGGACAGCTTGAGATGCATAAACTATTATACCTACTCGGTCACTGGCTAACTGATTAAGGATAGCTGAAACTAGTCGCTTTGACTTTTCAATTCGATTTGGCGCAATATCTTCTGCCAACATACTTTTAGAGACATCAATGGCAAAAACAATGTCAACACCTTCTCGCTTGACGGTTTCCAATTGAGTTCCAATTTTTGGGTTCATAAGCCCTACAACGAGAAGGGAAATTGAAAAACTTATAAGTATGAGTTTTAGAGTAGGTTTAAAACGGGATTGATTTGGGCTTAACTCTTTGAGTAAAGAAGGGTTCCCAAATCTGGATTGTAATTTACGTTTCCATCTAACTACCAAAGCATATAACAACCACAATATTGGGAGAATTCCCAAGAGGTAAATAAAATGATATGCGTCTATTTGATACATTTAAATAAAGCTTTTAAATAGGGTATTTTTTCCCAACCATTCTAAAAAAATCAATGCCAATGCAAGCAGTACTAAAGTCCTGTATTTCTCCTCGTAGTTATAATACTTAAACTCTTCAATTTCTGTTTTTTCAAGCTTGTTGATTTCAGCGTAAATTTCCTCTAGCTTTTTATTGTCTGTCGCGCGGAAATAAATTCCTCCAGTGGCCTTAGCTATTTCTCCTAGCAGGGTCTCATCAATTTCAACTTTGGTCATCCCGTATTTAAACTCACCTGTAGGTAAAATTGCGATTGGTGCTCTTGCAGTACCATTACTCCCCAATCCAATAGTATAGGTTTTAATCCCAAATTCTACTGCTAATTCTATTGCTATTTTTGGATCAATAAAACCAGAGTTATTTACTCCATCTGTCAATAAAATAATCACCTTACTTTTTGCTTTACTGTCTTTTAATCTATTAACAGATGTTGCCAATCCCATCCCGATGGCTGTTCCATCTTCGATAAGTCCTTGGTAAGCAATCTCACGAAGTGCACCTTTTACAATGGACTTATCACTTGTAATAGGAGTTTTCGTATAGCTTTCTCCTGCATAAACCACCAATCCAATTCGGTCAGATAAGCGATCATCGATAAAAGATGAGGCAACTCGTTTTAACGCGCTTAATCTATCTGGTTTTAGATCTTGTGCTAACATACTTGAGGATACATCAATAGCCATTATAATATCAATTCCTTTGTTAGTCCTTGTCCGTGTGGAAATATCAACTGTTTGAGGGCGAGCAATAGCAAGAATTATTAGTCCTAAAGCCAAGGTTTTAAATACAAAAAGTATTGGTCTGAGTTTGCTTAAAAAAGAATTTTGTTTTCCAAATCCAGAAAGTGATGATACTTTTAAACTTGCTTGTGTTTTTTTCCACGTTACTATATGCCATGCAATAACTGCTGGTAAAATGAGAAGTAGCCATAGGTAATTCGGATTTGCAAAATAGATTCCTTCGAACATTACCTATAGTTCTTTAATTAATTCAAGACTATTGAAAATCCGCTGCTCGATTGCTTCACCGTATCGATCTTGTTTTTCATACATAAGGGTCACAATGATTGTACCCTGTTCGAAAGTAAACAAATAAGCGCTGAAGTTAGATCTAATGAACTCTTCTTGTTCTCTTTTAGGATAATCTAAGGTACCGTAAACTTTTGCAACTGGTGCTCCTGAAGGTAGTATAATAGCATCATTTTTCATGAATATATTTACAGCCCCCTCGGATTCAAAACTTGAAATGATTGAATTGACCAACTCTTGCCCTTTTTCAAGGTCAGCTTGTTTAGGATCTGATTGACTTTCTTCAAGGGTATTGGGTTTAGGCTTTGGAAAATCAAATAAGAGATCTATGTAAAATGGACTGTCAAAGGTGCCTAAACGAAACTGTTTTATGGGCTGATCGGAAGAAGAAATTCGCTCAAGGATATCAGGTGTCTCAATTGCTAGTGGTGGAGTACCGTATTGACTTTTAAACCATTCCTTACTGGTCAGTATTTTTGTTGGATATCTAAATAAGGTATCTCTCACTGGATAATATCCATAGACCAACATACAAACTACAAGCGTCAAAATCGCCAAAATCCCAACCCCTGAAATTCCCCAAATCCATTTTTCTTTTCTTCTTTTTTTAACCAAAAATTCTTGATACGCTGCTTTTTCTCTAAGTTCTTCTTCTGTGGGTTCAGGAAGTGCTTCTCTCGTTTCTTTCACCATAAGCTCTACCGATTTTCTGTCTTCACTAGCTGTGTGGATTTCAGGCATGGATTTAGCAAATTTTACTAAATCAGCATTTTGAAGTACTATTCTCAGGCTCTTTAATGTTAATCGATCCAAGTCCAGTAACCCTGAATCCTTTCGCAGCTCCAATTTGGTTAATAGTTCCTCGGATGTACTTTCTAGTGCATCGATTTTGGCTTCTTCTTCTAGATAACGTCTTACTACATCTGTGAGTCTAGAATAGTAGCGTTTAAACTCTTCTTGTTCAGAGAGAGTTTCATTTTCTAGTGCCTTAAGCTCTTCAATCGCCCTTTCAAAAGGTGGGAGTTCAAGCACTCGTAATTCTTTTTTCCGTTTTTGGAATAAATAAGTGTAGAGTATTCCCAAGATAACTAGACCTGCAAAAAGAACCCAAAGAACTCGTGAAATTAAAGCATCGTAATTCTTTTTTACCATATTAAGAGGCTTGATGTCAAAGAGTTTTTGTTGGGTCGTATCTACCATGACTGGATCTACTCGAATTTCTATGAGGTCTGCGATTTTTGAAAAACCATTCACAAGCACTTGCTGTTGAGGTAAAAAATAGTTCCCTGAATCAAATTGAATCAGTGCATACTTTTTAGTATATAAATAGTGTGCCAGTGTTCTTAGGGTATCAATTGGGCTCTCCTCAAGTAATTCAAAGGGGGCGAAAATAGGTTGATCTGGAAACATCACCTTTGCGGTACTGTCTACTTTAATTTGTAACGTATAATTTAATTGTTCACCTATTCGAACCGTGGTAGTATCAACTGCTACTTCAAGCTCAACCGACTGTTGTGCCAGCATAGACAGAGACATAAAAAAAGTCAAAAGGCCCAAAATATATAGCTTTATTTTATCCACGTGATTTAAAATATCCTAATAGTTTTTTCACATAACTTTCCTCTACACTACAGCTCAAATGTCCAGCACCATTCTTATTGAACAATTCTTCAAAATTACTAACATGAGCTGCGTACTGCGAAGCATATTTTCTTCGAATTTGTTTTGAAAAGGTATTAATCCATTTCATAGCTCCAGTCTCTGCATCTACCATAGGAACCAACCCTAAGTTAGGAAGGGTCTTTTCCATAGGATCAAATACACGAATTCCTGTTAAGTCGTGTTTTTTTGCAGCGATACGGAGTGTTTTTTGATAGCCTACATTCATGAAATCAGACAAGAGAAATACAATTGCTTTCTTTTTTAAAACACTCAAGAGAAATTCTAATACAGCGGAAATATCAGTTTTTTTACTTAGTGGTTTAAACTCTAATAGTTCTCTAATAATTCTTAAAACATGAGAGCGTCCTTTTTTAGGCGGGATAAATAATTCTATTTTATCTGAAAATAATACCAAGCCAACTTTATCATTGTTCTGTAAAGCTGAAAACGCAAGAGTTGCAGCAATTTCTGTTAAGGTTTCTCGCTTAAACTGAATCTGAGTTCCAAAAGCTTCTGACCCGCTCACATCAACAACCAACATCAATGTTAATTCTCTCTCTTCCTCAAAAACCTTTACAAAAGGCTCATTATATCTTGCAGTTACATTCCAATCGATCGCGCGTACATCATCACCAAATTGATATTGACGCACTTCGCTGAAAGTCATTCCACGACCTTTAAAGGTTGAGTGATACTCTCCACCAAAGACGTGATCGCTCAGGCGCCTGGTCTTGATTTCAATTTTACGAACTTTTTTTAAAAGCGCTTTAGTATCCATACGTTAATGTGTGTGAAGGC
>JAQWNN010000054.1 GCA_029268555.1 Flavobacteriaceae bacterium
ATTGACTTGGTAGCTCAGTTGGTAGAGCATCTCCCTTTTAAGGAGAGGGTCCTGGGTTCGAGCCCCAGCCAAGTCACTTTACTTGCGCACGTGGCGGAATTGGTAGACGCGCTAGCTTGAGGGGCTAGTGGGATTTTCCCGTGGAAGTTCGAGTCTTCTCGTGCGCACTTATTTTGTTAAAACTTTTCGTATATTTGTTTAAGCTTTTGTAACGTAAATGGAACAAATGAAATTGATAGAAAGCTCTTTCAGCATAAAAAATTTAGAAAACCTTTCAGGTATAAAAGCCCACACTCTTCGTATATGGGAAAAACGATATAATCTTTTAGTGCCTGAGCGCACTGGTACCAATATAAGGCGTTATAGTTTAGAAAGTTTAAAGCGTCTTTTGAATGTTACACTCCTTTACAATCATGGATTTAAGATTTCCAAAATAGCCAGCCTTAATGAGAATGAAATACCAGAATTAATAAGAAGTATTGCTTTGAAATCTAATTCTGAACAAGTCGCAATCAATGCATTTAAACTTGCAATGATTAATTTCGACTATGAATTATTTGATACGAGTTATAATGAAATTCTTCAACATCATAATTTCCAGTACGTATTTTTAAAAATATTTATGCCATTAATGCTTGAACTTGGTATTCTATGGCAAACTGGAGCAATTTCCCCGTCCCATGAACAGTTTATAACTAACTTAATTAAGCAAAAACTTCATTTACAAACCGAGACACTTCAACGTGGAAAACAATCGCGAAATGATCTCCCTATATTTGTAATTTTTCTGCCAGAAAATGAAATTCACGAACTTGGCATACTATATCTTAACTATCTTGTTTTAAGAAATGGTTATAAAACAATCTTTCTCGGGCAGTCTTTGCAAACTTCAAGTTTAGAAACTCTTTACACCTATAATTCGAAATTCTATTTCGTAACATATCTAACAGTAGAACCTAATAAAGACGAGATAATGCCTTTTTTAAACAATTTTTATATCAACTTACTAAAGGACAGAGGATCTAAATTATTTATATTTGGCCCTCAACAAGCTGAGATAGATTCAGAAATATTACCTAATCAAATTGAATTATTTAGATCAGTAGAATCTTTTATTAGTAAGTATTTAGAAGAACCGATTTTTGCATAATTTATCCTTAAAGAATTCTTACATTTTTATAAATTTATTAATCTGTTAAAATATCATAAACTAAGATGAAAAGCCTATTCGATCAAATTAGTATTGATTGCAGTAAAATTGTTACTAAAACCTACAGTACCTCATTTTCAATGGCAACTAAAATGTTGCATCCCTCCATACGAAACCACATTTATAACATATATGGTTTTGTTAGATTCGCTGATGAAATAGTAGATAGTTTTCACAATTACCCAAAAAAGTTACTTCTAAATCGTTTTGAGGAAGATTTGTATCTTAGTCTAAATCATAAAATTAGCCTTAATCCTATTCTCAATTCTTTTCAACATACAGTAAGTAAATTTGAAATAGACACCAACTTGATAAAAGCATTCATGAGGAGTATGCGTTGGGACTTAGATAAGAAAATTTATGATAATCAGGAAGATTATGAAAAATATATTTATGGTTCTGCAGATGTAGTGGGTCTTATGTGTCTTAAAGTTTTTGTAAAAGGAAACGAATCACAATATAACTCATTAAGACCTGCTGCTATGTCCTTAGGTTCTGCATTCCAGAAAGTTAACTTTTTAAGAGACTTAAAAGATGACTACCAAGAATTAAACAGAACTTATTTCCCAAGTGTAAATTTCAATCATTTTGATGAAGTGTCAAAATTAAATATCATCAATGAAATTGAGTTAGATTTTGAGCTAGCACTAGATGGTATTTTTAAACTTCCTGTGGAGGCCCAATTTGGTGTTTACACTGCCTATAAGTACTATACAAAGCTTCTTAAGAAGCTGAAAAACACTCCCTCAGTTAATATCCAAAAAACTAGAATAAGAGTCCCTAATTATCAAAAAATGAGTGTGTTTGCGGGTAGTTACTTAAAATACAGACTTAACATACTTTAAAAGCTATCAATGAATTTATTGTGGATATTAATTTTATTTTTGACCTTTTGCTTTATGGAATTTATGGCATGGTTTTCCCATAAATATATTATGCATGGCTTTATGTGGTCTCTACACAAAGATCACCATGTAAAAGACCATATGTCTTGGTTTGAAAGAAATGATTTATTCTTTATATTTTATGCATTAGTGAGTTCTGGTTTTGTAATTCTTTGGGGTGAGTTTAACTTATGGGTTGGACTACCTATAGCAATTGGGATATTTATTTATGGCATGACTTACTTTTTAGTTCACGATATATTCATTCATCAGCGATTTAAGCTATTCAGAAATATAAATAGTAAGTATGCAAAAGGAATTAGAAGGGCTCATAAAATTCATCATAAAAGCATTCACAAGGAAAATGGTAAATGTTTTGGTATGCTTTGGGTTCCGTTTAAATATTATAAATAATTATAGTTTGACCCAATTATTAATGAAATTGCAATTGCGTTTGCTTTTATTTAAATATATGTAAGTATTTTCTATTTTATCTTTCATCCAATCTTGTATTTTATTAAGTTGTTTTTCTTTTAATGCTAGAGACTTTATTCTTACATAATCTAAAGAATAATCAGCTTTATGCTCGTCAAAGCGATTACTAACCATTAGAATTTTATATTTCTTTAGACCTGATCTATCTTCATCAATTAAAGGTGCTGAAATTTCGTTATCATCTAAACTTCTAATTTGACTAAACAATACTGGATCAAGATTTGTCAATTCAAAACGTGTATCACCAGTTTGTGGATTAATTAGTACTCCTCCATTAAACTTTGTTTCTTTTTCACTTGAAAAAGCAAGTGCGGCATTTTTAAACGTAATTTCTTTATCAATAATTCTTTTTCTAATTGTATCTAATTTATTTTTAGCTTCTGTAAGTTGAGGTGGCTCTATTCGTGGAGTCAGTAAAATATGACGAACATCTACCTCCTGTCCTCGTATTTTGTCTACCATTAGAATATGCCAACCAAAATCAGTTTTGAAGGGCTCTGATATTTCTCCTTCTTCAAGACTGAAAGCTTCATCTCGAAATTCTTTAACCATTTGAGGCCGTTTGCGATTAAGGGTATACTTTCCTCCTGTGGCTCTTGATCCTGGATCCTGAGAATATAATATTGCTTTTGATCCAAAGCTTGCTCCTCGCTCTAAAACATCTTCTTTAAATATACGCAGTTGGCTTATAATTCTCTCTTTTTCATCTCCGCTAACCTCTGGTTCCAATACTATTTGTGAAATTTCTAATTCAGTCCCAAAAATAGGAAGGTCAATTTTTGGGATTGATTCAAAAAACATACGAACTTCTTCTGGAGTAACTTCAACATTTTCGATAATTTTAGCTTGCATCATTGAAGATAGTTTTTGGATTTTATTTATTTCAAAAATATCTTGACGAAAGCTCGCCTCATCTTCTTTGTTATAAAATTCCAAAACCTTCTCAATACTACCTAATTGACGAGTAAAATTATCTATGATTTGATCCACTGTTGAGTATACTTCTTCTACACTTATTTCTAAACTGTCTTGGATTGCGTTATGCGCATAGAGCTTATCTTCCATGAGCTTACCAAGTAATTGGCACTTAGAGACGCCTTTTGTATTAATCCCTTGGGACTCCATTTCAAGCATAGCCTTATCAATATCAGAGTCTAAAATAACATAGTCTCCTACTACCGATGAAACACCATCAATTTTAATACGGTTAGAAAGTTGATCTTGGCCTTGAATTAAAAAACTTGTTATAAAAAAATAAAATAAAAATCTAATAGATTTCATATGTCTTTGATTTAATGGCATCCTGAATAATATCTTTTTCAAATTGTTTTATGAATTTTAGTTTTCGTTGATTTCTAATAATATTTTTAATAGTTGATTTTAAAACTATTCGAGGAGCCGTTTCACCTTTTTTAAGAAGCTTATTAATATAAAACAAATATAAACCCAATGAATCTTCAACTCTAAAGAATTGTGATTTTTTTAAGTATTTTTCTACGTTTTTATTATTCAAAAATTCAACATCAGAAATTAGATCTCTTTTGTTGAGCCAAATGCTATCTTTTAATAAATAATTGTTGTACTGAAATGAAAGTGAATCTAGATAAAAACGATCTTCTTTACTGAAACGCTGAAAACTCCTTTGTATTTCTTTCTGATCAACATTATTTGGAGGTAAATGAATAAATCGTATTTGATAAAGAGGTGTATTTAGATTAAAAACTCCCCTATTTGATAATAAAAATGAATCTATTTCTTGATTTTTAATGAGAGTGTCAAGGAAGGTGTTAACTATAGACTGAATATAGTTATTAGAATATAATTCATAGCGGTACCGAGTTATTAGATTTTCTAAATCCTTAAGCTTATTGTTATTTAAGTTTTTAGCTGCCAATTGAACTAGTAATTGATTTTTAGCCCATGAATCAATAAAATTTCTTGTTTTTAAAAGACTATCGGATTTACTTTTAAATTTTTCAAACTCTTTATTTAAGTCTGAATTATAAAGAAAAGTATCACCAACTCTTGCCACTACTACCTCTTTATCGGGTGTCCATTGAGCGCATGATTTTAAAATAATAAATATTAATAAAATTACTCCATTCCTAAATTCAACGAAAAAAAACGTGAATATTGCACGGTTATTCACAAAATTTAATAATTTTTTTAATAAGTATTGTATTTGTTTGATTATTAGATATTTAAATTGTTAAAAAAGTTTTAATAAGTCATTAATAATTTGTAATTTGCACAAAAATTCAAGCTTTGCATAATCGTTTGTTTGTTTTTATTCTTATTACATTTACTTTAATTACAGTAAAAGCATACCCTGCCCCTTCTCTTACAAGTTACAACTCCACTCAAGAAATTCCAAAAGCTGCTTATTATCAACAACAACTCCACATAACTGGTCTTCAAGGGTCGGGCATTATTGAAGTTTATTCCATAATTGGTAATAAAATTAGTGAAATTAAAGTACAAGAACTTTATAGTTTTAAAATTTACTTGAATCTAGAATCTAGAAACATGTACATCATAAGGATAAAAAAATCTGAAAATATTTATACTTTTAAAATAATTGCTCCATAATAAATTAATTAAATTTCAGGGCTATAATTAGGTGCCTCTTTAGTAACCCTAATATTGTGGGGATGACTTTCCCGAATACCTGCGGAGGTAATAGTAACAAATTGTGAATTTGTTTTTAATGTTTTAATGTCAGCTGCTCCACAGTATCCCATCCCAGCCCGAAGTCCTCCAATAAACTGATGAATGCTTTCATCAACATCGCCTTTATAAGCTACACGACCTACAATACCCTCTGGAACTAATTTTTTCAAATCGTCTTCGACATCCTGAAAATAACGATCTTTACTTCCTTTTTTCATGGCCTCAACAGATCCCATTCCTCTATAGGTTTTGTATTTTCTCCCCTCGTAAATTACAGTCTCTCCTGGAGATTCTTTTGTTCCGGCAAATAATGAACCCAACATTACCGAATCTGCACCAGCAGCTAGTGCCTTAGGAATATCCCCTGTGAAACGTATCCCACCATCAGCAATTATAGGAACCCCTGATTCTAATACTGCCTTACTAACCTCTAATATAGCTGATAGCTGTGGATATCCAACACCAGCAATTACACGAGTTGTACAAATAGATCCAGGGCCAATCCCAACCTTTAAACCGTCTGCACCGTGATCAACAAGATATCTCGCAGCATCTGCAGTTGCTATATTACCGACAATAACGTCAAGTCCGCTGAATTTAGCTTTTACCTGTTTTAAAACTTCAGCAACACCTTTACTATGGCCGTGCGCAGTATCAATTACTACTGCGTCTACTCCAGCCTCATGAAGCGCATTTACTCGTTCAATTACATCAGCAGTTACTCCAACCGCAGCCGCTACTCTTAGGCGACCATATTTGTCTTTATTTGAGTTCGGTTTTTTACTATGCTTAGTAATGTCTCTAAAGGTAATTAAACCAACAAGTAAATTGTCTTTGGATATAACAGGAAGTTTTTCAATTTTATGTTTTTGAAGAATCTGTTCTGCATCTTTTAATGAAGTACCTTCGTCTACAGTAATTAAATTACTTTTAGTCATAACTTCTTTAATCGGTCGAGAATTATTTTTTTCAAACCGCAAATCACGGTTAGTTACTATCCCAATCAATTTATTATCTTCATCTACTATTGGGATTCCACCAATTTTGTATCGTTGCATATTTTGTTTTGCATCAAAAACTAGTGCTGTTTCATTCAATGTCACAGGGTCTATAATCATTCCAGATTCGGAACGCTTAACAGTTTTTACTTTATCGGCCTGTTCTTCAATACTCATATTTTTATGCAATACACCTATTCCGCCCTCTCTTGAAACAGCAATTGCCATACTGCTTTCAGTTACTGTATCCATTGCAGCTGAAATAATTGGAATGTTAAGAGGAATGTTCCTACTGAACTTTGTTTTTATTGAAACATCTCTAGGTAAAGTCTCAGAAAAAGCGGGGACCAACAATACATCGTCATAAGTAAGCCCTTGTCCTATAAATTTATTGGAAATCATATACAACTAATCTATAATTAATTGCATGTAAATATAGTGATTTTATAAGTGCTAGAATAGTCTTCAAGAAAATTATAATGTATAACTAGATGTGATTTGATTTTTTAATTAGAATTATAAACTTCTAATTATAAGTATTTAAGAAAATATTCTACGGGAAAAATTAAAAGCATTTTCAAAAGCTATACTATTATAATTTTCATCTAATTCTTTTTGTGCTGCAAAAAACGAAATGAGTTTTTCCATTGGTATATTACCTATCAATTCATCATGTGCCATGGGACATCCTCCTATTCCTTTAATAGTTCCATCGAAACGTTTACAGCCAGCATGGTATGCGGCGTTAACCTTTTTATACCATTCATTAGGATAAGCGTGAAAATGTGCACCAAACTCATGCTTTGGATAGGCTTCTATTAATTCCCTAAAAAGGAGATCAATATCTTTTGTTTTAGCGGAACCAACTGTATCTGAAAGTGAAATTATTTTAACTCCCATATCTGCCAAATCAGCAACCCAATTTTTTATGATAGAGGTACTCCACAGATCACCATAAGGATTACCAAAACCCATAGATAGGTATACAACTAAATCTTTGTCATTTAGATCCGCTAACTTTATTATTTCATTTAAAATGACCAAGGATTCTTTAATTGTTTTACCAGTGTTACGGACTTGAAAGTTTTCTGAAACAGAAAATGGGTAGCCTAAATAGCTTATATTTTCGAATTCAACTGCCTTCTGCGCTCCTCGTACATTGGCAACTATAGTAAGTAATTTTGTTTTAGTTTCGCTACAATCCAAGCCTTGAATCACTTCGGCAGTATCAGACATTTGAGGGATTGCTTTATGGCTCACAAAACTGCCGCAATCAATAGTGTGATAACCTACCTTAAGAAGCATCTGATAATACTCGACTTTCATTTGAGTAGAAACAGGTGTATTAAAGCCTTGGAGTGCATCACGCGGACATTCAATTAACTTTATGGGATTCATAAACAAAATAACATTAAAGTTAAGGGTAAATCAAAACCAGAGCTATTAATGTAAGAACAACTGCTTGAAACTTATTCAAAAAAGGATTTTCTTTTTCGACTACGAATTTTTTTCTTAACTGACTAGCAAAAAGTGAGACAGCGCTAAAAATAAATAAGGCTTGTAAAAAGAAAATGGTGCCAAGGATTAAAAACTGATGACTCAAAGGCAAACTTTCATGAAATAAAAATCCAGGGAAAAAGCTTATGAAAAACATGCTTACCTTGGGGTTAGTTATATTCATTATTAGTCCAGTGGTAAAAAAACGATGCTTAACGACTTTACTTAATTCTAGATTTTTCTTCTCAACTTCTTCTCTATTGACTTTCACTAATTTAAAGGCTAAAAACAAAAGGTAAATCCCACCAAAACACTCTAAAATTCGCTGACTTTGAGGATACTGGACTATTAAATTTCCAATGCCTAAAACAACAAGAAGCGTATGAATCCATAAAGCTGAAGTAAGTCCAAGGCTTACCAAAAAACCTTTTTTCCAACCCTTAGCTAGACTGGTAGTAAAAACAAAAAATATGTCGGGTCCTGGAAATAATGTCAAAGTCACAGATGAGATTGTAAATAACAAGAGTAAATTAAAATCCAAGAGTTCTATTTTATCGATATATTTGTACCCAATATAATGTATTTGATCATGATAGAAAGAATTGAAAAAGAACTTTATCCGTTAAGGAAACAACTTCAAAATCATAAAGTATACTCAAGTATCCATAATTTATCAGACATACGTCTTTTTATGGAGCAGCACATTTTTGCAGTTTGGGACTTTATGTCACTCCTTAAGAAACTACAAAATCTCTTAAGTTACAACTCAATTCCGTGGAGACCCTCAGGATATCCCGCAGCTTCAAGATTAATCAACGAGATTGTGTGGGGGGAAGAATCCGACGTCAATAG
>JAQWNN010000055.1 GCA_029268555.1 Flavobacteriaceae bacterium
ATATCCTACACGTAATCCGGCCATCCCATAAACTTTCGAAAAGGTTTTGGAAACTATAACATTGTCACCTCGTTTAACTGCCTCAATCATACTAGGATAATTTGGTGTTTCTATAAAATCGTAATAGGCTTCATCAGAAAAAATAATTGTTTTTTTACTTGCTAAATCACAAAAGTCTGTAAGTTTTTGAGCAGGCACCAATGTCCCTGTCGGGTTATTGGGATTACATAAAAACACCAATTTAGTTTTGTCTGAAATTTGATTTTCAATGGCGTCCAAATCATATCCTTTGTCTGCTCCAACAGGAACCCAATTAACAGTAGCTCCCCATTGTTTTGCATAGTCCATCATGGCTAAAAAGGTAGGTTGGCCAGAAATAATCTCCCCTCCATTAGCTGTGAAAGTTACCCCAGCAATTTTTAATCCTTCTGTTGACCCTCCGGTTACAATGATTGATTCTGGTGAGACTCCATGCTTTTTAGCTAATTGAATAGCTAAATCATCAGAATAAGAATAGGGATAACGACAAGCATGCATAAAGGAATTTTTTATCCTCCCTTGAACTTTTTTGGACGGTCCGTAGGGGTTTTCGTTTGAACTCAATCGGACAATCGGCTCTAAACTCCGTGGTTGAAAGTTTTCTTTTTCTTGAGCAGATAGGAGAGTTGGTGGTGACAAAATCAACCCTCCAATTCCCATTGAGGCTTTTAACCAGTCTCTTCTTGATTGCATGTTTTTTGATTTTCCATAAAGTTCAAATTTTTTTAAATGAAAACAAAATTAAATCTTTACTTTACTAATATGAGTGATCTGATAGCTAGCCTTGAAATTACATTACAAGCATTAATAAATCTATTAGAGTGGGTAATGCTTTTTTCTGTTGTTGGAGGCGGTCTCTTCTTGATGATTTACTGTAAAGGAATCCCTCTTTTGAAGATTAAGACTGCGTTTAAATTACTCTTTAACAAAGAAAAGTCTAAAGGTATTTCTCGTTTTCAAGCACTTTCAGCAGTTCTTGCTGCTACTGTTGGGTTAGGAAATATTTCAGGGGTCGCAATTGCGATTCATATGGGCGGTCCAGGAGTGCTTGTTTGGATGTGGCTTACGGCTTTAATCGGAATGATTATCAAATTTTACTCCTGCACATTAGCAGTTCAACTAAGGGAAGTTGAAAATGACGGGCTACCTATCGGGGGTCCTATGTTTTATATGCAATTTGGAATAAAAAAATGGGGTAAATCATTAGCCATTTGGTTTTCAATTGCAGGACTTTTTGGGGTCCTTCCTGCTTTTACAGCCAATCAACTTACTCAGACATTTATCAATGTTATAGAGCCTGATAAATTATTCTCCATTGGTGATTTTCAATGGAAATTCATCATTGGAGTAGTTTTGTCAATTGTAAGTTCATTTGTCATTTTTGGTGGACTAAAGTCCATTGTAAAAGTCACCTCAAATCTAGTGCCTGCAATGGTTGCACTTTACTTTCTAATTGGAATGTTCATCCTCATATCTAATAGCGAAGCTGTAGTTCCTACCTTTCGACTTATTTTTAATGAGGCTTTCAACATGGAAACAGCTGTTACAGGTGGGTTTTGGGGACTTGTAATTTTAGGTGTCCGTAGAGCTGTTTTTTCAAATGAAAGTGGTGTTGGGAATGCACCAATGTATCATGGTCAATCACAAAGTTCTAAAGGTACTGATGAAGGGTTAGTTGCTATGCTTGGTCCACTTCTTGATACGGTCTTAGTTTGTACAATTACAGGACTTATTGTAATCATCAGTGGAGCATACCAAATGCCAAATCTTAATGGTATAGTACTAACCTTGGAAGCCTTTAGGCGTTTATTTTTTGGTTTTGGTGACCAGCTCCTGCTTCTCATGGTTTTTGTATTTGGAATTTCTACTCTTTTTACTTATTCTTATTATGGGGTTAAGTGTTTTGGTTTTCTAACTAAAAGAAAATGGGGCAATTATTACAATTATTTCTATGTGGGGAGTATAGTATTTTCAGCATTAGTTACAGTTGAAGTCGTTATCGGAATAATCGATTTGGCGTTCGCCCTAATGTGTATACCAAATATGATTGCTGTTATTTATTTAGCCAAACGAGTGAAAAATGAAATGCGGGAAAGGAAATGGTTAAGCTAACATATTTTCTTTCAAAATCTAATCTAAGCTTGGTGGGCCAGGTAAGATACGGGGAACATATTCCTTAATTTTTTTGTTCTTTTTAAAATCTTCTTTTACTGCCTCCACTAATTTTGGGCTTTTGTAAAAGTCTGCCATGGTCATTGACAATGCTTTTGCAGCATATATCATTCCCTTGTGTCCAATAGACATTCCTGAGCAAGCCACAACAGCCCATGAGTGCCAAGGACCTCCTTTAGAAGCAATAGTTGCAGACATACGAACGGTTGGAACAACTTGACTTACATCTCCCACATCTGTTGATCCTCCTGTAGCAGCAAGTGTTGGTTGCATAGGGACTACAGACCCGTCTATTCCAACTTGAGGTTTCCCAGTTTCTTTTAAAATTGTATTTGCATATTTGATTTCATTTTCTGAGTAGGTAATTTCACCAATAGTCTCCATATTATTTTGCATAACTTGAGCTCCTGTTCTATTGACCAAAATTTCATATATACCTGAAATAAGTTTAGTTTCATATTTAGTGCCTGTCATTAATGATGCTGCTTCTGCAATATTCAATGCTCTTTCGTATAGTACATTTACGTTCTCAACACTATTTCCTCTTAAGCGTGTCCAGATTTTTGCGTAGTCAGGAACTACATTGACCACATCTCCAGCAGCTTCTATTTGGTAATGGATTCGAGAGGTTGGCAAAATATGTTCTCTATAATAATTTAATCCTGTAGTATAAAGTTCCATGGCGTCTACTGCACTATTTCCATTCCAAGGGTCTGCTGATGCATGAGAGGTGTCTCCGTAAAACATTACTCGGTAATCAACCAATGCTTTACTTGTTTCGGTTCCTGAAATATTACTGTCACCCGGATGCCAGTCCATACAGATATCAAGTTGATCAAAAACTCCTTCTCTAACCATCCAAACCTTTGCAAATATGGTTTCCTCTGCAGGTGTTCCATAAAAAATAACAGTCCCTTTGAATGTGCCTTTTTCTATCTGCTCTTTTATTGCTACAGCAGCCCCAAGGCTTGCAGTGCCGAAAAGATTATGGCCACAACCATGGCCTGCACCACCTGGTACGCGGGGCTCTTTAGTTGGTTGTCTTTTTTGTGAAATTCCAGCATTTGCATCAAATTCACCTAAAATACCGATAACTGGTTTTCCTGATCCATACTTAGCCATGAAAGCTGTTGGGATATCTGCTACATTTTCAGTCACTTCAAAGCCATTGGAACGCGCGTAATCCTTTAAAAGTTTCGAGGACGTAAATTCTACTAATGATGTTTCTGCGGCTTCCCAAATAGCATCACTAATTGATATAAGATTTTTCTGTTGGTTTTCAATTGATGCTTGTATTTCCTTTTTAATCGGTTTTAATTCTTGCTCATGAAATGAAATCATCTCTGAAATTTCTTGCGTTTGTGCATAAGATCCTAAAGTAGAAGCAAGTAATAAAAACACAAAAATAAATTTTTCTATTTTTTTCATTTTTCTAAATTTTTCTATTCTTTTCGGTTGGCAATAAGATTCCAATAGTTAATGAAATGCCTCCTCCAATTACGTAGGGCCAGTCAATAAAAGAAAGTTTATTATACATTAATATTACAACAATACAACAAAGAATGAATCCAATTCCAAAAATGATTTTCAATCCCCAGCGAAACATTATTTGTTTAGTTTAGCGTCAATTTACATAATAGTTGTCAAACTTGTTTAATTTAGCTTATGTTTCGATTGTATCTGATTGGACTTTTTATATTGATTACTGCTATTATAGCAAATTATATCGTGAGTAAATTACATCTTAAATCTTGGTATGACTTGCTTAATGGGATTATAAAATCTCAAAGTTATTGGTCTGAAGTAACCTTAAAAGATGGGCTTTGGCTTTTCGTTTTATATCCATTGTTTTTAGGATTGGGCTCATCGCTTGGCAATTTTATTTACATTAAACTTTTTTCTTCATGACAAGTACTGTAAAATATACTGGAAACCTACGTACTGTTGGAATTCATATATCTTCTTCAAAAAGGCTTATAACAGATGCTCCCCTAGACAACCAAGGAAAAGGAGAAGCCTTTTCTCCAACAGATACAGTAGCAACTGGCTTAGCCTCCTGTCTTCTTACTGTTTTAGGAATAAAGGCAAAAGATATTGGGATTGATATAACAGAAACCTTCGCTGAGGTTGAAAAAGTTATGGGTTCTAACCCTAGAAGGATTATAGAAATAAAGGTTGATGTGCATTTCCCAAATACCCTTAATGCTAAACTAAAATTAATATTAGAACGTGCTGCATTAAGTTGTCCAGTCGCCCAATCTTTACATCCTGATATAAATCAAAATATTACTTTTCACTGGCCAGATTGAACGGTTTATAAGCTAAGAGAAATAGACTATAGATTAGAATTCCAACTGGACCTAGCATAAAGGTAAAAAGAAGTGGCAACACAATTATTTTGTGAGATATTTTTCTCTTTCGGCTGTGCTTAATAATCCATGTGCCAACCCAAAAATCAAAAGCTAGATAATGAAGCCATCCTGCTGCTGCCGATTCGGGTGTCGCTTTTTTAAATAAACTAACTATTCCATCTAACGTACTGAAATCAGCTTCCATTATGCCCCCAGAAATAAATATAAAATAAACGTAAAAAAAACTCAGCCCTAATGGGATCCAAGGAAAGGAAATCAAAACTTTAGAAAGCTTTTGTTTAGGTAAAACAATTATTGTACCCCAAGCTGATAAAATCAAGATATTACAAAAATTGAAGATTAAAGTTGTCATAAATAATTTGCTATTATTCTTTAAAGCAAAATAGTCTTTTTAATTTAGTTGTATGTTACTTTTCAAAGACATTAATGGTCATACAGTAGATCCTGCTTCACACACACTAGAAGTTATCAAAAATTACCCCTATGCTGAAATTCATATTGGCTCTGATTCCCAAAACATTGGTAAGGTTAGTCGTTATACTACAGTTATTGCATACAAATTAGGAAGCAGGGGTGTCCATTATATTTTAAGTAAGAATAATTTTAACTCCATTCGAGATATGTGGACACGTCTTTGGAAAGAAGCGGAGATGAGTATTGATACTGCTGAGTGGCTAACCCAAAAAGTTAGTATTAAAGTAGAAATTGACATGGATTACAATGGTGATGAAAATTTTAAATCCCACAAATTAATTTCCGCTGCAAAAGGCTGGGCAAATTCTTTAGGATATAAAGTAAATGTAAAGCCTAATAATCAAATTGCAACACGAGCAGCTGACTACCACTGTAAGTAATTAACGTGTCCTAAAAACTTGTGTAAAATATGCTATACTATCTTTCGTAAAAGCAACTCCAACACCCAATTCGACATAATCACCTATCATATTGGCATAATGGCCAGGTGAATTTTTCCATCCTTCAACAACACACTCTGCAATTGTCTCTGCGCTTCTAGTATCACCACATTCTGAAACGTTTTGAACCCACGGTACATAGCCAATATTTTCCGCTAATCTTGAATATCCATAATTAAGATCTGACGCCCTGTCCGAAGGTGATTTCCCCTGATGATCTGTATGATCAAAAAAATCGTAGTCAATCATATTCTTGCTGTGAAGTGTCGCAAGAACATCCATTTCTTCATCTTGAACCAAATCCGTTAATTCTTGTTCATTTCTTATCTTGTTAGTTTTAGATAGAATTTTCAATGCTATTTCTTGGTTTAAACTTTCCGTTGAATCAATATCAGCAGGTAAAGGTTCTGAGCTACATGAAACAATAAATGAAGCAAAAAGAATAGTAAAAAAGTAATATAAATACATAACTTTAATTTTATCCAAGGTACGCATTTTGCATATCTTTAACAGAATCAAAATTCAATAATTGAGAATGAGTTTTATTATTATTGCTCCGCCTGTTCCTACTCAAAAATGGAAAGAAGAATTAGAGTTGATTGCCCCTGAAATTCCTTTAGTAATTGGCACAGACACGGATAATCCAGATGATATAATCTGTGCTATGGTTTGGAAACAGAAGCCTGGAGTTTTAAATCGTTTTAAAAACTTAAAATTAATTTTCTCAATGGGCGCAGGGGTTGATCATGTGCTCTTGGATGATTCCATCCCCGAGCACATTCCCATTTGTCGTGTAGTTGATCCTCAAATGGCCTTTTCAATGAGTAATTTTGTTTTGATGGCTGTCCTTAACCATCATCGTTCTTTATATAACTATAGAAAAGCTCAGGAGAAAAAACATTGGGCTCAATTTGAATTTGAGGAAAGGAATTTAAAAATTGGGGTTTTGGGGACTGGTTTCTTGGGGATGAATGTTGCTAAAAAACTTCATGCCTTAGGATTTCAGGTAATGGGATATAGTACTTCTAACAAAGAAACACCCTTCCCCTCATATACTGGAGTCGAAATGGATACTTTTCTATCTCAAATTAATGTCTTGATCTGTTTGGTCCCTTACACACCAAAAACAGAGGCACTTTTAAACTACGATCTCTTTAAAAAATTAACTCAGCCAACCTATTTGATTAATGTTTCTAGAGGATCTGTTCAGGTTGAAAGAGATATCCTAAAAGCATTGGATGAGGGAATATTAAATGGAGCTTTTTTAGACGTTTTTGAACAGGAACCTCTTTCGGCTGAAAGCCCGTTATGGCAATATTCATCTGTTCAAATTACCCCTCATATAGCGAGTCTAACTTATCCAAAAGAAAGTGTTCGTCAAGTCTTAGAATGCCTAAATCTAGTTAAAAAAGGACTCCCTTTACCCAATAAAGTAGATCGTAAAAAAATGTATTAAGATACTTCTATTGCCTTTGCCAACTTGTCCATCCCAAAACGAATAGGATCAGTAACAGGAAGTTGCAATCTTTCTTCCAAAACAGCTATATATTGTTCAGATTCAAGGATTGAAAACGTACTTGTATTGGCTGCTATACCAATCACTTTTGATTGAGGATAGGTGCCAAATACGCTGCACAGAGATTCATTCAAATTAATGAACTCTTTTAGATCAGGTATTTTGATGTTTTCTGGGCTTCTCAACGTTTGTTTTTCAGCGCGCAAACACAAAATTAAATGGGTAGGACAGCTTCCTCTCATTAAAGGAAGGGTAGCTGTGCTGCCAGGATGTAAAAGAGAGCCCTGTCCTTCAATTATTACAACATCCTTATCTTTTTGATCCAGAACAACTTGTTCAACAGCACCACATGCGTGATCTACCTTAAAAGCGTCTAGAGGAATTCCGTTACCTGTAACGGTAATTCCAATTTGACCGGTTGCTACAAAACCGATATTCTCTTTCTTTTGCAAATAGTGAGAGTAGAGCTCCAAACCTGCTGTCATTTTCCCTACTGCCATATCTGTTCCTACAAACAGGATTCGTTTATTTTTTAGAGATGCGGCTTTACCTGTTGCAATACTTGGAGTAAACCGAGGTATTCGAACATCCCATATCCACTGATCTCTGTGATTTTCAATACAATGCCCCCATTTATTACTGAGCAGATCATGCAGCCCATTCACTATACTTAATCCTGCTTTCAAGGCTTCCTCAATTACAGGATTCCAACTATCAGGAATTTTTCCACCTGAGGGTGCAATCCCCAAAATTAATACCTCCGCTCCCTTTTCAATAGCTTCAGTTAAACTTGGTAAAATAGGAACATCCTTTGAGGTTGGCATGTAATCTTGAATTGGCTTCCCTGCAAGTTCATTATCAATAACCCCAACGATAGGGTTGGGGAGATAACGCACAACACCACATCCCATTTTTCCATAATCACTATCAATATGGGCTTCCATATAAACTGCTATTTTATGTGAAGATTTAAGCATAAAATTCTCTTTTTAATTCTGCTCCGTGACCAGGTAAATCTAGTGGAGAAGTAACCCCATTTACCATTGGTGCGCCATTAGACGGATCGGGATTTAAATTATAATGTGAATCTAAATCGATGTGGTCTATCCCTCCTGAAATTGAAGCAGCAGCAGCTATAGCTACCGATGACTCACTCATACAACCAATCATAGTTTTTAGCCCATGGGCTCTTGCTGTTGAAATAATTCGTAATGCTTCGGTAATACCTCCACATTTCATCAATTTCATATTCACACCATCTACGTGGCTTGCAAAAATGGGTATATTTTCCGCAAGCCTGCAAGACTCATCAACATAAATAGGTAAGGGACGATTTTTATATAAATGTTTCAGCTCAGATTCTTCTCCTTCTTTTAAAGGCTGTTCAATATAGTCTACTTTTCTATCTGCCAACCACTTCATCATGTGTTGGGCCTGGGCAACATCCCAACCCCCATTAGCATCAACCCTTAACTTTACATCATAATTTGTAGTGCTTTTTACAACTTGCTCAAACATAGCTTTATCCGCATCAACCCCCTGCGGAGATCCTAATTTTATTTTTAGAGATTTTACAGTTGTACCATCTAAGAGTAATGGAACTCGCTCTTTTACTACTTCTGGTGGATTGATCCCAATAGTTACTGAAGTAGGGGTTTGAGGTTTTGAAAATCCAAGCATTTGATATAACGGAAGACCGGCTTTTTTTGAAGTCCAGTCCCATAAAGCAGTATCTAAAGCAACATATGCGCATGGAGGAACTTGTTGTTTTTTAGCCAGATCATATAGTGATTGAATCGATTTTCCCTCAATTCCTTGAGCAATAAACTCCTCAAGAATTTGTTTTACTTTGTCTGCAGAGCTTGCACCTTCAGTTTTTCCAGGTGCTGCTTCCCCCCATGCTTTGATTCCGTCTTTTTCAAGACATAAAAATATATTCTCTGAGTTGTAATTAACTCCCCTACTAATTGCTAATGGAAATCGTTTTTCGAGGTTTACTTTATAATATGAGATTTTCATTCTTGTTATTGATAAAAATGTTTATTTATTTTTGGGCAGCATAAAAATATTAGCCCTAAAGATACATTTACTTGAAATTCCTGAGATTATTCATTTAAATAATTCCTTCTTTTTAATTAAATTTTTACTCAGTTTTTCTAAGGAAATCCCTCGTGTTTCTGGCATCATAAAATGAACAAAAAATAGTTGAACTAACATAAAGAAAGCAAAAATCAAAAAGACAACTCCTGCCCCTATACTGGAAAATAAAACAGGAACAAATGAAGGGATTATTGCTGCTAAAACCCAATGAATGCTCGTGCCAAAAGACTGACCAGCATTTCGTAAATGATTAGGGAATATTTCTGAAATAAATACCCAAATAACTGTTCCTTGACCAATGGCGTGAGCTGCAATGAAAATAAATAAGAAGATGGGAATCAAGATCCCTCCCCACTGGAAAAAGAAGGCACAAGCCACCAGACTGAGTGAGATGATGTATCCAAAAGAGCCTATATACATCAGCTGTCTTCTTCCAAGTTTATCAATTAACGAAATCCCTACAAACGTGAAAATCAAATTAGTTATACCTATGCCTATGCTACTAAGTAATGACGTACTTTCTCCCAATCCTCCTTCTTCAAAAATTCTTGGAGCATAATATAAAAATGCGTTTATCCCTGAAAGTTGGTTAAAAAAAGCAATCAAAAATGCAAGTTTAAGAGGAAAACGGTACTTTGAAAGAAAAATTGATTCTTGTTTCTTTTGCTCGGAATCATCAATTTTCATCTCAGAAACCAATTCGTCAAAAGAGCTATTTATATTTATTTTTTTGAAAATAGCTTTAGCTTCCTCCATTCTGTTTTTGGTAATAAGCCATCTAGGACTTTTAGGGATTCTCAAGCAAAGAAAAGTATAAAATATAGCGGGAAACGCTTCAACACCCATCATCCAACGCCAATCATGAGTTCCTATTCCACTTAACAAATAATTAGAAATAAAGGCTATTAAAATTCCCAAAACCAAGCTTAATTGATAAAGCCCTACCAAACGTCCTCTATCTTTTGCAGGGGCAATTTCTGAAATATAAGCTGGTGCCGCAATGGTTGAAATTCCTACACCCAATCCTCCTAAAAATCTAAATGCAGCGAATGTAATAGGATCATTAGCTAAAGCAGATCCCAAGGCAGAAAGGGTATAAAATATTCCTATCCATAACAGAGTTTGTTTTCTGCCAAAACGTTGGGTTGGAATCCCTCCAAAAATAGCTCCTGCAACTGTGCCCCATAAGGCCATTGCCATTACAACAAACCCATGAAACCTATCCGAAGAATCCCATAAAGTCTGTAATTTTTTATCTGCACCAGAGATAACGACAGTGTCAAATCCAAAAAGAAATCCTGCAAGAGCTGCAACCAAAGACCAGTAGAAAACTTGTTTCATCTTAAAAGAAATTTTAATTAATTAATTTTTTTGCTACCCAATCTTCTTTAAAAATAAAAGAATTAAATACAATTAGGCTTTATCTGGTTAATTATTTGAGGGATCTTTTTTAAGTTCCCAACTTTACTTATTTTACAGTGTGTATATTTAATAAAACATATTGATATGGGGTTATTAAATTGTTTGTTCGGGTTATTAGTTTCTAGGGTATAAAAGAATTAAAAGACCTTTATTCCCTTTAGATAAAAATATGATTGATATCGATTTAACAACAAGATGGATACTTTCATCAGGAATAAAGTAAAATATCTATAAAAACTAGATAAATGAAAAAAATTGTTTTTTACTTAATTATTGCCCTTCTATTGGGTTGTGTTGAAGCTGATAAATCGGCTTTATATGAGGAAAGGATAGTTCCGGGATTACAGAGATCAGTTGAAATCCTTCGAGATCAATGGGGTATTAACCACATTTATGCTAAGGATCAATACGATTTATTTTTTGCCCAAGGGTATGCTGCAGCTGAAGATCGCCTATTTCAATTTGAAATTTGGAGAAGACAGGCTACGGGAACGGTGGCAGAAATTCTTGGTCAAAAAGAATTGAAAAGAGACATCGGTACACGACTTTTTAAATACCGTGGTGACATTAGTCAAGAATTGAATCATTACCATCCAAAAGGAAAGGCAATTATTGAAGCTTACGTTAATGGAGTGAATGCATACATTAAATCCATTTTACAAAACCCAGAAGAACTACCCTTGACATTTAAGCTTTTAGGAATACATCCTGAACCATGGACACCTGAGGTAGTGATTTCAAGACATCAGGGGTTATTAGGAAATATTGGACAGGAACTAGAGATTGGAAGGGCAGTAGCAATTATTGGTGCTGAAAAAGTTAAAGATTTACTTTGGTTACACCCTAGGGAACCCGAATTGGATCTAGATCCAAAAATTGATAAAAATCTACTTTTTGAAGATATTCTCGCTCCATATTTTGCTTTTAGAAAACCAGTCCAGTTTCAATCTGATGACTTGGAAAAACAGTATCGGAATAAGAAGAATATTGCTGCTTTAAATCAGTATAACGACCTCTCAAATGATTCTCTTGCTATAGGAAGTAATAATTGGGTCGTAGCTGGTTCAAAAACAGCAGATGGCAACACTTATATGGCCAACGACCCTCATAGAACTATTGCTGTTCCTTCCCTTCGTTATATGGCGCATTTAATTGCTCCTGGATGGAATGTAATTGGTGGTGGTGAACCAGAAATTCCTGGCATATCTATTGGACACAATGGCATTGGTGCCTGGGGTTTAACTGTTTTCAGAACAGACGGTGAAGATCTTTATCAATATGATCTCAATCCAAAAAATCCTCTTCAATATAAATACAAAGGAGAGTGGAAAGACTTTGAGATTGTTAAAGAAATAATCAGGGTTAAAGGAGCTCCAGACGAAGAAGTTGATCTTTATTATAGCCACCATGGACCAATCACATATAGAAACGAAAATGAACTTAAGGCTTTTGGCGTTCGATGTGCTTGGTTAGAACCAGGAGGCTCTCCTTATTTAGCTTCATTGCGTATGGATCAATCAAAAAATTGGGAAGAATTTAGGGCAGCGTGTGACTATAGTCACATTCCTGGTGAGAATATGATTTGGGCGGATAAAGAAGGAAATATCGGATGGCAGGCTGTTGGAATTGCGCCTGTTCGAAATCACTCTAGTGGATTAATCCCTGTTCCAGGTGACGGTACTTACGAGTGGGATGGCTACCTGCCAATCCGAGAAAAACCAAATAATTTAAATCCTAAAAATGGTTTTATAGCCACTGCAAATCAAAATGTAACTCCTCCTGATTTTAAACATTGGAATGCTATTGGTTTTTCTTGGTCTGACCCCTACCGAGGAGACAGAGTCAATGAGTTTCTTGATCAGAAAGATGATTTGAATATGATGGATATGAAACAATTGCAAACAGATGTGGCCTCTTTACCCGCTAGAATATTAGTCCCCCTGTTGGATGAACTAACATTAGAAAATTTAGAATTAACCCTTAAGAATCAATTACTTGACTGGGATAAAAAACTAAATCCGAAATCTGTAGAAGCGGCACTATATGTTGCCTGGGAAGATGAAATAAGAAAAAAAGCTCATCAAAAATTCGTCCCAAAAAAAGTTCAAAAACACATTCAAAGTCTTCAGTTAAAGAGAATTTTAGATTGGGTTCAAAATCCAGAAAATAGTCCTTTTGAATCCCTTTCTTCAAGGAATGCATTTCTGAAAGAAACTTTTTCAAACGCAATAACTAACTTAAAAAAATCTCTTGGTGAAGATCTTTCTGGATGGCAATATGGACAGAAAAATTACAAACACAGCCTTCTGATTCACGCTCTGGGCAGAGTATCTGAATCAAAAATTGCTTCAAAGTTAAATCTTGGTCCTTATCCTCGTGGTGGAAATGCATATACTCCAGCTTCAACGGGAAGTAATAACCGTCAAAGTAGCGGTGCAAGTTTTAGAATGATAGTTAATACAGGTGACTGGGATGCAACTATTGGAACTAATGCTCCTGGACAATCTGGAAATCCAGAGAGTCCATTCTATGATAACTTGTTCAAAGATTGGTCTGAAGATATATATTTTCCAGTATACTATTCAAAGAGGAAAATAGAGAACCATCTTTATAAAAAGACGCTACTAAAACCTTAGTGCTATTTGTCCTCTGATTCTCTTTATTTAGGCAAAGAAATATGATTCCCTAGGAATAGTGCATTTAAAAACATGCGGTTTGTACCATATGCTGTGCCTCTAAAGTTTGGGTTTTCAGCAAACATGATTACCCTTCCTTTACCAACAGAAGAAATTATTACAGGTGCTGATTTTGGAAGAAACTTTTTACGAATATTTTTTGATATATAACCATCTAAATGTGGATCTTGATCATAGGTCACGGGTGTACCATAAGAATTTTTACTTGGTTTTAACCAAACTAGATTATTTTTATATAGGGCAATTGTTTTGTTTGTATATCCAAAATTCAAAGGATGACTCAAGTCTAAATTGCCTTTTAAAAAAACACCTCCTAATTCTTCCCTCCCTAAATTTTCAGTAGCATTAACATAAGGTTTTGGTTTTACTATAGATGTTGAATCTATCTCTTTAATAACTCTTTTTTCATTTACAATCTTGTATTTTATCAAGGTATTATTTGAAGTACCAATGGCAACAATTGTATTCCCTTTTTCAATCCAACTTTTTAGTTTAGCTACTATTTTATCATCCCAATCATAACTTCCCGATACCAAGACTAAAGTATTGTATTTTTCTAAATCAATATTTTTAAATCGGTGTTGGTGAACTTTTGTTATTGGCATTCCTACACGTGTATCCAATAAATGCCATACTTCACCAGCTTCATAAGAACGGGTGCCGTCTCCAATAATCATAATAGCCTTAGGCTTTTTTATAGGTTTTATATTACGACTCCCAAGGTCAATCCCTCTAGTACTAAATCCAGTAGAAAGACCATGAATTTGAATTTGATGTTTCTTTTGAAGTTTTTCTAAAATATTAAAAGTTTTATCGGATGGCTGGGCCTGAAGCTTGACTGGAATAACAATGGATCCGTAAGGAAAAGTTAGCTTCTCTTTGGATTGAAAAGATTTAAATGCAACTGAAGGAACCAGCTTGTTATCTTGGAGGTCTTGGATTAAAGCTGGTAAGTTGTAATCCTGTGCATTTACAGCATAAGCGTAACTTGATTTAATTACAGGTAATAATGAGATAAGCTCTTGTGTTTTTTTGATAGGCTTCCCTTGGGGAACTTTATAAATTCCTTCGTAGTTAATATCGTAAAAGTTTGCAACTGACCAAGCTGAAGCGTCATAGTAGACACTGTCTCTATAGGTTTCGTATGTTTCAAAAAAACTTTGAACCATTCTGTATTGCTTTTGTTCTGTAGGGATTGCAAAACTATTTTTTGCTGTTTTTATAACATCAATTTTATGACGTAATAGTTTATCAATAAAAGCCTTTGTTTTATTCTGATCTCTATCTGAAAACTTATAGGCTTTAATTTTACTTTTAGAACTTTGCTCGAGCGCACTTTTAAAAAAGTCTTGCTGGTATTCAATTAATATATTTTTATTTTCAACTGCTGCCTGAACAGTTGCCAAGCTCGAAACATATTGATTTCGAATAGTAAATGGGAAGGTAATATGTCCAAATGCTGTCTTTTGCTTTAACCCTCTAGAGCTTGCTTGCTCAAAAAGTATTCCAAGTCCTCCCTGTAAATCAGGATATGAAGATCCATAGCCAGGATAAGTACCATCAAAAACCTCTTTCGTAAAATACAGTGATCCTATGCTGTCTAATTTTTTTGAAAAATAAGTAGCAAAAATATCATTAAGCTTAATATAATTATCTTTGGGCATTATAGGGTCCATCGATCCGTTCGCTTTCATTGGTTCAAAAAAATAGGTGCTTTGAGTCCCCATTTCATGAAAATCAGTCACTATATTAGGATACCACTGATGATACCATTCCAATTTCCCCTGACTTTCAGGATTAATAGCTAACAACCAATCTCTATTTAAATCAAACCAATAATGATTTGTCCTCCCGCGGGGCCAAGCTTCGTTATGCTCTGCATCCATTGGATCATCTACAAGGGGTGTTGCTTTATATGAATTTGCCCATTGGGTATGTCGGTCTCTTCCGTCTGGATTAATTGTTGGGTCAATAAATATAATAGCCTGATCTCTAAATCTTCTAATTTGACTGGCATTAGAAGCTACCAGAGTGTAAGCAGTTAATAAAGCTGCCTCAGAACTTGAAGGTTCGTTCCCGTGTACATTATAACCTAAATTAATAACTAAAGGGGTTTCAGGACTCTCAGAGATCTCCCCTAAGGCAAAATTAACATGATTTTTTTGAATTTCCTTTATTTTAGTGAGGTTGTCTTTTTTACTAATAGCAAGGATTACCAACTTTCTCCCTTCGTGAGTTTTACCATAATAAGATATGTTAGCAAAGGAAGATGATGTGGCTAAATACTCTAAATAGTCAACAATTTGATCATGGCGTGTATGTTGAGATCCTATTTCATAACCTAAAAATTGCTTTGGGGATTGAATCTCCTTCGAAAAGGGATGATATTGTTCTGTAAAATAATTTTGCCCAAAGACCGATGTTGAAAATATTAGAGTACAAATTATAGCTCTCATAAAAATACTTAAACTCAAATCTAATAAATTTTTCTTCATTTCCTTTCTGTCGAGCACACATGATAATTCATTCCCTTGAGCAAAAATTTTTTCAATTCTTATTTGGCCAAGATCATCAAAATATGAAAACCTATCTGCTGACACACCATTAGAATAATTTTCTTCCATTGAAGAAAATATCTAAATTATCTCAATAACTCAAATGATTTTTTGTCTTTTACTAAGGAATTAGTTCCTATAAAAACATTAAAAATTCCTGGTTCAGCAATCCATTTTTGATGTGCATTATAAAATTTCAAGAGGTCTTCGTCAATCTTAAAAGAAACTGTTTTGGCTTCCCCTGCATTTAACTCAATTGTTTTAAACCCTTTCAATTCTTTAATAGGTCTGGTAGTGCTTGCATAAGGGTCTTGTAAATAGAGTTGAACGATTTCTTTTCCCTTGACTTTTCCTATATTTTTGATCTTAACTGATGCGGTTATTGAAGAATTTTTTTTCATTTCGCTAGAACTCAACTTTATTGTTGAATATTCAAACTTGGTGTAACTCAATCCATACCCAAAGGCATATAATGGGCTGTTTTTTTCATCCCCATAATGTGACCAAAAGACACTTCCAGCATCCTCTCCGTCAGCACCCGGCCTTCCAGTACTCTTATGATTATAATATAGAGGTAATTGTCCTACGCTTCTTGGAAAACTCATTGGAAGCTTTCCGCTAGGATTGTACTCTCCATACAAAACTTGTGCAATGGCATTTCCGCTTTGGGTTCCCAGATGCCAAGCCTCTAATATTGCAGGTACGTTTTCTGAAGCCCAATTAAGAATTAAAGGACGTCCATTCATCAAAACTAGTACCATATTTGAATTTACCTCATATATCTTTTCAAGTAGTTCTTGTTGAAAGCCAGGGAGATTTAATTTGGTTCTACTGCGGCCCTCTCCTGATTGAAAACCGTATTCCCCCAAAACCATGACTACTATGTCAACATTTTTAGCTAAGGAAATAGCTTCTTCAAAGCCAGTCTTATCAGTGGTATTAATTTCGACCTCTTCATGAAATCCTTCAGGTAACTTGTTTATCAATTTTACCCCTTGAGCATGGCTTAATTCGTTCCCTTTGAACTTTTGGAGGCCCTCTAATACAGAAATAGCGGTATTGTTATCTGCTGCAATTCTCCAATTTCCAAGAGGACTTGTCTTATCAGAGGCCAGTGGGCCTATCAATCCTATTTTTTGAGCCTGTTTTTTTAGTGGTAGTATATTATTTTCATTTTTTAATAATACGATAGATTTTTTGGCTATGTCCAAAGTTGCTTGAACAATTTCTTCAGAGCCTGTAATTTGTTTTTCAGATACTTTATCACAATATAGATACGGATTTTCAAAAAGGCCCAATTCAAATTTAACTTTTAAAATTCTCTTTACAGCATCATCTATTTGATCTAAGCTAATTTTTCCTTCTCTTAAAAGTGGTTCAAGTTCGTTGATATAAATTGAAGATTCCATGTCCATATCTGAACCTCCTAATAATGCCATTTCTCCAGCTTGTTTTCTGTCTTTAGCATAGCCATGGTCAACTAACTCTCTTATTGACCCCCAATCAGAAACAATAAAGCCGTCAAAATTCCATACCCCTTTCAACACGTCTCTTTGAAGATAGGAATCTGCAGTTGCAGGAATTCCATTCAGGTCATTAAATGAGTTCATAATTGTTTTAATTCCTGCATCAACGGCAGCTTTAAAAGGGGGTAAAACCACATTATGAAGTGTGTTTAAACCAATGTCAACAGTATTATAATCCCTTCCTGACTCTGCAAAGCCATAAGCCGCAAAATGTTTTGCAGATGCAGCAATAGTATATGGAGAAGCTAGATCCTTTCCTTGGAATCCATGAACTCGAGCTGCTGCAACAAGGCTTCCTAGATATGGATCCTCACCAGCTCCTTCCATTACTCGCCCCCACCGTGCATCACGAGTAATATCTACCATTGGGGCAAATGTCCAATTGATGCCAGCTACGGCTGCTTCTTTTGCAGAAAGCGCCGCTGAACGTTGAATTGCTTCAAGATCCCAACTTGCTGTTTCTGCAAGAGGTATTGGAAAAACGGTTTTATACCCATGAATTAAGTCAAATCCAAAGATTAGGGGAATTCCTAAACGAGATTCTTCTACAGCTATTTTTTGAACCGCTTTGACTTCTTCTACTCCTCGAACGTTGAGCATTGAACCAACGAGACCATTAGCTAAGTGGTTATATTTCACCTTTTGATCTCCTCCATCTGGAGTTGGGCCAGTAAAATTCCAAAATCCATTATATTGATTCATCTGACCAATTTTTTCTTGAATTGTCATTTTTGAGAGGAGTGCTTTGACTTTTTCATCAACTGTTTGTTGAGCATTAATTGAAAAGTTAATCAATAGAGATAAGAGGGTAAAAAATATTTTATGATCCATTTTGCAAATTAGTTGATAAATTAAATTCTCTCTCAATATATAAAATCATATACAAGTCTTGATGATTCAGTTAATAGGTTTTTGAATAGTAATCTAATTAAGGGATAATGAATTAATATGAAAATTAAATTCCATTGATTTATTTAATCCATCTACCGGGAGTTTTATTGGTAAGTTCCCCTTTAGAAATCACAAATTTTCCGTTTATAAGCATATATTCAATCCCTTTTGAAAAAACTTTTGAATTCGTATATGTTGCTTGGTCTTCAATTTCATCTTCATCAAAGACAATCAAATCAGCATATGCGCCACTAACTATCTTGCCTAGGTCGTCTTGCCTAATTTGCATTGCTGTCATAGACGTCATTTTTTGGATTGCCTGTTCTAAGGTTAGTATTTTGAGCTCGCGCACATATTTGGAAAGTACTCTTGGAAAGCTTCCGTAACTTCTTGGGTGAGGAAATATATTGCTATTAGGATTTATTAGATCACCATCGGTCTCAATCATAGATTCTGGATGCTTGAGAATATTTATAATATCCTGTTCATCCATCTCGTGATAAATAGCTAAAAACCCTCCTGCAAGCTCAAGGTCTATTATTGCCTCAATCCCACCATCAAGTGTATTGGGGTATCCCTTGGCTAACATATAATCTTCCAATGTTTTACCATTGAATTCAGGTGCGCTAAAAAGGTCGTTGAATTGGATCAAGCTGAAGTCATCTCCAGTTTCATCTTTTAGTAGTATTTCTTTCATACCATCAATAATCTTTTCTTTCAGATCAGGGTTTTTTAGGCGATTTGCTAAAGCCTCTGTACCACCATTAAGAGCCCATGGAGGAAAAAGGATATAGCCATAAGTATTTGCAGCAGCATAGGGGTATAAATCTACTTTTATGTCGATTCCGGCTTGTCTTGCAGAATCTATAATTTCTAGTCCTCTACTTGCCAAACCAAACTGTGCTACACCGGCTGCCTTGAAATGATTAATTTGAGCTGGAATCTTGGCTTCTTTCGCAATTATAATTGTTTCTCTAATAGCATCCAAAAGTTTACTCCCCTCATTGCGCATATGCGATATAAAAATACCATCGTAACTAGAAGCTACTTTAGCCAATTCGATAATTTCATTCGTTGAAGCATATAAGCCTGGTACATAAATGAGCCCAACAGAAAATCCTAAAGCTCCTTGTTTCATTGTTTCAGCAACATAATATTTCATGCTGTCTAATTCTCTTGCTGTAGCTGGTCTGTCTTCCAATCCAATTACTTTTTTACGAGTCCAATTTAGCCCTGAGAAGAAAGCCACATTAGGAGCTATTTGAAGTGAATTCGCATAAGAATCTAACGGCCATGGCTGGTCTCCACTATGAAGAGAGGCGCAAATTGTTGTAATTCCTTGACGTAAGAAATTTTCAGGTTGTGGAAATTGATGAATCTTAGTTTGGATATGAGCGTGTGGATCAATAAAACCTGGTGATATAATTTTACCTTTAATATCAATTACAATATGTGCTTGTTTATTACTAATCGCTTCTTTTGAAATCAAAGCTATTCGATCATTCTTAATCGCAATATTCCCTTGATATCTGGGATTCCCAAGACCATCCACTATCGTTCCATTGCTCAATAAAACATCGTATTTCTTCTCTAAGGGTACACAACCAAAAAAAATCAAACAAAAAATTGAGAGGAAGAGTAATCTCATTTTAATTTGATAAACTTTAAGTTACGAACTCTGCGATCTTGTAATAAAAAATACTGCATTTCCCCATTAAATTCTGAAAATTGTATTCCTAGAAGATCCTGGCCAAAAACATGTTTGCTAACCTGGTCAAGACTGTAAATTTCTTTTTCTCCCCTTAATACCTTGAGCGTTGTTTCTTCAGACTTTATTACATATGTAGACCCTACATCTTTACTGTAATACTCCCCTTCATATTTAGATAAATCAACGAGAGGTTCAAAAGGTATTGTCCGTTTTGTTTCTATAGATGATATACGCTCTTCTATCTTGAGTATATCATTTATTTCATCAAAGTAAAATTTGTGATAGGGCTCGTTTTTTTCAAAAAACCGACCCTTTGCTGTCGGTACTAAAACAAAGTCTTTTTTGTTCCAATACTGTTTAACTCGAAGTGAATCATTCTCTAAATAGGTAAGTAGTCGTCTATGCGGCTCTCCTTTTACTTCAAACAAACCTTCATAATTCCTTAGTAATCTCTTTTTTAGTTTATAAGTCTTTAATTCATCTTGAATTTTGATTTTTGATTGAGCTTTAGGTATTAACATATCAATAATTTGATAACTTTTAATATGAGGTGCACTAAACCGATTATTAGAAAGGATAACAACTGTCTTTTTTAAATCAGGCAACCTAAAAATTCCCCCTACAAATCCTCCCCACGCTCCTGTATGTTGAACAATTTTGTGCCCTTTATACTCTTCTATAAAAAGCCCTGCTGAATAATTAGTAACATTCCCGTTATTTAAAATTCCTGGTTCATTGAAAAATTCCAGTAGTGCCTTTCCTCCTACTTTAGGGCCATAAAAATTATTATCCCATTTGTGAAGGTCTTCAACAGTAGTATAAACTTGGCCATCTCCCCCGATAGCTACATTGAGATAATGAAGTTTTTCGTAATCACCTTTTTTAAGACGTGTATAACCTGTTGCGCTATTTTCTATAATACGGTTAGGATTTTCAAGTATAAAAGTGCTTTTCATTCCAAGTGGTTCAAAGATGTGTTTAGCGGCAAATTGACCAATAGATATACCACTAGCTCTTCTTACAATGATAGCAAGAAGTAAATACCCTCCATTGTTGTACATGAATTTTTCACCAGGAGTAAAATTAGATTCCATTTGTCTTGACATGATATCAAGACCCATTTCCTCAGTGAAAATATTATTGAAACTATTGCCGGCATAGACCATGATTTCAACATAGTCTCGAAGTCCACTTGTATGGTTTATAAGGTTTCGGATACGAACTACTTCCCCATTATATTGTGGCATCTCAGGAAGAAATTTTTGTATTGGGTCATCAATAGATAACTTCCCTTGTTGCTCTAAAAGAAAAATACATGCAGCTGTAAACTGCTTAGAGATAGATCCAGTGTCAAAGACAGTATTACTTTGGATCGGAATCTTGTGATCCATATTTGCAATCCCGTATCCTTTTCTAAAAGTGACCGATCCATCTTCATATATTGCTACTGCAGCTCCAGGGGAATCTGTAAAGCCTTTATAAATCTCATCGATATTTTTATCAATTTGGGTATAAGCAGTACTTGAAAAAACAATAAAAATCAGACCACTGAAAAAATTACTAATGTGCATAATAGATTTATTTTGAGTAATGCCACCAAGGTTTAATGGCAGGAATTTGTTTTGGCCATAATTCGTCTAATGAAGAACCATTATATAATACTCCATTTTTCATTACAAATTCTATGGCAGTCGTATTTTTAATATTGTCAAGTGGGCTCTTTGAAAGAATAACTAAATCTGCAAGCTTTCCTTTCTCTAAGCTTCCTAGGTCCTGATCTAATCCAATAGCTTTAGCGCTGTTTATAGTGGCCACTTTTAAAATGTTGTGATTACTCATTCCTCCGGAGGCTAAAAGCTCCATTTCCCAGTGATTTTGTAACCCTTGTAATTCCCCATGTCCACCAAGAGCGACCAATCCTCCTTTTAACAAAATATCATTTACGCCAGCTGAAATGCTTCTTGAATGGTAGTCTTCTTTTCGAAAGTATAGTAGTCGATTTGCTGTTTTCTGATAAAGAGCATCGTTGGGGAAAAAATATTTTATTTTTTCATTTTCAAAAGGATTTTTCTCTGCAAAAAATCGAAAAATAGGAAGTGGTCCACCAAATGAAACAAGTAATGTTGGCGTGTATGCAATCCCGGATTGAGCAAAGAACTCGGCAATATCTTTATAAATTGGTGCATTTGGAATTGCATGCTCGTTTCCGCTAAATCCGTCTAAAGCATGAGTTATATCTAACTTAGTGTCTGCTCCGCCTTCTGTAGTTGGCATAAGTGCCAACTCACGGCACGCTTGAACCATCCATTTGCGTTGTTGTCTATTTCCTATGAGATAAGATTTAATCAAGTGTGTTTGATATCGATCTGAATAGATTTTCAACCTCTCCTTTATTTTCTCATAAGTATCTAATTGATCAAACGCAAAAATGCCAGGGCCCGTTGAGAAGATTCTAGGTCCTGGAACTTCCCCTTTTTCTATCAATTCTGAGTAGGTGAATATTTGAGTCGTCGCCTGAGGATCCCTTAATGTTGTTACACCATAAGCCAAATTAGAATAAGTAAATGGAGAAATTGGTTCAATAGCATCCTGAGGTAAAATTCCGTGAGCATGGATGTCTATGAGACCTGGAATTACAATTTTGTCAGAAATATCAATCAATTGAGCTCCTTCGGGAATCACAACCTCACCCTTAGGACCAATGTCAACAATTCGGTTCTCCTTAATAACAAGATCAGCAGATTCAATTATCTCATTACTTTTCATTGTAATTACTTTAGCTCCTCTTAAAACTAAAGTTCCCTGGGGTTTGTGTTTTTCAAAAGAAATGATAAGGTCAAAACTCTTTTCATTAGATCCTTGAAATAGTTCATTCCCAATCGTCCAAAAGGGAACGCCATCAGAAGACCAACCAAATTCTTCTGGTCGATTATCGGTCAAAAGCATTCCCTCTTTTTGTAGGTTTAGCTCTAAAATAGATTCTTGTTCCAAGAGGTTTGAAGGCAAGTCAAAACGATAGAGGGCTCCGTTATTAGAAGTCGCAAGAAGTGAACTAATTTCTTTATTTACTTTTATGTGTTTTGCCGGTTGGCTTAACTTGACCAATAGTTTAGGTTCCAATTCAGCTGAAAAAAAAGCAAGACCTTTTTGTGGAGAGGTTGCAAAAAACCCATTACCGACGGGGTTAAATTGATGATTTTGAAATCCATCTGTTCGCGCTAAAACATTAAAATTTCCATTTTTTAAATCAACTTCAATAAAATCTGATTCAGGAGGGATAACGGTATACTTCGTTTTCCTTTTTATACCAACCGATGACCTTATCGCTAAAATTCTCTTATTTTCTTGGTCTATTAGAGGTTGTGCGTAAAATCCATTTATTTTAGTTACTTGGATTGCATCTCCTTTATTTTCTTGCAACCAAATATGCCCTCCATCTTCTTCCCATGTAGTATAAACAATTTGTTCCCCGTCTGCCGACCATGAGGGATAGAAAGATCGCTGAGATTTTGTGCTAGGAATTATTTTGAGATTAGGTCTGCTTAGTGAAGATTTGTAAAGATCTGTGTGAACAGATACAACTACTTCTCCTTTAGAAGAAATTGCTGGTTGGTTAATAAAACGTGCGACAAAAGGTTTGTCATCTATCCGGTGAGAAAAGGAAAGAGGCTTTAAAACTTGCTTTGATATATCTACTGAAAAAGGGATTGTATCTATTGCTAGTGTGCGAAGATTTATTCTTTGTATTTTACCTTTAAACGCACTAATTACAAACTTACTGTCACTTGAGATCGCATAATTGGGGATCACATCTCGGGTTGCTCTAGCTTCAAGTTCGTTACGTTGAAATGGAAATGCTAACCATTTCTCTTCACCACTTGATGTCTCCATTACTCGAAGACCTGTTTCCCCTTTGCTTTCTGCTACATAAACCAACCACTTTTCATCTGGTGAAAATGTTGGCTTCATCGGGTTTGATTTTTCCACAGCTAAGGGGAATACTTTTTTTGAATTTGGGTTAAGTGATATAATTTCACTTTTTGCTCCGTCTCTACTTCCATAGTTTCGTGGGGTCACAAGCGTATAGAGGATCGAGTTGTCTGATTTTCTGATAGAGGACATAAAAGGGCCAGGAGCTGGTGTAGACATTAAACGAGAGCCTGGGATTGTTTTATTTTCCACTATTAAATTTCTCTCTCCAGTTTCTAAATCTATCTGAAAAATTGATGTCTTACGGTTATAAACCCCATAAATAGCACTTAGATAAACTGATTTTCCGTCAAGAGCCCATTCTGGAGAGAACATACCATCTGTTATTAATGAGGAAATTTGCTTTGGATTTTCACCTTGATAACTCATCAACCACAATTGGTCAGAACCACTCTTATCACTTATATAAATTATACTTTTCCCATCGGGAGAATATCTGGGTTGAGAAAAAAAAGGAGTCCCTCCCAATAATAAATCAGCATTGCCTCCAGCTATAGGTAAAGAATAAATATCCCCAAGTAGTTCGAAAATTATTGTTTTGTTATCAGGGGAGATATCCAAAGAAATCCATGTTCCTTGATTTGTAGAAAACTTTATTTCTTTAGAAAATGATTTGTTTTGAGCCCTAATAGATGTGTCAAATAAAAAAACACATAAAAGGATTGAAACAAAATTTATAACTAGAAGGCGTCTTTTAATATCTGTAGCTTTAAATTTAAAATGGAATTAAAATTATGGAACATATTTTAACTCAAAATTTATTCTAAGTAAGAAAATTAAATCTACAGGAAAAAATTCTATTAAATAATTCTTAAGAAGCTAATTTCTTCCATATTAGGGAAAAAAGTAAAATATATCCTTTGAAAGAATAATTCAATAGTTGCGAAAAAGCTCCAAATCTATTTTTATAATTTTTCATATCTCTATAACGAAAAGAAATACGCGTTATTGTTATATAGTTGGTTAGGTATAACTCAAATAAAAAGAAATTTTTGTTTTATAACCAGCCTTCCATATAAATTTGTAAAAACACTAATTATGGAAAAAATAAATATCCTATCAAAATATGAAGAATTTGATAGCCATTGGAGTCCTCATTCAATAGCGCAGTTAAATGGCCAACAGGTTTTACTCGCCAAGGTAAAGGGGGATTTCGTATGGCACTCTCATGATGATGAAGATGAGCTTTTTAATGTAGTAAAAGGAAAGCTTAAAATGCAGTTTCGCGATAAAACTATTGAGGTATTACCAGGAGAAATTATAATAGTCCCAAAAGGAGTTGAGCATCGACCTTTTGCTGAAGAAGAAACTTGGATTCTTTTATTTGAACCAATTAGTACAAAACATACAGGAAATGTAATTGCTGAAATAACAAAAAATGAGTATCCGAAAATTTAAAATTGTACCTCATAATGGAATGCAGATAATTTAATTATCTGCTCCGTGTAATTCAAAATATTTTACAGCAGCCTTTTTCTCTAAAAGATTAACATCCCACATTACAAAATTCATTGCGCCGTTGTTGATCGCATCAGTAAAATAAAACTTAACCAATGCTCCTTTTCTTTTCCAGCTACCTTTTATTGGGGTCGAAATAAGTGTTCCGTCATTTAATATAGTTCTAGCATCACCATCTAAAGTTCCGCTCGTTTTGGATGTGTTGATTGAAGAAACTTGTATTTTTGCAAATACAAGGCCATATCCAGAAATATTTCCTTCAAAATTCATTATGGAATACCCATCATCTGGGCTTACTAAAACAATATCTAAAGTTCCCCCTCCCTTTGGTTGAGAAAAATCCTGTGTAAATCCAAAAGTAGAAATGAGTAGAAGTACTAAATATATATTTTTCATTATAATTGATTTTTGGTTAATAAAATTCAATTTACAAAACTTCCCTAAACTTTATTATAAAGAGTAAATACTAATAATTTGACTTAGGAGTTGATTTTTTGATTTTGCCATTAAATAGGTTCAAATTGAGCACCAGAATGACCAAGTTTAGAAATTATAAGTTCTATTATATACTTTTCTTTATCTTTTATTTTGATGAACCAAATCCCAAATTAAAGTTTTAAGAAATGACTCTATATGATATCACTTTAAAAGAAATTCATAAACTATTACAGTTATTAAAACACCTCCTAAAATAAAAAGTATTCTAAAGCCCTCTAAACCAAGTTTTTTTAAGAACCAATAGTTTATTTTGAACCTCAGAGGTATATTTCTGTCAAGCCACTTTTTTTCAAAGGTCACATTATTATTTTCCATTTTTAATGAGTTATAGTTTATATGCATAATGTACAAAGAAGTCTCTAAACTAAATAAAGAAGGTAATATCAATGATTTTAAGGACAAGTTCCCCAGAGAGGCTTATTAACATTTTGTAATGCAGAGGATTGAGAAAAGTATGGGGGTTCTGATGAAAAATTACTAACACACCAGCCTGATATATCTTGGTTAAAAGTACTCGCTTGGTAAAATACACCTTGCATTGCAGTTATATTACTAACATCCCAAGTCAATGCCACTCCTCCATTATTAAAAGAGTTTGTATATGCAAACATGTCAAAAATATTAGTTGTACCATTACTACCCATATCCCAGTTACTCAAATTTTGATTAAATGAATTCGCAAAAGTAAACATTGATTCCATCACATTAGCAGCTGAAATATCCCAGACTCCTATATTTTGATTAAATGCTGATGCTTTATAAAACATCCTGGAGAAGTTGGTAACATTTGATGTATCCCAAAAACTAATATCAGAATTAAATGTAGAGTTTTCGTAAAATAATTTATTCATATCAGTAACAAGTGTTGTGCAAAGATTAACATTACCATTTGATATTTGATCTGCTATAGTTGAATTATTTACTACGGTATAAACTGTTCCATTTATAGTTTCAGTATCTCCAACAGAAGCATTAGGACACCTACAGGTTCCACCATTTAAAGTTAAATTACCATTTGTCAAACTTGAGGCCCCTCCAGAAGAATCCCCTCCTGTTGAAGCGATAGGAGCGGCATTAACAATAGCAGGATTAACTATTACTGAAAAATCTAGTGTTATCTCTTTGGAACAACCTCCGCTACTAATTGTAGTAATAGTTCCATTATTAACCCCTGTGCCTTTAAAATCTGAAAAGATAGTAATAGTATTCCCAGACTGAGAAATTGCTTGAGGTTCAAATCCTGTAATTGTTACACTTGTAGTTGAACCTCCGTACGAAAAAATAATTGACTTCATTGGATCCCCTAAAATTATAGTTTGATTGGATGTGCCAGATATTAGTGATAAAAAAGGAAGCTCTTTTTTAATTAATGTAATTTTCTCTGAAATCTGATCACAGTTTGAGTTTCCATCTGATGTAAATACTGAAAAATTATAGTCTACATTATTAAAAAAGGGTGTCCCAGAAATTGTAATTGTTCCATCA
>JAQWNN010000056.1 GCA_029268555.1 Flavobacteriaceae bacterium
GTAATTGAAGATGGTGACATTGTTTGGATTCATGACTACCAATTAATGCTTTGCCCTCAAATGATAAAAGATCAAAAACCTGAGGTTACTATTGGATTTTTTCTTCATATACCATTTCCATCCTTTGAGATATTTAGAATTTTTCCAGAACGTGAAAGATTATTAAATGGATTATTAGGTGCCGATATAATTGGCTTTCATACCTACGATTACGAGCGTCATTTTTTGAGTTCCATAAAGCGAATTTTAAATTTTGAAGTTAATTTTAATATTATACTTCACCATGGTCGAGAAATAATAGTCAATACCTTTCCAATGGGAATTGATTACAAAAAGTTTGAAGCTGCAGCAATTGAAAATATAAAAAATAATTTTTCAGAAAGCTCTGAATTAAAAAAACAAATCAACGCTCACAAATCTGAAAATAGGGGGAAATTAATTTTATCGATAGACCGATTAGACTATACTAAAGGAGTAGTAAATAGATTATTAGCTTTTGAGAGATTTTTAGATTCTTTCCCGGAATATCATGATAATATGCGTCTTGTAATGCTTGCTGTTCGTTCCAGAGCAAAAGTTTCTCAGTATAAACAGTTAAAACGTCAAACAGATGAAGTTGTAGGAAGGATTAATGGTAAGTTTGCCTCCGTCAATTGGACCCCAGTATGGTATTATTATCGTTCGATGGAATTTGAAAATTTAATTGACCTTTATGTCTCTTCCGATATAGCTATGATTACTCCATTAAGGGACGGGATGAATCTAGTCGCCAAGGAATATTTAGCCACTCGAGTTAAAAATGATGGCGTTCTCATCTTAAGTGAACTTGCAGGTTCTTCAAAAGAGTTACCTCAAGCATTATTAGTTAATCCTTTCGACATTGAGCAATTATCACAATCAATTAAAACAGCTTTGGAGATGCCCATAAAAGAGCAGAAAGATCGAAATATCATTTCTCGTAAAAGAATAGAGCGTTATGATATAGAAAAGTGGTCTTCAAATTTCATGAAAGCTTTAAATGAGTCAGCCAATAGAGAATCTGCCTCTAAGGTTAAGCTAGTCGATACCCAAGTATCAAATAAACTTAAAGAAGCTTATAAGAATAGTAAAAAGCGGTTATTGTTGTTAGATTATGATGGAACATTGGTAGGCTTTCATGAAAATCCAAATAAAGCAACTCCAACGGACTCACTTCTTAAACTATTGGAAGATTTAAGTAATCAAAAGAACACAGATATAGTCATTATAAGTGGCCGACCACATGAGTTTTTAGAACAAAATTTTGCTCATTTAAATTTAACATTAGTAGCTGAACATGGTCAATTTATAAAGCTGCCGGAAGATAAATGGAAAGAGAAAAAAGGAGTTAGCAGTGAATGGAAGGAACATTTATTGCCAGTACTTGATACTTTTACAGATAATACCCCTGGGACTTTTATAGAACATAAAAAAAATTCATTAGTCTGGCATTACCGTAAAACAGACCCTGAACTTGGAATCACCAGATCTGTAGAATTAAAAACAGTACTATTAAGTCTTTTACCAAATGAACTGACTCTTTTAGATGGAAATAAAGTATTAGAACTATTACCTGCAAATATTAACAAAGGTGTTGTTGCATTGGATATACTTAATTCTAATAATTATGATTTTATCTTAGTTGCAGGAGACGACGTTACAGATGAAAATATGTTTATAAATCTGTCTTCAGAAGCCTTTAAAATTAAGATTGGAAAGAAAAAAACTGCAGCTGATTACTACACAAGAAACTTCACTGGCTTTATCTCTTTATTGGAAAAACTTGTCTAGAAGAGAAAGTGTTTTATAATATTTTATTTGATAAAACGAATTAATTCAATGATTTTCCTCCCTTTTCACCTGTCCTTATTCTTAAGGCTTCTTCAACAGGCATCACAAAAATTTTACCATCTCCAACACGGTCAGTTGCTGCAGATTTTAAAATAGCATTAATAGTAGTTTCAACAAAGTTATCATTGACAACAATAGAAAGATATCTTCTCTGAATTTCAGAAGTACTATAACTGATTCCTCTGTAAACGTGCCCTTCTTTTTCATTACCTATGCCAGTAACGTCCCAATAACTGAAAAAATTCACTTCTACATTATGCAACGCCTCTTGAACCTCTTTAAATTTTGATTTTCTTATTATTGCTTCTATTTTTTTCATAATCGATTATATTTAATTATTCATTTGATGTATAAGAATTGACACCAAAAGAAACAGCATCAATTCCTTTCTTTTCTTCTTCTTTAGTAATTCTTATTCCGATTGTTATTTTTAAAATCTTCATTATTAGATATGTTAAGCAAAAAGAAAATAAGGCAATCACCAGAACACCAATGATTTGAGTTAAAAGTAAAGAAGTTCCACCTCCAAAAAATAATCCTTTTTCCTTTGCAAATAAACCTACTGCAACTGTCCCAAATAATCCATTAATACCATGAACAGCGATAGCCCCAACAGGATCATCTACTTTTAAGCGATCAAAAAACAAAACTGCAATATCAACTAAGACTCCGGCTATCAGACCAATAATAATAGCAGATAGTGGACTTACTAAATTACATCCAGCAGTAATTGACACCAATCCAGCTAAAATTCCATTGATTACCATTGTAATATCAATTTTTCCATAAGCAAAAAAAGTATAAATCATAGTAGCTATTCCTCCTGCTGCAGATGCTAAAAATGTATTTACTACTACATCCCCAATTAATTCCCAGTTACCTACTGCTCCAAGAGATGACCCCGGATTAAAGCCAAACCAACCAAACCATAGAATAAAAGCTCCAATGGCGGCAAGTGGTAGATTATGACCTGGAATTGTATTTGAAGAGCCATCTTCATTATATTTTCCAAGTCGAGGTCCAAGGACAATTGCTGCTGCAAGTGCCGAAAAGCCACCCATTGCATGAACTGCAGCTGAGCCAGCAAAATCATTGAAGCCTCTTAAGGCTAACCATCCGTTGGGATTCCAAACCCAATTGGCGACTAAAGGATATAATATCGCACAGAAAACAAAGACTAAAACAGCATATGCCCAGAGTTTCATTCTTTCTGCTAAAGCCCCAGAAACAATTGAAATAGCCGCTATGGCAAACCCAAGTTGGATAAACCAAAACAGTTTGTTTGAAACAGTTAAATCTAGACCTAAGTCATCCATCGCAATTCCAATATCAAATGCAAACCAGCCATTAGAATTACCATATGCTACTCCAAAGCCAACAATAAAAAAAGCAATCCCACCAAAAGTTATATCAATAATTACTTTGGCAATAATACTCATGGTATTTTTTGATCTAACAAAGCCTGCTTCTAATAGAGCAAATCCAGCTTCCATAAAGAAGATAAGTGCTGCACACAATGCAACCCATACCGTATTAATAGCAAAAATTTGTTCTTTAATGGCTAAAGAAAACTCTCCCATCAAATTATTTTAAAAATTATTTTTGTTAGTTTAAATTTTACACAAAATAGGGAAAAAACTTAAGTAAATTTATTTAATTGCTAAAATCAATTTAATGTCATTAAATGAGATTCTTAGTTTCCCATTGCTAAGTGAAATAATAACAAATTATTTATCATTTATGTTATGGGTTAGTGACTAGAATAATTATTAAAATTCTTAGTTTAATAAAATTTTAGTTTTTGAAGTCAAATATTTTTACACTAATTAATAAGAAAAGGAACTGTATTCTTATCTAAAAACATCCCCTGCCTACTAATCATCAGTGGATCTTTCACCTTGTTAAGTGGTATGGTAGAATTTTTAAGAGTAAATTTTGTTTCTTTTCCATTAATGAGTGAAATAGCAAAAGACAATAATGGCTCTTCAATATCTCCCAAAACTCCAAAATCAAGAATACTTTCTTTAATATTATAATCGGGTTCTAATCCCTCTGAATAATCAGAGAATCCATCTTTATTTGCAATTTTTAAAACAATTGGCTGAAGTGCATATGTGTGATCTGGATTTTTTATTTCTTCAACCCCTACATCAACAATAAACTTCTTTACATAATCATATAATGTTATTGAGGCAAGATTTTTTCCAACAGTTCTTTCTCCTATATGAACAACCTCAATAAATGGTTTAAGACCATTGATTAAAAGTTCACTTGCAGATGCACTCTCTGAGGAAGTAAGAATAAAAACACGATTCAAGTACAATGAATTAATAGTTTCGCCATCCGATAGGGTAGAAATAAAACGGTCTAAAAAATATTCTTCTCCGTTATCCAAAGTTAAAGATTCTGTCATTTTTGAATTCCATTGTTCTTGCACAAATACTTGATCTTGAAATTGACCTGTAATCATGCTTGCAAGCTCTATGCAATTTTTTACAGAGCCTCCACCATTATATCTTAAATCAATTATTAAATCATCAATCTCATTATTTTTAAAATCCCCAAAAATTTGATTTAGTTGAGGGCTTTTATCAGCTACAAATTGATTGTATAATAAATAACCAACTTTAGTATTTTCTAAGTTAAGTACTTGGTTAATTAAAATGGGATTAATCTCTAGGTTTTCTTTTTTTGAAAGGGATACATCTTTACCATTATTTATAAAAACCCCGTTATTTATAGAGACCATATTCAGAGTATAATCTAAATTGTCATTAAACAATAATTCTCTATAATTATCAATTTTCAATTGAATACCGTTAACTCCAGAAAATAGATCTCCTCTTTTTATATCTTTTTCGCTTGCATCTGAACCTGGTAAGATATATTTCACATAGCCGATAAGTTGTCTGCAATTATTACAAGCAAAAAGTAAACCAAATTCAACTCCATTTGAAGCTACAACACCTTGTATCAAATTTTCTAAATCACTATAGTTTTTTTCTATAAAACTGAACTTATCATCTGGATGCAATAAATTGTCAAAAAATACTTCTGGATCTTTATTTTTCAAAATAAATTCTTCGTAGTTCTGAAGATCAGCTGATATAGAGTCAGAAAGTTTAGGAACTTCGTTTTGCCAAAAGTAATATTGATTTAGGCTCTTCCATACAAAATCGCTAATTTCTAAATCACCTTCAAAATTAATTACATTATTAACTATGTTTGAGGAGTCTTCATTAATGGGATCAGACTCACATCCAAATATTGAGATCAACAATACAATATTAAAAAAAACAGAGAAACAGGATGTTGCAATTAAAGGTTTAAAATGCAGTCTCATTTGTCAAAATAAAATAGTGATTTTAAGTGTACAAGATAAGAATAAGTTGATTTATGAGTTAAGAGACTAAAAAATTAATATTTTTAAGAATCTAATTCCCATCCAAAATTTGGAATTAGCCACTGACACGCTATCATCTGAATATATGGACGAGCTAATAAATATTTTTTCTTCGTTTGATTCATAAAAAATTATTTCATAACAAATATCATACTCATTTTTTAGATATGCCATATTTTGTAGGTACAACAATTAGTTTTGGGCATTTTGTTTAATGTTTTTTTTAAAAACTGCCAATATTTTATGTTTTTATTGCTGTAACAGATTCCTTTTTAGGATCTTAAAACATTTATTTTTGAGATAGTGACAGTTTATTAATTATTTTTTATGATTATTTTACTTCTTTTATGTTTGAGAACGATTTAAATTTTTATGAATGAGTAAAATCAAATTAATTGAAGCAGAAAAGAAAGCTGCATTCTTATTTAATGAAATTGAAAAGAAAAATCTCATTGTTCCAGGGAAATCAGAAAAAGATCTTAATACTGAAATTTTCAATTTGGCTTATTATCTTTTTGGCATTAAAAAATATTGGCATAAAAGAATTGTAAGAGCAGGTAAAAATACGCTCTATCCCTACAAGTCAAATCCTGAAAATTTAGTATTAAAAGAGGATGATATTATATTTATTGATTTTGGTCCAGTATTTGAAGAATGGGAAGCTGATTTTGGGAGAACATATGTTTTAGGGAATGATGAATTAAAAATTAAACTAATGAATGATGTTGAATCAGCTTGGTATGACTGCAAAAGATTTTTTGACACTCAAGAAAAGATCACAGGGGCAGAAGTTTATTCACATGCTTTAGAATTAGCAAATTATTATGGTTGGACATTTGGTGGGGAGATTGCAGGTCATTTAATAGGTCATTTTCCTCATGAAAAATTGGAGGGTGAAGACCGAACAAATTATATTCACCCAGATAATAACGTCGATGTATTTGCTTTAGCGAAAAATGGAGCTAAAAGAGATTGGATATTAGAAATTCATTTTATCGACAAAGAGAAGGAGATTGGAGGATTTTTCGAACAACTTTTAACATAAAACAATAAATTTTTACTTTGCAACCTAAATACTAACTCAATTAAAAATCTTCTAGATAGTGGATAATTGCTATAATATAAAAACAGATGGTAAGAATCACTGCAACAAAACCAATACCCTTTAATAATTCTTTGTCAGTATTATTACTTATCCATTGAATGGTGGGTTTTGCACCTTTTATAATTATAAAAAGCCCAAATAAAGACAAACAATAGGCTAATAACTCCATTTTCAAAATCTTTAAGATTGAGTTTTATTTGAATCAAATTTAACTATAGTTATATAATAAACATGTCAGCAACTTACACTAAGATTATATGTAAACCCTTAAATGACAGAAATAAAAGATTTTTGTTAGGAAAACAAGGTAAGGTTGAAATGTTGGCGATTGGATTAAATCCAAGTAAAGCAAATGAAGAAAAATTAGATCCTACCTCTAGAAATATTCAAAAAATTGCAAACAATAATGGTTGTGATGGGTGGTGGCTCGTTAACCTTTACCCTAAAAGGACTTCAAAACCAATTAATTTACCAAAAAACCCAGATAGTATGTTGATCCAACAGAACTTACTCTTCATAAAGGATTTACTTCAGGATCCAAAATTTAAAATTATTAAGGTTTTGTGTTGTTGGGGAAACCATATAGATGATCATTTATATCTTAAATTACAATCATTTAAAATATTAGAATCCATTAAAGAATATAATTTAAGTCTTTATTGTATGGGGAATACCAAGTCAGGAAACCCATTTCATCCAGCCCCAATGTCAATAAATAGATTCCTAGGAGGAATTGATCGATTAAAATTGATTCCCTACTAAAAATTTTATTCATTTTCAGTATTGGGGATCAACCAAATATCATTTTGATGATCAATTTTACCTCCCATTTTCTCTTGAACAACTCTGTCAACAATAAGTTGACCTTTAAGTGCCATATTTTCAAAATTATCTATTCCTTGATTTGGAAAACCCTTTCTAGTTCGATGAATATTAAACGAAGAAGAAAGTTCTTTATCAAATATTTTCTCTACTTCATTTTTCCCTAACATAAAGCCTAATAAACCTCCCCAAGTTGCTGTTGGGTTATCAGAATCCCATCCTGCTAATGCACCTATTTTAATGGTTTCCTTTATATCTCCTTCACCGTAAAGTAAACTAATAATACTTGCGCCAAAATTAATGCCAGCTGCAAAACAACCATTGCAACTTTTATCAGTTGTTGCCCAGTGATATCCATCTTCTTGACGAATTTGATATTTTTCATGAAGCGCATTACGTGCATCCTCCCAAAGTATATTTTGGTTGTATTGCTCTAATACAAAATCAAACATTTTTGCTGAATAAGAATCGTTTGGTAAATGTAATCGTGCTTGTTTTGCCATCCATATAACCTTTTCTTTTCTTGTCTTATGTTCAGTTTTCATCGAAGCTAATGAATACATAATAATATTAAATTCTGAAATCCAAGCAGCATTATCTCTTGCAGTAGTTCTTACTGGAAGATACCCTAAAGCCATTGCAATTTCAGGTTTTGTAGGTGCAAAAAACCCAAAAATTTCAGTGGTAAGTTGGGCATCAATCATTTCATAGTGGGGGTTAAGATCAGGATTGCTGGTTTCAGGTGGAATAACACCATTGTTCATCAAATCAAAAGCTTTTTGGTTTGAAACCCATAAAAAGTTTTCTTCATCCAGATGAATATGATTTATCCAAGCATTTCTAATCTGTTCTCCTGTAAGATCTAATGAGGGACTATTCAAGAGTAATTCTTGATAGATGTATTCAATATCAGTATCATCGTCAGCACCCCAAATACTATCCTTTTCAGCATAGATGTAATTAATTGTATTAGATAATTCATTAGACCCCCATAAATTTGGTTGATCTGGCTTTCCCCAATCCTCCCTTGTATAAAAACCACCCCCTTTTCCGTCAATAGGAATTCCAATTTTATCCATTTCAGTAATTAAACCTGTCCAGTTTGCAATGCATTGGCCTAGCCAAAACCCTTCCAATTTATTTAAATACTCTAACCTGTTAATTTTAGTATAGTTTTCATTCATTTTTGAGCATTGACTAAAAAATAAAATTATAAGAGTGTATGCTATAAGTTTTTTCATGGATCTATATTTATGATATTTAAATGTATAATTTTTAAATTTTGCTCCAATTCTATGAATTTAAATTATTAATCGTACTATTGATTTTACACAAATGATTTTCTAAAAAATAGTTGAAAAGGATTTATCCTTTAAGCTTGCCATTATTAGAGTCAATATATTTCTTTTTGTTTTTTACGTGTTTCTCCAACCACTGATCCTGTTCCCAAATTAGATGAAGAATCGTTTCTTTGGCTCTATAACCGTGACTTTCTTTAGGAAACATCACTAGTCTAGTTGTAGCACCTAATCCTTTAAGAGCATTGTAATAACGTTCACTTTGTAAAGGATAAGTTCCTGAATTATTATCTGCTTCACCATGGACTAATAATAATGGTGTTTTCATCTTTTCTGCGTGCATAAATGGAGACATACTATAATATACGTCTGGAGCTTCCCAATAGGACCTGGATTCACTTTGAAAGCCAAAAGGAGTTAGTGTTCTGTTATATGCCCCACTTCTTGCAATTCCTGCAGCAAACAAGTTTGAATGACTCAGTAAGTTTGCTACCATAAATGCACCATAACTGTGACCACCAACAGCAATTCTATTTCGATCAGCAAATCCTTTACTAACAACTGCATCGATTGCAGCCTCAGCATTGGCAACTAATTGTGACCTAAAACTATCATTTGGTTCCTCTTCTCCCTCACCAATAATAGGAAAGGCGGCACGATCTAAAACCACATAGCCCTGTGTTACCCAATAAATAGGAGATGCCCAACTAGGATAAAGAAAACGATTGGGATTATTTGTTTTTTGAGCAGCGCTAGACTTATCTTTAAATTCTCTAGGATAGGCCCATAAAATCATTGGAAGAGGAGTAGGGTTTTTTGAATCAAATCCTTCTGGTGTATAGAGAATACCACTAAGATCAAGTCCATCTTTTCGTTTATAAGTAATTAGTTCTTTACCCACATTTTCAAGTTTTCTAAATGGATTTTCAAAGTAGGTTAGCTGGTCAAGTTTATTTCCCATATCATCCAAATTACGAGTGAAATAATTTGGATATTCATTCTTAGCTTCAATCCTAATATTCAACCTTCGGTCTTTAGGGTTATAATCATAAAGTTGTTCAAATTTATCAGTATAAGAAGATTGGTAGATCCTATTTTTCTTATTTGATTCCAGATTAACTCGATCTAAAAAGGGGAATTGCCCTTTTTCGGTAAAACCTTCTCCTAAAAGGAAAGCTGATTTTTTTTGAAGTGCTAAAATGAATTCTCCATATTTTCCCTTTTCAGTTACAAAATCACCTGGATCACTATATTTATCTTGATAATTACGATCGTTTATAATTCGAGCTGGAATTTTTGGGTTGGATGGATCGAAGACATATGTTTTAGAATTTCGATTTTTCCACCATTGATCATAAATTACAGCATTTGATCCATCTCCCCAAATTATCCCAGCGTATCGATTTTTCACTTTTGTTAATAACAGTGGTGTTTCATCAAAAGGTGCTTTCCATTGATATATTGCATCTCTAAAAGGGACTTCAACTTCTGGGTCACCTTTATCCAAAGCTTCTACATAGTAAAGAGAGGCAGGATGATCTTTACGCCACCCAATATTCCTTTTATTGGCACTTACAGCCATAAACCCTTTTGGTAGGACTTCCTGAAGCGGAGCATCATATATTACTTTAATCAGTTGAGCTTCTAAATCATAAACAATTGTTTCAGTTGGAAAACGATAATAGGGGACTAGATATGAAAAAGGTGTCTTTATAAAGGAAACTATAACATACTTCCCATTTGGAGACAAACTGATGTTTCGATACATACGTGAATCTAGAAAAGGTTGTTTATTACCTTTAAGGTCAACAAGATAAATTTCCGATTTGCTAAGTTGAGTAAAGTTTTTAGCATCTGTAGGATTCTTGATCAAGTCTTGATAAGTTCTATTTTGAGCTTTTTCTCCATTATTTTCTGTGACTTTGGGTCCTGTTGGAATAATTAATGATTCGTCTATTATTGTTTCTCTATTTTCAGGGAGATATTTAATCAATAATTTTTCACTGTTTTTTAACCAATTAATACTATTCCCCATAGTTGAATTCATAAACGATGAGGTTAATTTTTTTGCTTGTCTTGAATCGATATCTAATACCCAAAGTTCAACACCAGACTCTGAGGTATGAGTCATTGCAATTTTTTTTTCATCTGGTGACCAAGTAAAATTTGTTAATTGAGGATTATTTGGCAGTCCATTAATTGGTATTGGAATTTTTCCTTTTTCAAGGTCAACCAGTTCCACTTTATTATAATAAGTAGTTCTACTTCCTATATAACGTTTTGGGTCTACTCGAAGTCCCGCTATACGAAGTTCTTTTTTTGAAAGGCTAGCAATACTTTTGTAAGTTGAGCGCGAAAGAAGTATTAAAACAGAATTTTTAGTATTTCTTAATACAGATGGAGCTATATCAACATCTATTAAATCCAATAATTCTTTTTTAGGGACCTGATAATTTAGATCTTCTTGAGCAAGAATATTGATAGATACAATAAAACAAAGTAGTAAAACAAATTTTTTCATATTCATTGAAATAATCAGCAAAATACAAAACTTCTTTAAGTATACCGATTTGAGACATACCTGTCTAACTTTAAAAACATTGTAGACTTTATCATTGTATTTGGTGTTAAACACCAAACCCATTTTTATAATTATTGTTTAAAATATCTGAATCAAAATCTTTTTGTACAATGATGATATAAAATCAGTATCCAGTTTGATTAGTTCCTTAATGTCTAATAATAAATATTCATTTTATATTAGTTAAAAAAGAATACTTTAGTTTAATTAATCCTTTTAAAATGCATAAATACATTATTTTCTTATTTATAATTACTTTAACTATACCAATTTTTACTGGTTGTTCCTACAATAAAAAATCAGGTTTGATTTTTGATACTGATACTAACAACGAAATTGATGATCAACATGCTTTGGCATATTTATTATTTAACTCAGAAAAATTTGATATAAGAGGTATCACAGTAAATGCAACTGTTAATGGAGGTGGTATTGATGAACATTATGAAGAAGCAAATAGAATCATGCAATTGTGTGCTTGGGATAATAAAACACCCCTGATTAAAGGTGCAAATGGGAATTTTGTCAAAATTGAAAAAACAGTAAAATCAGCTAATTTTGATGGGCATGAAGCCGTAGAATTTATAATTAAAGAAGCTTTAAAATATAATTCAAAAGAAAAATTAATTGTCTTAGCAGTTGGTAAACTTACAAATGTTGCTCTTGCAATAAAAAAAGAACCTCTAATTATCCCAAATATACGAATTGTATGGCTTGGATCTAATTATCCAGAGCCAGGCGAATACAACCTAGAAAATGATATTATTTCAATGAATTATTTGCTTAATACAAATGTTGAATTTGAAATTGTAACTGTTCGTTATGGGGAATTATCTGGAACTGATTTTGTAAAAATAACTAAAGATGAAGTTGAGGATAATATTATAAACTTAGGGGTTAAAATAGAAAATCCAGTTTTAGGGAGGCATGGGGGTCAGTTTTATTCTTTTGGACAATATTCCAAAAGCCTATTTGAAAATATCCGTTATTTTGGTAATCCTCCTTCAAGATCATTATTTGATATGGCAGCAGTTGCCATTTTAAAAAACCCCTCTTGGGCTAAGTCAAAGATTATTCCATCACCAATTATGATAGATGGGGAATGGGTTGAACAAGAGGATAATATTCGAAAAATTAAAATTTGGGAGCATTTCGAAAAAGAATCTATCCTATCAGACTTTTATAATTCCCTAAAGTTTAATTAATTTAAAAAAATAATTCAGAAATAAGCTTTATGTCAACTCGAAGACAATTTGTTAAAACCACTTCTCTAGCAGTAATAAGCCCTTTTGTAACACTTCCTTCATCTTTAGATACTAATGGAAAAAGTTTACGTGCAAGCTTAAACCCTGGATCAATTGGGCTTCGATGCACTGCAGCCGAACTTCTGGATTACTCTATTTTATATGACTTCAAGGCCATTAGTCCAATCTTGACAGATTTGATTTCTTATTCAAAAACACAACAAGAGGAATACGTCACAAAAATGAAAGCCCATGATATTGTTTTTGATTCTGGAGGATTGCCCATACAATTTCGAACTTCAAAGATTGAATTTCAAAGAGGACTTTCTTTTTTAAAACAACACATTGAAACTATAGCCTCTTATGGTATTCCAAGTTTTGTTACATGGATTATGCCAACTAACCAAGAGTTGACTTATCGTCAAAACTTTGATCAGCACCAAATTCGACTCAAACAAGCGGCTAAAGTAATAAGTACTGGAGGACTCCGACTTGGATTGGAATATGTGGGTCCCAAAACATTAATGACACGTGACAAATATCCTTTCCTGCATAGCATTGCCGAGCTACGAGAACTCATTTCAGCTATTGGAGAGGATAACGTTGGATATTTACTGGATAGTTTTCACAGCTATTGCTCAGGAGATAGCACTAAAGATCTAGCTTTTCTTGAAGCCAATGATATAGTTTCAGTTCAAGTGAACGATGGTGTAATTGGGCGAACAGCTGACACACAGATTGATCAGGAACGAGAACTACCAGGTGATACAGGACTGATTGATATTAAAAGTTTTTTGAACAGTGTTAAATCAACAGGTTACAATGGAGCTGTAAGCGTTGAGCCTTTTAATAAACTAGTAAATCAAATGGATACTATTTCAAAACTTAAGCGTATTCGCACCTCGCTTAAAAAAATTGGGGTAAAATAAAAATCCTAAATACATAACAGGCTTTAATCCTAGAAAAGATTCTAATATTTTCTAAGTTCTTATTTGTCATTTACTAATATAATATTCAATTCCCTATGGGAATACCATATTTATATGGTTAATACTATAATTTTCTTTAGTTTAGTCAAATGAGTCAATCTTACGACTATATAATTATTGGAGCTGGTTCAGCAGGTTGCGTACTTGCAAATCGATTGTCAAAAGATAAAAAAAAATCAGTTTTATTGTTAGAGGCTGGGGGGCCAGATTCAAACATTAATATTCATATTCCTGGGGCTTATTTAAAGATTCATAAAAGTAAGGATGACTGGGGTTTTTGGACTGAAAAACAAGTAAATGTTTTAAACCGAAAAATATATTTGCCAAGGGGTAAAACTCTTGGTGGTAGTAGCTCAACCAATGCGATGGCTTATGTTAGAGGTAATTCAGCTGACTATGATGGTTGGGCTAAATTAGGAAATGGAGGATGGAGCTATAAAGAGTTACTTCCGTATTTTAAGCGTTCTGAAAACCATGAACAAATTAATCTTATGGATTCTGGCTATCACTCTAAATCAGGAGAGTTAGGCGTTACGATTCCAACCAGGTTTAAAACACCTTATGTAGATAAATTTATTGATGCTTGTGAGGCAGTTGGGATTCCAAGAAATTTAGATTATAACGGCATAGTTCAAAAAGGGGCCAGTTTAGTTCAAAGTACTATCAAAAACGGAAAACGAGTAAGTGGTGCAACCGCTTTTTTAAAACCAGTTCTAAACCGTCAAAACTTGACAGTAATTACTCACGCAAGAGTAGATAAAATTATCTTAGAAGGTGAAAAAGCAGTTGGTGTTAGATATAATAAAAGAGGAAAAACAATTCAAGTGAATGCTGAAAATGAAATCATTCTTTCAGCCGGAGCTTTTAAGTCACCACAATTATTAATGCTTTCTGGAATTGGAGAATTATCTGAATTAAGTAAACACGGGATTAATTGTATTCATGAATTAAAAGGAGTTGGGAAAAATTTACAGGATCACTTATTTTATCCGATTTGTGCACAATCAAAAACTCAAGAAGGAATTAACCATTATATATCACCTGTTAAACAAATTAGAGCCGCTTGGAATTATTTTGTAAATAAAAAAGGGGTTTTTTGTAATAGTCCACTTGAAGGAATGTCCTTTTTTGATCTTGATCAAAAAGATGGAGAAGTAAACTTTCAATTACATTTTTCACCAATATCTGTAGGAAATGAATATGGTTACGATGCCTATGATCTTTATGACTATCCAAGGGAAGATGGCTTTACTATATTACCTACACTATTACATCCTAAAAGTAGAGGAAAAATCACCTTATCTTCATCAAATCCAGATGATCCACCAATAATTCAGCCAAATTTTTTACAAGAAAAAGAGGATCTAATCCAGCTGGTAAAAGGAGGTAAATTGGTTTTTAAAATAATGGAACAAGAGCCTATAAAAAGTCAAATAAGAGTAAATGGTATTCCTCTTAATAGGACCTCTGACGATTTCCTTACTGAGCACATTAAGAAGACTTTAGAAACTGTCTACCATCCCGTTGGAACATGTAAAATGGGGAATGATTCTATGGCAGTAGTTGATCCTTCTTTAAAAGTTCACGGGGTGAAAAATCTTAGAGTTGTCGATGCATCAATTATGCCAAAGATTATATCTGGAAATACAAATGCTCCAGTTTTTATGATAGCTGAAAAAGCAGCAGATATGATTCTTAAATCTATTCAAAATTATTAACGAATCTAAAGAATCATTTAGAATAAATATTTATTTTAGGTTATTATGGTCTAAAGACCCTTTTGAACACCAATATATTATTAAATTGTTTTGATATATTTTCAAAATTTTATGGGATGAGAAAAATACTATCAATAATATTTTTAATTCTAAGTTTCATTGTCTTAGCAAAACTTAGTATTTCAAAAGATAAATCTTTTAAAGAACTCAAACCTCTTTATTTCAATTCTAGTTCACATTTTATGGAATTAGATTCTAGAAAAATTCATTTTCGTGATGAGGGGAGTGGATATCCTATTATTTTGATTCATGGTACTGGTGCATCACTTCATACTTGGGATTCATGGACCAAAGAGCTTACAAAAACAAATCGTGTAATCCGACTTGATTTACCAGCATTTGGTTTAACAGGGAAAGACCGATTTAAACGTTATTCGGCTGAGGATTATGTTTCTTTACTAAATGACTTTTTAAAAAAATTAGAGGTAAAGGAATTTCATTTAGCAGGAAACTCCTTAGGTGGGCTGGTAGCATGGTTGTATACTTCTAAATATGATGAAAAGATAAATAAACTATTATTGTTAAATCCTAGTGGCTTTTCTTCTAAGAGAGCACCTTTTGTAATTCAATTGGCTAGAACACCATTACTAAATTTATTTCTTCGATATTTTACACCGAGATTATTTATTGAAAAAAACCTTAAGGAAGTTTATTATGATAATTCTCTTATAACCGAAGAAACTATAAGTCGGTATTATGATCTTACATTATTTGAAGGAAATAGAAGTGCATTTATTGATAGAGCAAATATTAACCACGAAGATTATTCTTTGAAATTACAGGATATTAAAACACCAACATTAATTCTTTGGGGTGAAAACGATGAGTGGATTCCAGTTGAGAATTCCTCTAAATTTAAAAATGCTATAAAAAATTCAAAAGTTGTAATAATGCCTAAAACAGGTCACATTCCTATGGAGGAAAAACCATCTGAAAGTTTACGTATAGCTTTAGATTTTATACAGTCTGAAAAAGACTCAATTAATTCAATTGAATTTTAGAGGAGTATAATCCTGCTAATGGGCTTTAAAAGCTTTTTTTAAGTTTACTGATCATAAAAATTAACCCTCCAATTGGAGGGTTAATTTTAAATTTTAATATTTTCTACCATGCAAAATGAACGAGCTCTGCATTCAAAGAACCATGTATTTTTCTACTGGCTATACCATACTTTATAGCCATTTCTTCTACAAAAGAGGGTTTCCACTCGTTTTGAGGCGCATCTGGGTTTGGAATCTCAAAAATTGAGTGAGTGACTGGCTTATATGCATTATCAGTACGATCTACAATTTCGTTAAGCTCCCAATAAAGTCTAGTTTTAGATTCTTTATGAGAAGGTAAAAAGAACTTTCTTTCAAAATCAACATAATCATCGTTCAGTTTTTCTATTCCGTGATATACACCTTTAGTCCCAACTGATGGTGCTATATTCTCTTCGAGAAAAGTATCCAATCCTTTGTTTGTATAGATCACAGATTTTTTACGATATCTGTTGTTTAGAGTTTCTTCTGTGTATTTTTTTATTATTGAACGCTTGGTTTTACCCTTATGGGCAGTCTTTATTTCATTTTCCCACCACTCAGGTGTTTTTGAGTTCATTTGTTTCATTTGGTCTTCATTGGCAAAAATATTAAAGATAAGATAGTCAGACCAAGCATTATTATTATTGCTAGATTGGTCTACTTTCCAAACAAACCAACCTATTTGCATTCCTTCTTTGACATGCTTTGCTTTTATTGTTTTCCAAAAAGCTTCGAAATCAACATAATCATTTTCTAGACCTTCATTTAAAGTCACTTCTTCAACCTGCCGATAAACTGATGACCAATCCTGAGCCGTCAATAAATTAAATGTTGAAATTAAGAATATGCTTAAAAGTATTTTTTTCATTTTAATTGATTTAAGATTAATAATTCTAAGATATCAAGATCAAACTAAATTTACAAATACTTAACCTAATCTATTTTAAAGACACATTTTGAAAAAATTAAATTCAATAATACCATTGGTAAAAATGACAATAGTAGTTAAAGAGGAATTATAGACAGCAGATCTATTGTTTTCTCTCGAGGACTGCTATCTCCAACTATTTTTAGAGTATGTTCTCCTGAATTCAGATTTAATTTTTCGAAAATTTTAACATAGTATTGTCCGTATTCATTAGAATCATTTTTTAGACTGAATTCACCATAATTTTTTCCATCTAAAAATATTGTAACCTTCCCACCTTCAGAGTTTCGATATGCATAATACTGCACAGCCTTTCCATAGAAACTTATTTCAGCTTTACAATCTTTATAGCCAAATGAAAGTGATGCTCCTGATGCATTCCATTGGTCTTTTTTAATTCTAAAACCTTCGTATTTCCAGCGGTTATCGTTATCTTCTATAATCATCCAAGGCACATTTGTTTTTGGGATCTCATCCTTTTTAATGGGGTTATTTTTTATGGGAATTACCCAATTATTAGACTGAATTGCTCCTTTCATATTCTCAACTACAACCTTATCAATAATTTTGATTGCTCTTTTTGCCATATCAGTAAAATTATCGATTGGTTTTGGCATGTTATACCTTGAACGTTGAATATCATATAGGTTAGAGAAGTTATTTTTATTGAAATGCTTTTGAAGCTCTTCATGTCCATATAGAATCCCCAAAAGCCCTCCCCAAGTTGAAGTTGGATTATCAGAATCCCACCCACTCATACATCCAATTCGAATAGTTTTTTTGTAATCCCCTTCACCATAGAATAAACTTACCATAGATGCAGCAAAATTAATTCCTGAGTCCCAAGGATAACGGTATTTATAGCCTGCATTAATTTCATATTGGTAACGTTGAGCTACCTTATCACGAGTCAGCTCCCAATTGTCCTTATCAAGGTTTACCTCATATTCTGACTTAACGAAATCATACATATCGGCAATGTATGACCAATCTGGGATTCGTTTTCTTGCTTGTGTTGCTAACCAAAAAACCTGATCCTTACGGGATAAAGATTGGTCAGCTAAAACAGCCATAGAATGCATGATAACATAAAACTCCGAAGCCCATTTTGAATGAAGATATGCGGTAGTCCTAATAGGTAGGTATGCCATATCAAGTGCAACTTCTGGACGTCCTGGGGCTAGAACACCAAAAATTTCAGTGGTTAGCTGAGCGTCAATCATATCCCACATGGGGTTATTTTTTGGTAGAGAAGTTTCAGGTGGAATCGCTCCATTTTGCATTTGACCTAAAGCAGCCAAATTTGAAACCCAAAGTTTGGGTAATCCAATATGATCTTGCCATACTGAACTAATTTCTTTACCTGTGAGCTTGTTATTATTAAACTTTTCAATTGCATACATGTAAATATATTCTATATCCGTATCGTCATCTGCTCCCCATGGATCTTGATTAAGAACATAATCAAATTTATTTTCACCAAAATCTGAATCGGTAAAAAAAGGAAATTTGGTGCGCTGATTTTCTGTGGGAAGGCCAGTCCAATTAGCTATGCAACTTCCTAGCCAGAATCCTCTTAATCGATCTTCATACCTTTCTTTATCAATAGTAATGCTATCTGTTGAAAAAGCGAAGGACAGAGAGCAATTCATCCAAACAATAAAAAAGATATATGAAATTCTATTATTCATAGAGAATTAGTTATGAGGTAAGAATTATTAAGTTTTAGAAAATAACCCTCCACATGGGAGGGTTTAATTTATTAATTCAGAATATTTGCGTTATAGTAAACATCTTCTCTTACTATCATTCCTTCATTATCAAACCACATCTGACTATGTACAGGCATTTTTACGATCTTATTTGTGCTTTTATTCTTTAATGTAAATTGCATCCATATATATGCTACCCCACCATCGCCTTCATAATCCATATAGTCTGGATAACCTACCTCATCCAGGGAAATCACTTCAAATAAGCTAAATATATTTTTAACATTCTCAATATGATCTTCTAATGAGTTGAATTCTTTGTCAATAAGATTGCTGTCGTAAATCCTTGCATTTTTATTAAAGTTTTCGAATGTAGCATCAATATTTCCTTGCTCTACATTATAATAAACTAATCTTACTTTACCTAAATTCGGATGATCTTTATAAATAGTTCCATTTGTAATAGTTTGTCTTGAAAGATTCCATTTTTGCCATGCAGCTTGATTATCGGACCACCAAAAACGAATAATTTTATCTCCTTTTTTATCAAATACAAATGTTGCATTAAATGGAGTTCGAAGTTTAAAACCATTATTTTTATCCCAAGCAATAAATTCTTGAAAAGTTTGAACAAAAAGACCAGATCTTTTATATTCAATTGCATCAGAATAAGCCTGACCTTTATCTTTTAATGAGATGTTAATAAAATTTTTATTAATCCAAGTAGACTGCCCTATCAAATTATTAATATCACCCCCTTTATAGCTTGGGCTATTATTCATAGAGCTACCCATTTTAAACCCTTCACCCGTAATTTCTTTGAGTGTTTCAGTATCACCACTTATCCAAGCTTCAGTAAATTGATTTACAATATCAATAGCTGGATGTTTATCATATACCTTCCCATTATTATTTTTTTGAGAAAATGAAATTAATGGAAGCGAAACAAATATTAGAAATAGTTTTTTCATTTTAAATGATTTATAATTAACAATGTGGAAATATAAAGAGATAATCTGAGCAGACCTATATCAATATCATTTATTCATGTTTTGACTAAAACAACCCACCTTGTTCCAATAAAGTAGTTCAAACATGAAATGGAATTAATTCTTATAATTAATCTTTATTTTTACTAAAAGAAGCTGGAGATTTTAGATAAAAGTCAAGAAAGTCTTTAATTTTTCCATAACCTTTAATTTGATTTTCTTTTTTGCGAAAACCATGTCCTTCATCTTCAAAGATTACATATTCTACTGGGATTTCATTTTTCTTTAACTCTGCTACAATTTCATCCGATTCTACTTGAAGAACACGAGGATCATTTGCTCCCTGAAGAACCATTACAGGATTTTTGACTTGTTTCGCATGAAATAGCGGAGATATTTTTTTCAATCTTATTGAATCTTGAGAATATGGATCTCCCAACTCATTATACAATGCTTTTCTACTGGCTTCCCAAAAAGGAGGAATAGACTTTAGGGTTCTGATCCAATTTGTAACCCCAAAAATATTTACTCCCGCTTTGAATTCATCCGGAGTAAAAGTCATAGCTGCCATAGTCATATATCCACCATAGCTTCCACCTATAATTCCTATACGTTCGGGGTCTATATAATCTTGCTGTTGAAGCCACTTTTTTCCCCAAATACAATCTTGTAAGTCTTTATCTCCATGGTTTTTATCATCCATTTTATAAAAGTTTTTTCCATATCCACTGCTTCCTCTATTATTTACAGCTAAAATAGCATAACCGCTATTTGTCAAGTATTGAATAAGAGGATTAAAATTCATTCGAGATTGACCTCCGGGACCACCGTGTACCCAAACCATTGCAGGAACTTTATTTTGACTTGATGCAATAAGAGGCTTATAATATATGGCAGGGACTTCAAGACCATCAAAGGACTGGTAACGAACTACCTCAGCCTTAACCAAACTTTTGGGATCTATTTCTTTATTCAAACTATTTGTCAACTTAACCATGGATTTGGTCTCCATATCATAAACAAATAAATCATTAGGCATTTTGGAAGAACCAACACTTAACCTGATCTTTTGCTCACTTTCGGAAAAACTAACCCCAGTAATGTCAGCATTTTCAAAAGATGGAAATTCTATTGGCTTGTTTGAATTGGAATCAATCACTTGAATAGAGTTTTTACCATCTTCGTTTATCCCAATTATTCTATACTTTTCATTTTTACTTGAATAGCTATACATAACATCCCAATTTGTTTCAAAAACAACAGTGGATTCACTTGTTTTAATATCGTATTTATTGAGATAAGTAAATTCCTTACCAACATCCGTAATGTAATAAAAGCCTTTATTATCATTTGAAAATCCAGCAGCTGAATAACTGCCAGGGGCGGTTGATATCTCTTTTTTTTCACCTTTAATAATATCAAAAAGGTAGAATTTATTTTCACTTGTGGTTAAACGTTCGGAAAGCAATAGGTATTGTTCGTTATTCGAAATTGAACTTAGTGATAAATTATCTTTATTTTCATAAACCATCCTAGACTCCAGCCGACCTATGTCCATCTTATAAAGATCAAAGTATTTAGAATCTCTTTTGTTTGAAAGATAATATAGAAAAGTATTGTCTTGAGACCATTTATAAAAAATACTTTTTTCATTTTCTCCTGGAGTTAGATCTATCGTTTGACCACCTCTTTTTTGAAGATATAGATGATTAATTTCATTTCCTCCCTTATCTGCGGTATAAATAAAATCATTGCTTGCTGGAACATAGGATTGAACAAAAAAAGACTCCAGTTCTGAAGAAGATAATTTTGTAATAGCCCCACTGCTGATACCAACTTCGTACACATTATATATTCCACTTTCATTACTACTGTAGATTAACCTTTCTTCATCTGAAGAAAAAGATCCCCCATACACACTAATGTTATTAAAAAAGTCCTTAATATCGTAATTATTCACCTGTTTTTTTGAAGATGATTGGCATCCTAAAAAAACTATGATTAATGCAGTAAGTGTTTTTTTCATTTTTTAAGATTATATATAAATATAAAAAAACCCTCCACTTGGGAGGGTCATATTTGCATTAAAATTTTTAATTCCAGGACGAGCTCAATTGAGGTAATCTTTGATGATGCCTAGTCATATTTCTTTCAACTGACATTTGTAATTTTTGAGAATCATCTTCATAAGAATCTTTTCCAAAAAGTTCATCATATTTTTCAACTACAACTGGAAACATTTTTGAATTTTCGTTGTATTCAGCTTCAAAATTTTCATGATGATACCTTACCATTACCCAGTTTCCGTCACATCCAGAAATACAATTTAAAGTAGATATTCTATTTGGCCATCCAGCTGAATCCAATGCCTTAACGAGTCGAGTTCTATATCTCCAAAAATCTTTCTCCATTCCAGGCTTTATTTTATAAATTAAAATTCTCCTATGATTAACCATTTTATTTTCTTTAGGCATATAACTTGCCTCTTTATTTCTTGAAAGCATAGTATTCCCTACTGATGTATGAAGTTTTCCTGTTGTTTTAAACCAAAAGTCATTACCAACTTTATCAACTTTATCAAATTCACCAATATCTCCTGCATATTGCATTCTAACATAGTTTTGGGCATTTGGACCACTTAAAATTTTAAAGGTTATATAACGCGGCTGACCTTCTTTACTATTATAAATTTTAGTTTTTTC
>JAQWNN010000057.1 GCA_029268555.1 Flavobacteriaceae bacterium
GCAACTCCTTTTCCAGCAGTTGTGAGCGTTGGAGACTGGGATATGGTATTAACTCGTACTTTTTTATCCTTACCAAAGAAGTATCCAAAGCTGCGTGCAATTGACTCTAAATAAGCTTTATTGTCAGCCATATCATTGTAATTTGGGAAAGTTCTTTGAGCGGCTACATAAGAAAGAGCAACTATGCTTCCCCATGCATTCATTGCATCATTTTGATATAAACTCTGCATCAATTTATGGAACGAAACAGCCGAAATATCCCATCCTTTAGCCATCCATGAATGATTTAAATCAGTATAATGTTTTCCTTTACGAACATTCACAGACATTCCAATAGAGTGCAAAACAAAATCGAGCTTACTTCCCAAAATTTCTTGAGCTTTTTTGATTAGTTGGTTTAAATCATCCATATTAGTAGCGTCAGCAGCAATTACTTTGGAACCTGTCTTTCCTGCTAAAGCTTCAATATTTCCCATACGTAGGGCAAATGGGGCATTGGTGAGTACAAAAATACCACCTGCGTCAGCAACAGATTCTGCTGTTTTCCAAGCAATAGATTTGTCGTCTAAAGCACCAAAAATAATACCTTTTTTACCTTCTAATATTTTATGTGACATTTATTTAATTTAGAATTTAAAGATACATCTAATTCATTAACTGTTTCGCATGGGCAATTGCAGTTGGAGTAACCATATTACCGGATAGCATCATGGCTATTTCTTCTATACGCGCCTCTTTATTGAGTGAAAATAATTGTGTTAAAATTTTTCCATTTAGTTCTTTTTTTAAAACTTTAAAATGGTAATCCCCTTTTGCAGCAACCTGAGGGAGGTGAGTGATATTAATAAGTTGTATTTTTTTTCCCATAGAAACCATAACTTCCGCAATGCTATTCGAAATTTTTCCAGAAACTCCAGTATCAATTTCATCAAAAATCAATGTAGGAAGCTTCACATAACTTGATAAAATTGCCTTTATTGCAAGCATGATGCGTGAAAGTTCTCCTCCAGATACTATCTTCTTTAATTGCTTAAACTGACTTCCTTTATTTGATTTAAACTGGAAATCCAACTGATCAGATCCATTGGTCAAAAACAACTCAGATGGCTCCAATTCAATTTTAAAAGCAGCATCAGTCATTCCCATTTTTTTTACTAAATTTTCCAATTCTTTTTTAAGAATTTTGATAGATTCTTTTCTAGATTTAGTCAATTTATATGCCAAACTAGCAAGTGATTTCTCATATTTTTTTTCTTCGTCTTGAAGTGACTCAAGCTCAGAATCAATTTTTGATGTTTTTGTCAAGCTCTTTTCAAGTTCATTTTGAATTTTAATGAGCTCTGAAACAGAATTTACTTTATGTTTTTGCATTAATCGATTTAACTGATCAAGGCGCAATTGAATTTTATCCAATTCTTCAGGATTTGATTCTAAATTCTCAAATTTAATTTTACAATCATCGAGCAAATCTTCAGCTTCAATAAATAATGTATTAAAGCGCTGATGAAGCGAATTGAAATGTCTAGATTTTTTTATTAATCCTGAGACCAGGCTTCGAATTTTTAATATTTGATCCAAAAGACCCGTTGATTCATTTTCCATAATCTGAACTGCTTCTGCTAAAGTAGATCGTAAAAAATCAACATGTATAAGGGAACTATGTTTACTTTCTAAATCTTCTTGAATCACCCCTTTGATGTTTAATTTTATGAGCTCATTATATAAGAATTCATCTAGTTCAAAAGATGCTTTAGCTCTTTCAGAGGCAAGTTTGAGTTTCTGATATTGCTTTTTAGAAGTAATATATGCTAATCTCGTTCTTTGGTAATTTAGTAAGATCTCTTTATTATTGGCTAGAACATCTAAAACTTGAAACTGGTATTAGTTTTCAAGTAGGGCATTGGTTTGGTTTTGGGAATGAATATCAATCAAGTTTAAACTGATTTTTTCTAAATCAGCTAAATTCACCGGGGTATCATTGATAAATGCTCTTGATTTCCCCTGAGGTAAAATCTCACGGCGTAATACTGTATAGTCGTCATAATCCACATCTAAAGATTCAAATAAGGTTTTCAATGCATATTCTTCGATTTGAAAAGAAGCCTCTACCACGCACTTTTTATTTGGATCCAACAATGAAGATAGGTCGGCTCGTTTTCCAAGAACCAAGGACAGACCTCCAAGAAGAATTGATTTGCCTGTTCCTGTTTCTCCAGTTATACATGTCATTCCAGAAGAAAATGTGGCTTCCAACTCTTCTATCAATGCAAAATTTTTTATTATGAGCTGTTTTAACAAAGAATGTTAATTTAAATATTTCAATGATTAAAGATAGGAATATTAAGAAAAATTAAGCTTTAATTTGTTTCCATCTTGAACCAAAAAATGGAGCGATTTTTTTTAATATAGTTTCTGTTTTTTTAAAGTCTACTTTAGGACCTTCTTTAAATAGATTAACAATCTCTTCAACTTTTGCATCGAAAAAAACTTGAAGTAAAAAAGCATTGGGTCTTCTCAGAAAAAGTGCTTCAAGTTGAATAATAGCTTTCATTATAGCTTCCTTTCCTTCTAAAGGAGCTGATGTCATCTGATCCAAACCAGATCTGTGATAAGCATACAAAGCCTCTCTGTACTCCCTAAAAGTGTTTGCTCTTAAATTATCAATAAGCCAAAATCGATTTCTTGTACCATCAGATGGTTTCCATCCTTTACGTGAGGTCACTTGTGCTAAATTAAGTACCTGGAGAGCTTGCTCATAATAGCTACTTCCTCCGTTTTCAACAAAAGTATCTGCATCTAAACCAATGATCACATAGGCATAAAAACTTAGAAGAGAAACTAAATTAGACTCAAAGCTAGATTTATTAAAAAATAGTGGTTGAAACTCTTGATAACTAAAAATGATATCACGATCTAAAAAATTCATAATTGGAGTATCGTAATTCGAATCAAAAACTGGACGTTGAGACTGAACTTGAAGTGTTGCTTCAAACTGGTCATTATTATAATTACTAAGATTTAAAACAAAAGAACAGGTTATTTTTTCCTGATTCAAAAGTTCTTGATTTGTCCAAACCTGAGTATTTATAAATTCGTTTAATGACTGCTCAAGAGTTTTAAAAATTTGCTGATTGGTTTGATTTACCAAATCTGAATTCACAATTACTTGGGCGTTGAGTTCTTGTGCATTTATTGGGATAAAAGACATCATAATGACAACAAAAATTAAAATTGTTCTCAAAGGGATAAGATTTGGTCAAAAATACTATAGGCACATTTCAACTTTGATTGAAGAGGAAAAGTTTTAATTCTTAAATCCCTATGAATAAAAGTAATTTTATTTGTATTTGATGAAAAGCCCGCGGCACTATCTCTTAGAGAATTCAATACAATCCCATCTAAATTTTTATTTACTAATTTAAATTTTGCATTTTCTAATTCATTTTCTGTTTCAAGGGCAAAGCCAATAATTATTTGTTTCTTTTTATATTTCCCCATGTAAGCCAAAATATCTTCAGTGGAAGTCAATGTGAGTGTATTCAATCTGTTCTGTTTTTTCAACTTCTGAGGAGCAATTTTTTTTGGCTTAAAATCAGAGACTGCAGCAGATGCAATAGCTAAATCAACATTGTCATAATGATTTTTAACTGCCTCTGCCATATCTTTAGCACTCACAACATTAACCAATTCCAAAGAAGCATGCTTAATTTTTTCTGAACTTGGACCAGAGATGAGAATCACCTCTGCACCCATTTTTAAAGCAGCCTCAGCTAATGCATAGCCCATTTTTCCAGAAGAATGATTTCCTATAAATCGGACTGGATCTATAGCTTCGTAGGTCGGTCCCGCAGTTATTAATACTTTTTTTCCTTCGAGTTCTAACTCTGGATTGAAAAAAGACACCAAATACGACGCAATCACATTGGGTTCCAACATTCTTCCTTTTCCTTCCAATCCACTTGCTAAAAACCCCTCACCAACGGGAAGTACATGATTCCCATAAGCTATTAAGCTTTCCATATTTTTTTGATTAGATGAATGTGAATACATATCTAAATCCATAGCAGGAGCAATAAAAACTGGACATTTTGCTGATAAATAAGTTGCTATAAGAAGATTGTTACATCTTCCATGAACCATTGAGGAGATTGTATTAGAGGTAGCGGGAGCTATAAGCACTAAATCAGCCCATTGGGCTAGGGCTACGTGATCATTCCAAGTTGGATTATCCTGATCCTCTGATATAAAGGTTGATAAAACAGTATTTTTGGAGAGTGTTGAAAGTGTCAATGGTGTTACGAAATCTTTTGCAGAAGGTGTCATAATAACCTTCACCTCTGCTCCATGATTTATTAAAACTCTTACTAAAAGTGGAGTTTTGTAAGCAGCAATCCCTCCGGATATACCGAGTAAAATCTTCTTGCTGCCTAACAATGTCATCTATTTAGATTTTTGTTTCCTCAGTATTTCGATGGTAGATGTTTTTATTTAACCACTCTTCTATAGCAATGGCATGTGGTTTGGGCAAACGTTCATAAAACCTAGATACTTCAATTTGCTCTTTGTTTTCAAAGATTTCTTCCAAACTATCATTATGAGTTGCAAACTCCTCTAATTTTTCATGAAGTTCTTTTTTGATGTCTAAGTTAATCTGAGTTGATCTTTTTGCAATAATAGAAAGTGCTTCGTAAATATTTTCAATGTTGCCTTCCATCTTATTTCTGTCATAAGTCTTAGATGTTAAGGCGGCTTTTGATTCTCTATACTTTGTCATGATTATTTAGTTTATTGTGCTTTAGTTTGATTAATGAGTCCTATATCAAAATTTACTTTTTCCATTTTCTTATCCAAATCCTCTAAAAATAGTGATTCAGGATAGTATCGTATCATGGTATTGTATTGTTGAACAAGTTCTTCTAATCGATCCTTTTTTTTAGTATCAATACTATTTACGGCTATCTGGTATGATGAAATAAACTTGGTGAACAACGCTTCCTCTCTGTATTTTGTTCCTGGAAAACTTGAAATGAAGTTGTCATTTGCTTTTATCGAGGCTTTATAGTCGCGTATAGTGTAATATTGCTTTGCAATTTCAAAGTTCTTTTTTTCTATTTTCTCTTGTAATTCGGCTATCATTTGGTTTGCTCTTTCTGCATATTCTGAACTCGGGTAAAGATTTAAAAATATCTGAAGTTTCTCTACAGCAGTATTGGTATCATCCTGATCCAAACTAAACTTGGGTGATTGAAAATAATAGCTCATAGCTGCTTTAAATGTAGCTTCCTGAACACGTTGACTTTTAGGATATGACTTAATGAAATTTTCGTATTGGTATGCAGCTAGATAATAACTTTTAGTTTGAAAATAACTATCTGCAAAAAAGAAAATGATACGTTGTGCTTGTGGTTTACCTCTGTACTTGGGAATGATTTGCTCAAAAAGTCGGTTAGCTTTTCGGTATTCACCACTATTGTAGTAAACTTCAGCCTGTTTATATTTTGCTGATGCGTCATCACTATTCAAAAGTTTTTGGTAATCACTACAGGAATAAGTACATATTCCAAAAATAGCAAATAATAAGATTACAAACACTTTAATTTTCATGGTGCGAAATTACTAAATATCAATGACAATGGGAATTTTTATTTCTATAGTCTTTTTAATGAAGTTTAAAATACTAAAATGTACTCTCCATAGCTTTTTCAATTTTTTCACACAAGCCTTCAGAAGCATTTACTAGTGGTAATCGAACAGTTTTATTACAATAGGAGAGTGATTCCATTAGTGCTTTAATTCCTGAAGGATTTCCTTCCTCAAACAATAAAGAGATAATATCCAATAGCTGATAATGTAATTCATAGGCCTTGGTGAGCTCTCCTTGTTCTACATAGTGAAACATTTTCACAATTGGAACTGGAAGCGCATTCCCCAATACAGAAATAGTTCCTACGGCACCAGCTAGAAGCATGGGTAAATTTAATGAGTCCTCTCCTGAAATCACTTGAACATGAGAAGGACTATTTTTAATGATATTTTCTGCGTGACTCATTTCACCACTAGCCTCCTTTATGGCAATTATATTTTCAAAATCAGTAGACAAACGAACAAAAGTATTTACATCAATATTTGTTCCTGTCCTTGATGGAACATTGTAAACAATTATTGGAAGTGAGCTAGCATTTGCAATTTTTTTATAATGCTGATAAATTCCCTCTTGAGTTGGCTTGTTGTAATATGGCGAAACGGACAAAATAGCTTGAAAATAAGATAAATTAGTATTTTGGATTTCTTCAACTACTTTTGCAGTATTGTTTCCTCCTATTCCAATAACTAGCGGAAGTCTTTTTTTGTTGGCTCTTACTACAATCTGAATGATTTCATTTTTTTCTTGAGATGACAAACATGAAGACTCAGCTGTTGTTCCCATTAAAACAATGTAATTTGCTCTCCCAGTAGTAATGTTCTCTACGATTAGCGGAATAGAAGGATAATCGACCTTACCCTCGTTTGTAAAAGGAGTTATCATTGCAACTCCCAATCCTTTAAAATCCATACAGTTTTTACTTTATGAGTGCGTTGAGGTATGTGTTTATTTCTTTTAAAAAGAGTTTGTGCTGTTTTAAATTTATATCTAAAATCAAATCATTTATCTGTTGATTAGATTTAGAAAACCCTACTCTAATTTTTGATTGACAGGAGGCACTTACCAATTCACTAAAGACAGAATATCCCTTAAAATAGTTGAATTGTATATCAAATTTTTTTTTGAATAATTCCGCTGAGGAATCAGGTAATTTCCCAAAAAAATCAATTGATTTTCTTGAAATAAAATAAGTGCCAAAAGGTGTTTGTTTTTTTTCCACTAACTCTTTTTTACTCAAAACTACCAAGGTTATCATTTTAGGCATTATACTTAGTTGCTTTGCTATTTTTAAAAAAAAAATTTTGTCGTTGGATTCCTCCTCAAAACAAATAATTAAAAGAGACTTAAACTTCCTCTTTACCTCCTTAGATTGTGAGCTAATCAATTTTAACTTTTCTTTAAGTCGAAATCGCATTACAAGATTTGATAGAACACCTAACATTATTAAATTACAATTTTAGTTAAACATCTAGTTGATTTAAAATAAATAAACATTATGGTCATTATTTAAGATTTTTGTTATAGATATAACATATTAAACAGCTCAACCTTTAAGGATAAGATACTCAAATTCATTAAGTATGGGTACATTATGTTGATTAGCTTTTATTTTTTTTGAAGGTCCCATATCATTTCCAGCTATCAAATAATCTGTTTTCGGAGATACCGAACTCAGAATAATCCCTCCAAATGATTCTATTTCTTTTTTCAATTCTTCGCGTGAGAACTGATCAAAAACCCCACTAATAACAAATCGCTTTCCTATATATGCAGAGTGGTAATTTTGTTCTGTCTCAACTTCGTTCAATTGAAGTCCATAAGATTCTAATCTACTAATTGTCAATTGATTAATAGGATCAGAAAAGTAATTCACCAAACTTTTTGCAATTCGTTCACCGATATCATTTGTTTCAATCAGATGCTCTAAACTAGCTTGTTTTAATGCATGAATTGATTTAAAACGTTTACTTAATTTTTTGGCTATAGTCTCCCCAACATAACGAATCCCCAGACCAAACAAGACTTTTGCAAAGGGCTTTTCTTTAGACTTTTCTATCCCTTTAATTAAATTGGATACTGATTTGTCTGCCATTCGTTCTAAGGGTAAAATCTGATCTTTTTCCAAACGGTATAAATCTGCTATAGAATTCAGCAATCCTTCTTGGTATAACAGTGCTACTGTCTCTTCTCCCAACCCCTCTATATCCATGGCCTTTCTTCCTATAAAATGCTGGATTTTACCGATTTTTTGAGGTGCACATTCAGTTTCGTTTTTACAATAATGTTGCGCTTCACCACTTTCTCTTTCCAAAACACTTCCGCATTCAAGACAATTTGTTATAAAAGTGACTTTAGCTTCTTCTAAGCCTCTATTTGAGCTATCAATGGCTGTAATTTTGGGAATAATCTCTCCACCTTTCTCTACAAAAACACGATCACCTATGCGAAGGTTGAGTTTTTCAATTTGATCCGCATTGTGTAAGGAGGCTCTTTTTACAGTGGTTCCTGAAATTATTATAGGGTCCAACTGGGCAACTGGAGTAATTGCTCCTGTTCTTCCAACTTGATATTGAACGTCTTTTAAAATTGTTGCAACCCGCTCTGCTTGATATTTATAGGCCATAGCCCATCGTGGAGCTTTTGCAGTAAATCCGAGCTTATGCTGCTGATCAAATCGATTTACTTTAACTACTATTCCATCGATCTCATATGGAAGCGATTTTCTTTTTTCATCCCAGTATTTAATGAATTCAAAGACTTCATTAATTGAAGTTACTAGTTTTGCAGATTTTGGTACTTTAAACCCCCATAACCTGGCTTTTCCCAAAGCTTGAAATTGAGAGTTCACAGGTAATTGGTCACCTGCTAGAGCATAAAGAAAACAATTCAATGGCCTTTTAGCAACCAGACTACTGTCTTGTAATTTTAAAGTTCCTGAAGCCGTATTTCGCGGATTCATATATAAAGGCTCTCCTTTTGCTGCTCGCTCCTCATTCATCTTATTAAAACCCTCCCTGGGTAAAATAATCTCTCCACGGATTTCGAAAAAAGGAGGGTAATCTCCTTTTAATTTTAAAGGAATAGTATGGATAGTTTTGACATTTGTGGTAATGGCGTCTCCCTGAGCTCCATCTCCACGTGTTAGCGCTTTGATAAGAGCGCCATTTTCATAAGTTAAACTCACAGAGACCCCATCAAATTTCAATTCACAACTGTACGTAATTACTGCTTCAGGACCCAATATCTTTTGCAAACGCTCTTCCCATAGTTCTAATTCTTCTCTAGAGTAAGTGTTTGATAGAGAGTACATAGGAAAACGATGGGCTATGGTCTCAAATGATTTAGTAACACCTCCTCCTACTCTTTGAGTTGGGGAATTTTGATCATTGAATTCGGGGTAATCCTTTTCAAGTTGTTGCAACTCTCTGAGCATTTGATCAAATCTATAATCACTTATTGTGGGTTGATCCAATACATAGTATCTGTGATTATGCTCGTGCAGTGCATTTCTAAGAGATTCAATTTTTTCAACAACAGAGCTCATGACTAAACTTTTTCTAATCGCAACATTCTAATCTTTCCAAAGATATCCATTCGTTTTGTGATAGTGTAAGAATCAAAACTAAAAATTAAGGACTCCATTTCTGTTTCAAAAAGAGGATTGATTTCAAAATAAATTTTTCCTTTAGATTTTAAATTTTGTGCTGCAAAAAGTAATATATTTCTGTAAAACAATAGTGGATCATCTTGGGGTACAAATAAAGCTTGATGTGGTTCAAAGCCTAAGACATTTTTTTTAATTTTATCTTTCTCTTTTGGAGTAATATAGGGTGGATTAGAAACAATAACTTCAAAACCTAATTCAAGTTTTTCTAAAGCGTTTATATCACCCTGAATACAATTTATTTCTTGTTTATTTGCATCAGCATTTAGTGATACTAAGTTCAAAATAGCTTGGTCTAAGTCGAGTGCATGAACATTAAAAAGTGGCTGTTCTTTTTTTAATGCTATGGCAATACATCCACTACCTGTTCCTAGGTCTATAAGATGCAATTCTTGATTTAGCTGACTGAAGTCCTCTAAAATCCATTCGACCAATTCTTCTGTCTCAGGACGAGGAATTAATACAAGTGGATTAACCCTTATCTCCACTGATCTAAAGTTAATTACTCCTAAAAGGTATTGCAATGGTTTTTCTGAAAGAAGATCTACCATTAAAGATTTTAATTTCTTCTGTTGATCAGGTTTTAAAATTAAATTTGGGTCTAATGCAATAGCAATGGGATCTATTTCAAGCAAAGAAGATAAAATCATTTTGAAATAAAAATCAGTCTCATTAATGGGATACAATTCTTTGATGGTATCTCTAAATAGGTTTCTTGCCGTTATCAGTTTCATTAGAATGACTTTAACATCCAAATGGTACAGGAAGAATGACCGGTGTTTCCCATCGAGTGATCGATGTACTCAAAGCCTGTCTTGATATATAATTTTTGAGCATCTTGCATGTTGGGCATGGTTTCAATATAACATTGCTTAAAATTACTTGCTATGGCAAAGTCAATACACTTTTGAATCATTTTTTTTCCAAAGCCCTTTCCTCGAGCTTTTTGGAGAAAATACATTTTCTGTAATTCACAAATGGAAGGATCGTCATTTTTTAAGGGTGCAATCCCAGCACCTCCCAAAATTTCATTCCCATGTTCTAATACGAAATAGATAAATCGATCCTTTTGATAGGCTTCAAACAAAGCTTCCAACTCTTTATCTTCATAGGCAGTTCCAATCTTTGGAGCACCCATTTCGATTATTACTTTTCGAATGGTAGCAGCAATTTTTTTATTATCCATTTTATTGATTAGTCGAATCCTCATTCCTCAATATTTGTTATAAATTTAACATCTATAATAATGTGCCCAATATACTAACTAAAAAAAAATAATTTTTGAGATTAAAGACCCATGCTTTTTTTATGAAACGCTGTTTAGTACTTGCTGAAAAAGCTATTGGAAACACCTATCCTAATCCTTTGGTTGGAGCTGTAATTGTGTGTAAGAACAAAATTATCGGAGAGGGTTGGCATCAAAAAGTAGGAGAACCTCACGCAGAAGTCAATGCGATTAATCAAGTAAGTGACAAAAATTTATTGACCAAATCAACATTATATGTGAATTTAGAACCTTGTTCTCATTTTGGTAAAACCCCCCCATGTGCAGATCTAATTGTTGAGTATGGTATCAAAAAAGTTGTAATTGCCTCAATTGACCCAAATCCTCAAGTAGCTGGAAGAGGAATTTTGAAACTTAAAGAGGCTGGGATTGAAGTTATTGAGGCCGTACTTAAAAAAGAGGCGGAATTTTTAAATCGTCGATTTTATACTTTTCATAAGCAAAAGCGCCCTTACATTATAATGAAATGGGCACAAACTGAAGATGGATTTATTGCGCCTTTAATAAAAAAAACAAATCGTCCCTTTTGGATATCCAACATTCTTTCAAAACAAAAAGTACATCAGTGGAGAAGTCAAGAAGCTTCTATTCTAGTTGGGGTACAAACCATAGTTAATGATAATCCGATTTTAAATACGAGAGAATGGCCGGGAAAAAATCCTTTGCGTTTAATTCTTGATCCATTTAATAGGGTACCTGATTTCGCTACCATACTTCAAGATAAATTAGCAACTATAATTTTAACCAAAAAAAAATCTGAACGGCTTTTAAATGAAAATAAAGAATGTCATATCTTGAATCCTTTCAACCTTGATTCGCTTATGGAATTCTGTTACAAACGAAATATTTTGTCAATTTTTGTTGAAGGTGGACAAAAAACACTCACTCATTTCATTGAAGAACAATTATGGGATGAAGCTAGAATATTTACTTCGCAAGAAAAATTAATAAAAGGAATTAAATCACCCTACTTTGATGCCCCTATAAGTGAAGTAGAAAAATTGAGTAATAATTCACTCCATACCTATTTTAAGTAAAAAGATCTAGTAAAAATTTAGGGCATCGGATTGGACAATTTTTTTCAGAAGATAAAAAAGCCAAAATAGTATTTCCTTCACAAACTTTTTGCCCAAATTGATTAACAATATGATAAACAAATTCTAAAGTAGCCGTTGGAGGTCTCTTTAGACTTACAGTAATTTGGAATTCATCACCAAAAAATAAAGGTTTTTTTAATTCAGTTTTTAATGAAATAACTGGCATTAAAATTCCATCTTTTTCCATAGAAGCATATGAAACACCTAAAGAAGCTAACCACTCTAAACGTGCCATTTCAAAATATTTTAGATAATTACTATGATGAACAAATTTCATTTGGTCAGTTTCAACATAACGAACAACTATTGTTTTAGTGGTATAATTCATAATTAAGCTAAAAAAAAATTAATAGTGTAGGAAAGTGTATTATAGGACTACATTTTAACGCAACAGAATATCTAAAAAAAAAAATTATTATTCAATAGTATTTTCATTTTTTTTTAAATTTTTTTTAGTCAATATTTGTGTTATATAAATAATATTAAAAAACCATAGTGAAACCATATAAAATTATCTTTTAACAAATGAGTGCAAAAGCTGTTTCGGTATGGAAAAATTGCCTAACTTTTATAGAAGATAATATTCAGCAACAAGCATATAAGACTTGGTTTTTACCTATAATTCCTCTTAAGATATCAGATAATATTTTAAGTATACAAGTACCTAGTAAGTTTTTTTACGAATGGTTGGAAGAGCACTATGTTAAGTTACTTAAGTCTGCACTTCAAAAAGAATTAGGACCTGATGCCCGTTTGATATACTCTATTCGAATGGAAAACCGATTTGGAAATAATAACGTTTTTACTGAAAACATTCCAAGCTCAAATCGAACTGGACTAAGCCCACAACAAGTAGACGCTCCGTTGCATTCACAAAATACTGAATTAAAAAATCCTTTTGTTATACCCGGTATCAAAAATCTACAGATTGAATCTCAACTAAATCCAAATTATAGTTTCGATAACTTCTTAGAAGGAGACTCAAATAGACTTGGTCGTTCGGCGGCCCTGGCTGTTGCATTGAAGCCTGGTGGAACATCGTTTAATCCCCTTTTAATTTTTGGTGGTGTCGGTTTAGGTAAAACTCATCTAGCTCATGCTATTGGTGTTGAGATTAAAGACAAGTATCAGGACAAAACTGTACTTTATATCGCAGCAGAAAAATTTACACAACAATATGTAGAGGCTGTAAAAAAGAATACTCGAAATGATTTTATTCATTTTTATCAGTTACTTGATGTGCTTATTATAGACGATGTTCAATTTTTGTCTGGTAAAACAGGTACACAAGATGTCTTTTTCCATATTTTTAATCATTTGCACCAAAACGGGAAGCAGGTTATTCTTACGTCTGACAAGGCTCCTGTTGACATGCAAGATATTGAACAAAGACTACTTTCTAGATTTAAATGGGGGCTTTCTGCTGAATTACAACTTCCCAATTACGAAACACGTATTTCAATTCTAAAAAACAAACTATTTAGAGATGGCGTTGAGATCGAAGACGATATTATTGAGTATGTTGCCAAAAATATTAAAACAAATGTTCGTGAATTAGAGGGAGCTATCATTTCACTTATTGCTCAATCCTCATTTAATAAAATAGATATTACGACTGATTTAGCTAAAGAAGTGGTAATGAAATTTGTAAAAAACACTAAACGCGAAGTTTCTATCGACTACATCCAAAAAGTTGTCTCAGAGTACTTCCAAATGGATGTGGAAACACTTCAATCCAAAACAAGAAGAAGACATATTGTACAGGCACGTCAATTAGCAATGTACTTTGCGAAAAAATTCACAAAAGCATCTTTAGCTAGTATTGGTAGTCAAATAGGAAAAAGAGATCACGCTACTGTATTGCACGCCTGTAAAACCGTGGATAATCTAAGTTTTACTGACAAACAATTTCGTAAATACGTTGAAGACCTAAGTCAAAAACTAAGTCTGTAAGCTAATTTTTTATGGTTAAAGTGAAAATACTCATGGTTTGTTTGGGAAATATTTGCCGTTCACCCTTAGCTCAAGGAATTTTAGAAAGTAAAGTCAATCCAAGAAAGGTATTTGTAGACTCGGCTGGAACTACTGCTTATCATGAAGGTAATGCACCAGATCTTAGAAGTATTAATATTGCAAAAAAAAAACGGAATAACTATTCAAGATCAAAAAGCACGACAGTTTACTAGATATGACTTTAATAGCTTTTCTAAGATTTATGTAATGGATAAAAATAATTATAAAAATGTCATCTTACTAGCTGAAACATTTCAAGAAAAGGCAAAAGTTCAACTTCTTCTTGAGGATCAAAAAGAAGTTCTAGATCCTTTTTATGGAGGGGAAGATGGATTTAATTATTGTTTTCAACTTCTTGATGAAGCATGTAACCGTATTCGAAAATCTCTCTATTGATGGAAACTGAGAATCCTTATGGAAGTTTATATCTTATTCCTACTCCATTGGGAGAAAACTCTCCATTAGAGGTGTTGCCCTTGTCGGTTAAAACGAAAGTAGAAGAGCTCAAACACTTTATTGTTGAGAATGAAAAAGCTGCAAGGCGTTTTATAAAAAAATTAGCCCCAAAAAAAAGTCAAGAAGCTCTTCACATTTACCCCTTAAATAAGTATACTTCCCAAGAGGAGATTGCAACCTACCTTAACCCATGTTTAGAGGGCCTTCAAATGGGTTTAATGTCAGACGCAGGCGCTCCAGGAATTGCTGACCCTGGGGCCATTATCGTTTCTAAAGCCCACAAAGCTGGGATCACAGTCAAACCTTTTGTAGGTCCATCTTCTATAATTTTAGCTATGATGAGTTCGGGTATGAATGGACAAAGCTTTGCTTTTAATGGTTATTTACCAGTTGATCAAAAAAAACGAAGACAGGCGATTTTAAAATTTGAAAAAAAAGCAATTAAAGAAAATCACTCTCAATTATTTATAGAAACACCATATCGAAGTAATAAACTTTTCAAAGAACTTTTAAGTACACTTTTACCTGATACCTTAGTTTGTGTTGCATGTGATTTAACCTTAGTTTCAGAATTAATTAGGACATATTCTGTAAAAGGATGGAAAAAGCAAAAACCTAAACTAGATAAACGTCCATGCATCTTTATTATTGAATCAAGACTTTATCGATAGATTTTTAGTTTATTAATCCAACTTACGTACTCTTTTTTATTCTTATTGTGTTGAGCCAAGTTTTTGGCAAAGAGATGATAACCCGGGTTGCTCGGAGAAACAACAAAATAAAGATAATCATGTTTATCGGGATTCAATACTGCTTCAATAGCAGACAAATCAGGCATGGCTATTGGGCCTGGGGTAAGTCCATTGATTTTATAAGTATTGTAGGGTGAATTCAATCGCAAATCTTTGTACAAAACCCTTTTAATCTGCTGTTTGAAATTGTCAGAAGCTCTTTTAAGTGCGAATATAACCGTAGGATCTGCTTGAAGTTTCATTCCCTTTCTCAAACGATTTAGGTATAAACCAGCAATTTTTGGTTGCTCATCTTTTTTTACAGATTCTTTATGAACAATGGAAGCTAATATATAAACTTCATTAGGAGTCAAACCTATCTTTTTTGCCTTTTCAATTCGATCATTATTCCAAAAACGCCTGTAGCTCTTTAGCATTAATTCTCTAAAATTCTCTGGAGTAGTATCCCAAAATGCATTATATGAATTTGGCAAATACATACTTAGCGCATTTTCTGTTGTAAAACCATTAGCTTTTAAAAATTCAATATCATAAAAAGCATTTAAAAAATCAGAAGTCTCTGGTTCTAGTTGGTCAGCCAATCGAATCGTTAAATCTTCCAATCTTTCTTGGTTATTAAATACAACAGAGACTGTCTGTCTTTGAGAGCGTAACACATTAATTAAATCGTTATTTCCCATATCAGGAACTAATTTGTATTTCCCAGGACGAAGCCGGGTAGTATAACCCTTTTTCTCTGCAGCAAGTAAGAATCGGTCTACTGATTTTAACAATGGAAGCAACTGAATCTCAAGGGAATCAATAGTGTCATCTCGATCAATAAATACATAAGAAGCCTCGTTACTAAAGGAGGTATTACTCAAGAAAAAAATTTGATAGAAACTTGATATAAAATAAGTTCCAATAAGCACTCCAATAATACTAAAAATAACAAGCAATTTCCTTTTATACATAGTTAGAGTATTTTTTGGTAAAGAGTTTCATCATTAAAAGTATCTCCATAAAAATTCCAGTTCTTTTTAAGACCTATTTCACTATAGCCAACAGAGCAAAACAACATAATACTTTTATTATTTTCTATTGCAATATTGGCATAGAGCGTATTCATATTCAACTTTTTTTTAGCATACTCATGAAGTAAGATTAAGGCTTTTTTACCCACTCCTTTATTTCGGAAAGACTCTAAAACAAATAAGCCAACTCCAGCCCGACGGTGAAGTGGTTCAAAATCAAATAAATCAATAAACCCGATCACCTCTTTGCTGAGATTGGAAATTGTAAATCGTTTTTGCCTAACCTGAAAAATATCCTGTTTTTGTTCCCTTATATAGTGCCTAAGGATATTAACTGAAAAAGGCTCAGTTTGGTTAGAATAATTCCAATAGATCGAATCATTTTCTACTTTTTCTAAAACCTCAATATCTTCAGGCTCTAACGCACGCAGGTGAATTTCCTCTAAATTCATATTTTAATTTTACCAGAAAAAACAAAAGTCGCTGGACCTTTTAAAAAAATATCATGGTATCTTTCCCCACTAACTTCAAATGAAACTTTTAAATCTCCTCCTACAGCTGCTAAATAAAGTTCTTTTGCATCTTCAGATTGTTTGGTATAGTGTATTGCCAGGGCAGCAGCTACAGCACCTGTACCGCAGGCCAGTGTTTCTCCCTCTACTCCCCTTTCATATGTTCTAATTTTAAAGTGCGTGGAATCTTCTTTTTCAACAAAATTTACATTGATACCACTGGGCATAAAGGCTTTAGAGTATCGTACCGCTGCACCTTCTTTTTTTATATCCACAGCATTAACATCCTCAACAAATTCAACATAGTGTGGGGAGCCAGTATCTAAAATAACTGCTCCTTTCATTTGACTGAATTCTGAAACCTCTTTCATTTCAAGATATACTTCGGAAGGGTTGATATAAGTTGCCGAATGCGTACCGTCTATAGCAGAAAAAAATGTTGATTTGGTGATTATATTTTTATCATAAGCAAAAGCAACTGCACACCGACCACCGTTACCACAAAGACTACTCTCATTACCATCAGAATTAAAATACTGCATCTGAAAGTCTGAGTTTTTATGAGTATTTACTAAAATAAGTCCATCTGCACCAATTCCTTTGAACCGATCACAAATAAATACAATTTGATCTATAGTCAAAGAACTGTATTTTTCTGATCTATTATCTAAGATCACAAAATCATTACCAGCTCCTTGATATTTGTCAAATTGAATTGTCATTTTTCAAAGATAATTAATTTTGGAGGGTGTTAAATAGGCGTTAAAGGAATTTTAGTTTGCTCAAAAATTAATATTTTTGAAAAAAAACCTATGAAAATATTTTTTAAAAACTTGAGTATTGCATTTGTAAGTGCTTTTTGCAGTGTTTATGTCTATGACCAATTTTTTCAAACTGGAAAAGACGTTGAACGTATTTCAAATATGCAGCCTTTACTGATGCCAACCAATTACAATTTCAACACCAACAGTTATGCTGCAGAAGCAACTGATTTTACTGCCGCTGCTGAAAAAACTGTAAATGCTGTTGTTCACGTAAAAAATACAGGTACTGCAGGCGACAATTCACCTTCTTTTTATCGCTATTTCTATGGTGAAGAAGACTTACCTGAACGTATCGGTACTGGAAGTGGTGTTATTGTATCCCCAGACGGATATATTATAACCAACTATCATGTTATAGAAAATAATAATACTATCGAAATTACAACTAATGACAACAAAACCTATGACGCAAAAGTTATTGGGACAGATCCCGACACGGATATTGCTGTGTTAAAAATAGATGCTGATCAAAAACTACCTTATGTCTTTTTTGGGAATTCAGATACTACCCGAATTGGAGAATGGGTCCTAGCAGTTGGCAATCCGTTTAACTTAAATTCTACAGTCACGGCTGGAATCATTAGTGCAAAATCACGCGACCTCAATAAAAGAGACCGAAAAAATGAATCCTATATCCAAACTGATGCTGCTGTTAACCGAGGTAATAGCGGAGGTGCTTTGGTTAATACTAATGGAGAATTAATTGGAATTAATACTGCTATTTCATCTATGACAGGAGGCTATGTTGGCTATTCTTTTGCTGTTCCAAGTAATGTTGCTCGTAAAGTGTTTGAAGATATTATTGAATACGGAGATGTGCAGAGGGGACTACTAGGGGTTATAGGACAAGCCCTAGATGCTCAAATGGCTGCTCGTTTTGAAGTGGAAGAAACCGAAGGGTTTTATATTACAGACCTAGAAAAAGGATTAGGAGCTGATCTTGCTGGTTTAAAGGCAAACGATATAATAAAAAGCGTGGATGGTATTGTGATTAATGAATTTGCTGACCTATCGGGTTACCTTGCAAGCAAGCGACCAGGTGAAAAAGTAAGTGTAATTTATAAGAGAGCAGGTAAAGAGAAAGAAGTTTCTGTTCGACTTGAAAAAATAAATCGTGCTGTATTCTATTTCATGGAATTACGCCCGTTAAGTCCAGAACAAAAAAAGAAATACAAAACCGATCATGGGCTTTATATTTTTAACATGAATAATCGAAGACTTTATCAAAGAGGGATTGATAACCAATACATCATACTTGAAATAAATGGGAAAAAAGTTAGTAGTTTATCTGATATCAAAAACATAGATACTCCGGATATTGAAGACATACTTTTCCTCAGTCCGGCGGGTGAAAAGAAAATGGTGTTAATGCAGTACTGAAAAAAATATTTAGCTTTTTCATCCATAGTCGCAGCATAACTGCGACTATGGATATTTTTAACCTATTAATTGATTTTATGCGCATCGACATTCTCACTCTTTTTCCCGAATTATTAAAAAGTCCTTTTGAAGCTTCTATTTTAAAGCGTGCATTACAATCGGGAAAAGCTTCGGTCCATTTTCATAACCTAAGGAAATACAGTAGTCACAAACAAAAACAGGTAGATGACTATCCCTTTGGAGGAGGTGCAGGTATGGTTATGATGTTAGAACCTATAGATCGATGTATTAAAGCTTTACAAAATGAACGTAATTACGACGGGGTAATTTACCTTACCCCAGATGGGGATAAATTAAATCAACAGAATGCTAATCGTTTTTCAACCCTTGAAAACATCATCCTACTATGCGGTCACTATAAAGGTGTTGATCAACGAGTACGTGATCACCTCATTACTCATGAAATCTCCATTGGTGATTTTGTTTTGTCTGGTGGCGAACTAGCTGCTGCTGTTTTTTGCGATAGTATTATTAGACTAATTCCCGGTGTTCTGGGTGATGAATCCTCAGCACTATCCGATAGTTTTCAGGATGGATTACTAGCGCCACCTATTTACACTCGGCCAGCCAATTACAATGGTTGGGAAGTTCCCGAAATACTCATTTCCGGCAATACCCCTAAAATAGAATCATGGCGAGAAGAAAAAGCCTTAGAACGAACTAAAAAGCTTCGTCCTGATCTTCTGTAAAAAAAACGACTAATTCAATTAAGTTACTGCATGACATTGCATACTCAAAAAATAAGTTTAATTTCGCACAAATTAATAATTAAGCACTGACGAAAAACGTGTATCTTAATTCTTAAAAAATTCAAATTATTATTAGATGGAAGCTTTACTTAGTTTTGTTCAAAACGAATTCATCGAGAAGAATGAGTTACCAGAATTTGGAACTGGTGATACATTAACAGTATACTACCAAATCCGGGAAGGAAGCAAAGTACGTACACAATTTTTCAAAGGAGTTGTTATACAGATTAAAGGTCAAGGTCTTTCAAAAACCTTCACTATACGTAAAATGTCAGGTGTTGTAGGTGTGGAGCGTATTTTTCCGATGAATATGCCTGGGCTAGAAAAAATCGAAGTAAATAAAAAAGGTAAAGTGCGTCGTTCACGAATTTATTATTTTAAAAACTTAAGAGGTAAAAAAGCGCGTATCAAAGAAGCGCGTGTCGATTAATAATAGAGACCTATTTCGAAAATTTATGAAACCGCTTGCATGGCGGTTTTTTTATATTCTTATTAAGTAATAATAAAATCTAGCCCTTATATTTGCAACCGAAATCAAACATTATAATCATGCCAAAAATTAAAGTAGCAAACCCCATAGTAGAAATTGATGGAGATGAAATGACTAGAATTATTTGGAAATTCATAAAAGACCAATTGATACTTCCTTATTTAGATCTAGAAATTAAATATTTTGATTTATCCGTCACTTCAAGAGATGCTACAGAAGATAAAATAACAATCCAAGCAGCCAACGCAATTAAAGAATACAATGTTGGGATTAAATGTGCCACAATAACCCCAGATGAAGATCGGGTTGAAGAATTTAACCTATCAAACATGTGGCGATCTCCAAATGGAACAATTCGAAACATTGTAGGTGGAACAGTTTTTAGAGAGCCTATTATAATGAGTAATGTTCCACGTTATGTTCAAGGATGGACAAAACCAATTTGTATTGGACGCCATGCCTTTGGAGATCAATATAAAGCTGCAGATACGGTTACTACAGGAAAAGGGAAACTGACCATGACTATTACTCCAGATGATGGTGGAACCCCAAAAACTTGGGAAGTATATCACTTCCAAGAAAATGGAGTAGCTATGTCTATGTACAATATTGATTCATCTATATATGGTTTTGCTCGTTCATGTATGAACCGTGCTTTAGACAAAGGTTGGCCACTCTACCTTTCTACAAAAAATACTATTTTAAAAGCTTACGACGGTCGTTTTAAAGATATTTTCCAAGAAGTTTTTGATAATGAATTCAAAAGCAAATTTAAAAAGTCAAGCATTACCTATGAACACCGACTGATTGATGATATGGTAGCTGCTGCAATGAAGTGGAATGGAGGATTTGTATGGGCTTGTAAAAATTATGATGGAGATGTACAGTCTGACACGGTAGCACAAGGATTCGGTTCTTTAGGGCTTATGACCTCTACACTTGTCACTCCTGACGGAAAGACTATGGAGGCTGAAGCAGCCCATGGAACTGTTACAAGACATTATCGTCAGCACCAACAAGGAAAGGAAACCTCTACTAATCCTATTGCATCGATATTTGCATGGACGAGAGGGTTAGCTCATCGAGGAAAGCTGGATGATAACCAAGCCTTAATT
>JAQWNN010000058.1 GCA_029268555.1 Flavobacteriaceae bacterium
GGAAATTTGTTTACCTTGATCAGGTGGTTACTAAAGCTGAACTTCCCATAACCTTAAATGCTATTAGATCTCAGCAATTTAGATGGAATAAGGGAGGTGCTGAAAATTTTCAAAAAATGATTAGAAAAGTTCTAAGGTCAAGACAGCATTCACCTGGGGTGAAATTAAATGCTCTTTTTCATTTACTCAACAGTACGATGTTTTTGAATATAATGATTATGGCTTTATTAAGTGTGCCTGTCTTATTTATCAAAGCTCAATTTCAACATCTTTCTTTTCTTTTTGACTTAGGTAGTATTTTCATTTTCAGTACTCTGATTTTTTATTACTGCTATTGGTTTGTGCATCGAACTGTTTTTGGATCAGGGATAGCTTCTTTCATATATTATACAAAACGATTCGTTTTGTTTTACTGTTTGGTCATTGGTTTTTCAATACACAACTCAGTAGCAGTTTTAGAAGGTCATTTGGGTAAAAAAAGTGCTTTTATTCGAACTCCTAAATTCAATATTAAAGGATCAAAAAAAAATATCAATCAAAATAAATATCAAGGTAAAAAGACTTCTATTTATACTCTTATCGAATTTATTTTTGCTCTTTATTTTCTATTTGGACTCTACAGCGCTTTTGATTTAAATACTAATGGAGAGTTTTGGTTAATACCTTTTCATCTTTTACTCTTCATTGGCTTCAGTAGTATTTCTATATTTGGTTTGAGAAAAACCGGCTAAATGTCAAATTATTTTTTACGTTTTTTAATTCCAATTCTTATTATTGGAGGGTTTTTTATTCTTTCGTATGAAATAGAACGTTCAGATACTTTTGTTTTACTCAGTTTGTATTCGGGAATTTTTGTGCTGCTTTGGTATTGGATCAGAAATTATAATACTTTAGGGAATATCTTACTCTTAGGAATTCTTGCACGCTTGTGTTTTAGCTTTCACCTTCCAGAACTATCACAAGATTTTTATCGCTATCTATGGGATGGACATATTCAGCAATTAGGAATCAATCCCTATTTAAATACTCCGGAAAAATTGATAGATATTGTAATCTTTCCTGATGTAAACTTATTGTTTGATAAAATGGGGTCTTTGAGCGCAGCAAATTATTCAAACTACCCTCCAGCAAGTCAACTACTTTTTAAATTGGCAACCTTATTTTATAAGGATAAACTTCTTACTGGAGTTTTGTTCCTTAGGTTGGTATATTTTTTAGGTGATCTACTATTGTTTTTTATCGGGATTTCTTTATTAAAAAAATTAAGCTTTGAACCTGTAAATATTGCCTGGTATTTTTTAAATCCCTTAGTCATTATTGAGGGGATTGGGAATCTACACGGAGAGAGCTTAATGTTTTGTTTTACATTAATTAGTTTTTCCTTTTTGATTCACAAAAGAAATCTTTTAGGAGGGTTTTTTATGGGAGTAGCTATAGCAATAAAATTACTTCCTCTACTTTTTATCCCTTTATTCTATAAATATCTAAACTGGAAGAGATTCATTTTTTTTTGTCTTGGGATTGGACTTAGCTCTGCTTTTTTTTGGTCCCCTTTTTGGGAAGGTAGTGTGGTAAGTCAATATAAGAGCACTATAAACTTATGGTTTACTACCTTTGAATTTAATGGAAGTATTTACAATTTAGTTCGAGCCATTGGATATGAGGTAAAAGGCTATAATATAATAAGGAAATTAGGACAAATAACCCCTTTAATCGTTTCTATTATAGTAGTATTATTTACTTTTTTAAGATCAAATAGAAATACTGAATCGCTATTTAAAAGCATTTTATTTTTACTAAGTATCTATTTCTTTATCGCAACAACTATTCACCCCTGGTATATAATCAACCTTCTTTTTTTTGGAATTTTAAGTGGTTATGCTTTTCCTTTAATATGGAGTTTAACAGTGTTTTGGAGTTACAGCGCTTATGGTACTTTTGGGTTTGAAGAAAACACTTCTTTACAGTTTTTTGAATACTTTTTGGTTTATGGAATTTTGTTTTGGGAATTAGTCAGGGGTCCACTAGGGGAGCATTTTCAAAAACCCAATTTCTTTAATACTTAACTTTCTCCAATTTCCTCTTGGTAAGTCTTTTTTAGTAAGACCACCGAAAGTCACTCGATCCATTTGAATTACCTTTAAGCCTATAGAATCAAAAAGTTTAACTAAAGCTGCTGGACTTAGGGAATGTAATTCAATTCCAATCTCATTTTTAGACTTACCATCTAGGTGACTAATTGCGTTAATTTTGGCCTGTTTATTAAATATAATTTGTCCTTTTTTTAACTGCTTAATCATTTCAGGTGTAACATTTTTATCCAATACCACATGATATACCATAGCAATAGAAGGAGATTGATTCAATTTTTTTCTCAAAATTTCGTCATTAGTAAATAATAATAATCCAGTCATAGGTCTTCCCATATCCCCTATTGGAGGGATTTTTGTTTTAGCAACGCTACGGATTAACTCTTGAACCGATTTTTTTATCACTCCACCTTGAGAAGTTGCGACAAACCCTTTTGGCTTATTTAGCAATAAATATGAAGAAGCTGTTTTCTGAATTCTGGACCCATCAAATTTTACCTCATCCCCTGCGGTCACTTTAAACCCCATTTGAGTTATCACTTTACCATTTACATGCACCAGTCCCATTTTGATGTTTTCATCTGCCTCCCGGCGGGAACATATGCCTGCATTGGATAAATATTTATTCAATCGAGTTGATTCTTCTTTACCCTTCAATTGATTTGGTTTTCTTTTCAAATCTATAATTTTTTTTCGTTTAAATCTAAAACTAACGGAAAGTCAAGGCAATGCTCAAAACACCTATTAGTATCCAGAATTTAATAAGATTATGTGTCCAAAGGTACGCCTTTTCTGTTTGGGCACGCCATAGGAATATCAAAACAAAACTCAAAAATGGAATGCTTGTCCAGAAGAAATAATGAATAGACCCTAAAGGATGTTGAATAATTAAATAGGAAGGTATAAAAGTAAATAACACACAGAGCGAAGCAATTGACTTTGTAGTAATGTGATCAAAAATTACTGGTAGTGTTTTGTATCGATGGACCCAATCTCCTTTAAAGTTTTTTAAATCTTTTATAATATCTCTAGCAAGAATCAAAAAGAAAAGATAGGCTGCATGATAAAAAATAATAATTTCAAAATTTTTGAAATAAAGAGTGATTGCCCAGAAAGGAAGGATCATTAAAAGTGCAGAAAATATATTACTAAGCCAAAAAAGTCTTTTTAAAGTATTACTATATACCCAGATGGTTAACATATAGAAGAGAAAAAATAAAACGACTTTTATGGAAATTACACTTGCTACAACAAAAGCTAACATGTTGAGCACGAGATAAAGTATAAGTTGGTTTTTTTGAGAAATCAAATGCTCAAGTATAAATTTTTTTGGCTGATTAATTTGATCTTTGGCAGCATCATAAAAATTATTGATGATATAACCTGCTGCAGAGGTCAATGAAGAAGCAACGACAATAGCAAAGAACTTAAAATCTATAAGTAACACTGACCAAGATGTTTGTGGTGCTAAGATATATCGGGCTGTTAAGTATTGAGCCATAATCAATACAAAAATATTATATCCTCGGACCAAACTAAACAAACTCAAAATTTTGAGAAGGTTGCGATGGTTAAAATCCAAAACAGACATGTAGTGTTTTAAAAATGATAAACAATTTCAATTGGGTATTGTTTCAGGGAGTCTTTAGCCTTTTCAAAGTCCTGTGTAAAGCCCAATATAAATCCACCTCCACCTGAACCGCAAAGTTTGAGGTAATAATCATTTGTGTCTATTCCTTTCTGCCATAATTGGTGAAAATTTTCGGGAATCATTGGCTGAAAGTTGGTTAGGACTAAAGATGAAAGGGATTTGATATTTTTGAATAATGAAGCTATATTTCCTCTCAAAAAATCCTCTATACAAGCATCAGAAGATTTGATGAACTTATCTCTCATCATATTACTAAAAGCTTCTTTTTTCATATTCTCCAGAAACATCGAAACCATGGGTGCTGTTTCGCCTGTTTTCCCACTGTCTATTAGAAATACAGCGCCTTTACCTTTAATGTGTTGAGATGGAATACCTGTAGTTTGAATATTTTCTTTCGAATTGATTAATATGGGTAAGCTTAAATAACTATTTAATGGATCTAAACCAGAAGACTTCCCGTGGAAAAAAGATTCCATTAGACTAAAAACTTTTTTAAGATATCCTAATTTTTCTTTGGTCAAATTTTCTAGAACTGTAATCTTGCGCAAGGCATATTGATCATAAATTGCAGCGACCAAGGCACCACTACTACCTATTCCGTAACCTTGAGGGATACTACTGTCAAAATACATTTTATTGAATAAATCTCTATCTAGCTTTTCCCAATTAAATTCAATAATTTTTGAATCTAGAGTTTTGAGATAAACTGCAAAATCAGCTAATTTTTGATGTGAATCTGTGTTAAAATCAGTTTTGTCGTTTGGAATTTTTAGGGCTCCTCGGTAAAAATTGTAAGGGATGGATAGTCCTCGGGAATCCTTGATGATTCCGTACTCTCCAAACAACAATATTTTTGCAAAAAATAGTGGGCCTTTCACTTTTCTTTTTTCTTTTGTAATCTAAATATTTAATATTTTTATTTTGACCTAAACAATCTTAAATCATTCAAAACTACACTTTTTTCGCACCGCTTCCAACTTCATCAAAAATGTACTGACCGTCCTGACAATAAGTAGCAATACTTTCTGAGATAAAAGCACAAACCTCTTGCTTATTTGATTTTGGATAGAGCAGATGTAAATTAGCTCCTGCATCCAAGGTAAAACATAATGGGGTCTGTGTCTCTTTTCTAAATTTCCAAACCAGATGAATAATTTCTAAGGTATTTGGTTTCATGAGTATAAAGTAAGGATTCGAAGTCATCATCATGGCATGCAAAGACAAAGCCTCTGTTTCAACGATTTTTATGAATGCGTCTAGATTTCCAGTCTGCATAATTTGAACTAGGTTAACTAAATTATTTTCTGCCTGCACAAAGCGTTGATCTGCAAAAGGATGATTGGTCATTAATTGATGACCCTTGGAACTTGATATTGTTTTACTCCCTTTATCTACCAAAACAATAGTATCTTGATAATCAACAAAAATTGGATGCAAATTATTTCCAAAAGGAGTAGCATACAAATCACTGCTGCCTGGCTGGAGTGGATTTTCACCCCACAAAGTAACAGGACCTTCTATACTTCGAGCAGCACTCCCAGAACCTAGACGAGCTAAAAAAGAGGCTTTTTGATTAAACTCAGCAATAGTAATTTGAGGGAAAAGCATTCTTTCCATATCCATAATACACATACTTAAAGCTGCCATTGAAGATGCTGAAGAAGCAATTCCACTTGAATGAGGAAAAGAATTATGGCTACTAATTTTTAATGAATATGAATCTATCCATGGGATGTACTTGTTTATTTGATTAAAGAAAGACTTTAATTTTGGATAAAAGTCAAGCTTTAAAACTCCTTCAAAATAAAACTTGAATTCAAGAGTCTTTTTATTATTAGGCATGAAAACTACTTCTGTAGTCGTTATACTCGAGGACAATGTAAAACTTAAAGAAGTATTTTTTGGAAGCTGAGGATTTATTTTACCCCAATATTTTACTAATGCAATATTGCTTGGAGCTTTCCATTTTGTAGTAAATGGTTCTGGAGAATTTGTAGATGAAGAAATATAACGAGTATTGTCCATGCCATACAAATATAAGGCTTCAACAGCAATCTTAAGATCAGAGTGGTAATAAATAATGAAATTTTAGAGTATAAAAAATCAATTTTTTATTACTCTTTCAGGAAAGTCTGTGATGATTCCATCAACACCTAAATCGATCATTCGCGAAATATCATCTGGCTGATTAACTGTCCAGGGAAAAATTTGTATGCCAACTTTTTTTATCTTATCAACATTTTCTTTGGTAAGTGATTTAAAATTTGGATTGATTGCTTTTGCTTTCAAGGACTGTGCTACAGGAATTGCATCTATTGGATCGTCTTCTGTAAGCACTGCAATTGGAACTTCTTTATTTATATTGTAAAATACCTTAAGCTCATCCCAATTAAAACTAGAAATTAAAATCTTTTCTGGAGACCAAGCCTCATACATAAAGAAGATATTTAGTAAGGAGTCAGTCAATAAGGCCGTTTGAGATCCTTTGAGTTCAATATTTAGTGATACTTGGCCGTCAATTAAATTCAAAACCTCCTCCAAAGTAGGTATGGTAAATCCACCTAATACTTCAATTTTTCTTATGGAGTCTAAATCTAATTGTTCAATGTAGCCTGTTGCATTTGTCAATTTTTCTAGAGTCTGATCGTGGAAGACAACCAACTCTCCACTGGCACAACGAAATATGTCAATTTCTACTCCATCTACTCCTAAATACATAGCTTTATCTATAGATGGCAAAGTGTTTTCAGCAAGATGGCCTTTTGCTCCTCTATGACCAATAACCAAAGTATTTTTTGATGGAATACAAGCGTTAAAAATCAAGCACATAGAAATTAATATTAGGGGTTGTCTAATCATTTTTGATTTTTATTCTTTAATCAATATCCAAAATTCCCATGGCTTCATGTCATATTGGTATGATGATGATAGTCTTTTGGTTTTAAAATCTTGATAGCGTTTAAAAGTACCATCATAAGACATGGTAAACTGGGTATAATCTTTACTCAGATTTGCCATGACAATGAGTGTATCACCATCTTTTCCCCTTTCAAAAGCAAAAACTTGATAATCTTTTGTGGTTGTAAGTCTCTTGAAAGACCCTCCCCCAGGACCACTTTCTAAAGCTTTGTGATTATTTTTAAGGGCACCTAATTGCTGTAAAAGATTAATCGTCTTGCCTTTTATTTTGGGAAAGCTATCTTTTTCAAAAAAATGTAATCGCTTATTTAAATCATATTCTTGACCTGAGTAAATCAATGGCATTCCTGGTGTAGTAAAATTCATTGCCATAAAAGCATGTCCTGCTTTACCATAGCTCTCTTCGATAGTTCCATTCCAAGAATTTTCATCATGATTAGAAACAAAATTAACAACTATATTTTCTTGACCATAGCGTCTTAGAGTCCTATTTATATGTCTCGAATAATCAAAAGCATTTTTTTTTCCTTTGGCTACTTCTTTAGACAAATTATGTCCAGGCCAATCATAAGAAGCATCAAATTTACTTATTAAGTCCAATCCTCCAGGATGATAAATGTCTGTTTCAGCTAAAAGAAAAACAGGTTTAATTTCCCTCAAGGCTGCAAAGGTTTTATCGTAAAACTCCTTCGGAATGGCATATGCCTGATCAATTCGATAACCATCAATATTTGCTTCATTTACCCAATATATCATAGCTTGCCTCAAATCCTCCCGCATTTCCATAGTGTTATAGTCCACATCAGCTACATCAGTCCAGCCAAAAGACTTCCCAGTTCGAAAATTGATGGGGTCAATGATATCACCTTTTCTGTTTTTGAGATAGTAATCACTGTGTTCATTGATCCATAAATGATCCCATCCCGTATGACCCGGAACCCAATCTAAAATGACATACATCCCTAATTTATGTGCTTTATCCACTAAAAATTTAAAATCTTCCAAAGTGCCAAATTCAGGATTTACTTTGGTGTAATCAGAAACCGCGTAATAACTGCCCAAAGGACCTTTACTTTTTGTAGTAGAAATAGGATTAATTGGCATCAACCAAATAATTTTAACTCCCATTTTTTTAATCTCGTTCAGATCAGCTGTAAAGGAATTAAAGCTTCCTTCATCAGAATACTGACGAATATTGGCTTCGTAAAGTACTGCCTTTGAAACAATCTCATCGGTGATTGATTTAAATGAAATTTTCTCAATCTTTTTTGGTTCTGGCTTTCTAGCTTCTTCGGATTTTTTTTGACACGACCAGATCAAAAGTATTAACAACAATAAACTTTTTAATTTCATAATTTTAATTCAGCGGTTAAAGATGTTTAAGCAAACATTTTAAAACTAATATATAAGCGGATTTCTTATCAGTGCTATTTTTAGGTGATTAATTACTGGCAAAATTCATGTTAATTAATAATAATACTCTCTGTAGGCTTGTCATTTATTTCAAGCTCATGATCAGAATAACTAAAATAATCATAAACATCCTCACAAGAAATATTTTATTAGTTTTTTTATAAGAGAAGATATTTATTATTCAGGAGCTAGGGTGATTACTAGACCATCTAATTCTGGGATCATATTTATTTGACAGCCAAGTCTGCTGTTTTCTTTAAAATGAAATGCTTCTGCCAGCATGGCTTCTTCATCATCTGAACGAATTGGTAATGGATGTTCACTTTCTATATAACACTGACAAGATGCACATAATGCCATTCCACCACACGTTCCCTCAACAGGAATTTCATAGGCTTTAAATACTTCCATCAAATTCATTTGCATGTCAGTGGGAGCAATAAGCTTATGTTGTTTCCCTTCACGATCTTTCAAAAAAATTTGGATGTCTGAACTCATCTACAGTATACTTTTTATAGTAGATTTTAAAGCTTGTTTTTTTGAACCATCAAAGCCATTAATCCCAGTAACAGTTGTGTACTTTAGGACATTACGTTTATCTGGATAAATTCGCTGAAAAGCACTCTGGCACATAAGGGTTGCTTCATGAAACCCACATAAAATAAGTTTTAATTTACCAGGATAAATATTCACATCTCCAATAGCATAAATGCCAGGAATATTGGTTTGATAATCTAAACTATTGTCAACTTTAATTGCATTTTTTTCAATATCTAAACCCCAATTTGAAATAGGTCCTAATTTTGGAGTCAATCCAAATAGTGGAATAAAATAATCGCATTCTAAGTTTATTGAGGTTTCTTTGTGGGCTAGGGTAACACTATCAAGCCTGTTGACTCCTTTAAGTCCGATTACCTCTGCTTCGGTAATCAAATTAATTCGTCCTTGATTTTTAAGCTGTTGAACTTTATCAACGGAATCCAAAGATCCTCTAAATTCTTTTCTTCGATGGACTAAAGTTACTGAAGAAGCAATATTTTCTAAAAAAATTGTCCAATCAAGTGCAGAATCACCTCCACCAGCAATAATTACATTTTTACCTCTATAGTATTCAGGGTATTTAATTATATAATTAACCCCATTGTTTTCATATTGCTCAAGATTTTCTAAAGGGGGCTTTCGAGGCTCAAAAGTTCCTAGACCACCAGCAATAGCGATAACTGATGCTTGATGTTGGGTTCCCTGATCTGTTGTAACGATAAACTGTTCATTTTCTATTTTTTCAATTGAGACGGCACTTTCTCCTAGAGTATAGCCAGGTCTAAAAGGAGCAATTTGTTGCTCTAAGTTTTTTATTAAATCACCTGCCATGATTTCTGGATGAGAGGGGATGTCGTAAATAGGTTTTTTCGGATATATCTCAGCACATTGTCCACCGGGCATCGGGAGTGAATCAATTAAATGACATTTAAGTTTAAGTAAGCCAGCCTCAAAAACAGTAAAAAGTCCTACAGGACCTGCCCCAATAATTAAAATATCTGTTTTAATCATTCATTTTAGGATCTATACTTTCTACCGATTCTATTTGAGGCAAGTATTTTTTTATGGTCATTTCAACTCCAGATTTAAGGGTCATTTGATTGACACTACATCCAACACAAGCACCGTGCAGTTGAACTTTAACATGCTTACCATCCTTTAAAGATACAAACGAAATATCACCACCGTCGGATTCGAGAAAAGGACGTATTTCCTCTAATGCAAGGTGTATTTTTTCTATAATTTTTTCTTGATTTCGACTCATGATTTTACGGCTTCACATCCAACTAAGTTAGTAATTTCTACAGCTTTTGTAGGGGGTAAATTCTGATTTCTTATTAGAATTTGAGATACTAGTTTTTTTGTTACTTCATCAAAGAGATTCACTAAGTTATTTCGATCTTGAAGTACTGCTGGGCGACCGAAATCAGATGCTTCACGAATACTCTGTAATAAGGGTAAGGCTCCAAGAAAAGGGACATCCTTATCTTTGGCTAAATACTCTGCTCCTTTTTTGCCAAAGATGTAATATTTGTTATCAGGAAGTTCTGTAGGAGTAAAATAACTCATATTTTCAATAATGCCCAATACAGGAACATTAATACTATCTTGTTGGAACATTGCAATTCCTTTTTTGGCATCTGCTAAAGCTATATTCTGTGGGGTACTTACTACTACCGCTCCATTAAGCGGAAGAGATTGAACGATACTCAAATGAATATCTCCTGTTCCTGGAGGTAAATCAATCAATAGGAAATCTAAACTGTCCCAAGCAGCATCAAAAATCATTTGATTTAAGGCCTTAGCAGCCATTGGACCACGCCATACAACTGCTTGGTCAGGTTTGGTAAAGAAACCAATGGAAAGCACCTTAACTCCATAATTTTCTATGGGTTTCATTTTTGATTCCCCATCCACTTTAACAGATTGTGGTCTTGCACCTTCAATATCAAACATGGTTGGAATTGAAGGTCCGTAAATATCTGCATCTAATATGCCAACTTTACATCCCATTTTAGATAAAGTCACAGCTAGATTCGCTGTAATTGTAGATTTTCCAACACCTCCTTTACCTGATGATATAGCAATGATGTTCTCAATTCCTTGAATTGGTTTTCCCTTGATTTGCTTCGTATATTTTTGTGAAGCGATTACCTCTGTATTAATTTTTATTTTAGCTTTTTCATATACATTTTCATGTAGAGCCTTCAAAATGGTAACCTCGAGCTTTTTTCTAGCTTGAAGACTTGGATTTTGTAATTGAAGGTCAATATCAACCTGGTCTCCAAAAATCATGATATTGGAAACAACTCCTTCATCTACTATGTTTCCTCCGCCTCCTGGAAGGCTAATCGTTTTTAATGATTCTATTACTGCTCCTTTTGTGATCTTCATTTCTGTTGTAAAAATTATACAAATATACTGTTATGGTTTTAAAAAGAAAAGCTGAATATTTTTTAAAAATCTTCAAGAAATTGTACTGGATCCCATAGATGTTTATCAAAATCTTGAATTTGATTCTCGACAACCTTAATTCCCTCGTTTTCCAAAAGTTGTTTCATGATAGTTTCTCCTCCAAAATGATGCTTCCCTGTGAGTATTCCTTTTCTATTTACTACCCTATGTGCTGGTACATTAGAGTGTGAATGAGCCGCATTCATTGCCCAACCTACCATTCGTGAACTTTGAGGAGCTCCCAAATATTTTGCAATAGCTCCATAAGAAGTCACTTTTCCTTCTGGAATTTGTCTAACGATATCATAAACTTTTATAAAAAAAGAAGTTTCTAGAGGCATCTTAGAGTTTAAATTGTATATAAGTAATTGCTTTACCCTGATCAAGAAACTTTTGCTCATAAGAAGTTTTAATCTCGGTAGCTTCTTTAGGGGCATCACTATTGGTGTAAATATCGTGATGAGCATAAAGGATTTCAACATGATTTGTTGCCATGCCTAAGGTGTAGCCAAATAAAAATTCACTATCAGTCTTGAGATGAATGATTCCTTCCTGCCTAAGAACTCTTTTGTAGTTTTTTAAAAAATTAGGATTAGTTAGTCTGTGTTTTGATCTCTTATATTTAATTTGAGGATCAGGAAACGTTATCCAGATCTCGTGAACTTCATCTTCAGCAAAACAGAAGGGGATAAGTTCAATTTGGGTCCTTAAAAAAGCAACATTCTTTAGTCCAGTATCTAAAGCAGTTTTTGCCCCTCTCCAAAAACGAGCACCTTTAATATCAACTCCAATATAATTTATATTTGGATTGCTTTGAGCCAAATAAATGGCATATTCTCCCTTTCCACATCCTAGCTCTAAAACCAAAGGATTTTCATTTTTAAAGAAATTCGTTTTCCATTTTCCTTTAAGTGAGAGTTCATTTGAAACCAATTTATTTCTATTAGGCTGAATCACATTTTCAAAGGATTCATTTTCTCTAAATCGTTTCAATTTATTTTTACTTCCCACAGAAAAATACTTTTTTAAAAGTAGGCATTTTAATGGTCAACAATCTACTAATCCTGGTTTAAAGTGAGTGAAAAAGAAAATTCAGAACCTATCCGGACTTTACTCTCAACAAAAATCTTTTCATCATGTGCTTCTATGATGTGCTTTACAATAGCAAGTCCAAGACCAGACCCTCCTTGATTTCGGCTACGGGTTTTATCTACCCTGTAAAAACGTTCAAAAAGTCGTGGCAAATGTTGTTCATCTATACCCTCTCCATTATCTGCGATACGAATAAGAATTTTATTTTCTTTTAACACCTCAATACTCACTTCGGTAACACCTCGCTCTGTACCATATTTTAATGAGTTAATAATTAAGTTAGTCAATACCTGCTGAATTCTATCTTTATCAGCGAAAACCATTAATTGTTTGGAGTATTCCTTATCAAATTTCAAAACAATTTTATCTTTAGAGGCTCGCATTTCAAGCAATTCAAATACATTTCTAACTACCTCAACAATATCAAATGATTTTCGGTCTAGGGTAGCTATACCAGATTCAAATTTTGTAATTAAATCTAAATCTTTGATAATGTAAATCAATCGGTCAACACCCTTTGAAGTTTGCTTCAAATATTTTTTAACAACTTTTTTATCTTTAACTCCATCTTGGAGTGTTAATACATAACCCTGAACAGTAAAAAGTGGTGTTTTAAGCTCATGTGCTAGATTTCCAATGAATTCTCTTCTATAATCTTGTTCTTTTTTCAAAAGCTCAATTTCTAAATTCTTTTCAGAATTTAGTTTTTGAAGATTTGACGTGAGTATATCAATATCCTCTGCTTGATTAATTGAATTTATATAAGATGTAGTAGGAATTAAACTTTTGTAGAGCTCTTTTACACGTGAAACTAAAAAACGTTCAAAGGATAATGAAAGTATTACATAAGCTAAAAAAAGTATGGCAAAAAACTCCACACACAGCATTAAGGTAATTTTAGGTTTTGGAACTTCAAAAAAGTGCAGAAAAAAAACAAATTGAAAGATTATAGTTCCAATTGAAATGATTAATGCAGAAATCAAACTTGATTTTTTTAACTTGAAAGGGCCCACAAAATATTATTTTTCGAGTTTGATAAACTTGTAGCCGACTCCTTTTATTGTCTTTAAGTAATTTTTACCAATTTTTTCTCTTAGTTTTCTAATATGTACATCAATTGTTCGATCTCCAACGACTATATTATCTCCCCAAACTTCATCCATAATTTTTTCACGCTTAAATACCTTATTTGGTTTAGAGGCAAGAAGATGTAATAATTCAAATTCTTTTCTAGGCAACAAAATTTCTCTTCCATTAAGAATTACTAAATAGGCATCCCTATTTATTATAAGATTTTTAAATTCTAAGATAGAACTAATAGTTTCTTTCTTTTTTAATCTCCTTAATAATCCCTTAACCTTGGAAACTAATACTTTTGGCTTCACAGGCTTAGTTACATAATCATCTGCACCAGCTTCAAAAGCAGCCACATAAGAATAGTCCTCTCCCCTTGCTGTCAAAAACATAATGATTGTTTCCTGAAAGTGATCATCTTGGCGTAATCTATGACAAGTTTCAATACCATCGAGTTCCGGCATCATCACATCGAGAATAATGAGGTGAGGGGAAAAGAATTTAGCTTCTCTGAGAGCTGCTAAACCATCAGATGCCATTTTAATCTGATATCCCTCTTTTTCTAAATTAAATCGAATGATTTCAAGTATATCTGGCTCATCGTCAACCAAAAGAATTCTTATATTTTTTTTTTTCATTTATTTAAATAAAATAAATTTAATATATATTTATTTGACTAATGTTATGCAAGCATTAATATTTGTGATTTAGTTTAAAATGATTTCATTATTCGATAATGAATTGAAGTTTTAATTAATTTTATCCCTATGAAGCCTTTTTTTAAAGCGTTTGATAAAATAACCAACTCAACTGAATTTTCTTCACATGCACTTGCCCTTTTTGAACATCAGTTTGAGCACAATGAGATTTATCGTTCTTATTGTGATCTCATAAATACAAACCCATGTGATGTTAAAAAAACTGATGAAATTCCATTTTTACCAATACAATTTTTTAAATCTCATATTGTAACCTCTGCTAGTACTAAGCCTAAAACATATTTTGAATCTAGCGGAACAACAGGACAAATTCGCTCCAGACATTATGTATCAGACTTGAGTTTATATCAGAAGAGTTTTGAGAAATGCTTTGAACTCTTCTATGGTCAAATTGAAGATTATGTTCTGCTTGCATTGTTACCTTCATATTTAGAGAGGGAGAACTCGTCATTAGTTTATATGGTCAATAAATTGATTAAAAAAACAAAAAATCCATTAAGTGGTTTTTATTTAGATGAATGGGAACAACTAAAAAATACTATAGAAAAGTTGGAAAGTAAAAACCAGAAAACAATTTTGTTGGGGGTAAGCTTTGCATTAATAAAGGCAATTAAAAAATACGAATGGGATCTTAATAATACTATTATAATGGAGACTGGAGGTATGAAAGGGAATAGAAAAGAATGGATACGTTTTGCGTTGCATAGTCATCTAAAAGAGGGTTTTGGTGTAAAGTCTGTTCATGCAGAATATGGAATGACTGAACTCTTGAGCCAGGCATATTCTTCTGTTAACGGTATTTTTTATCCCCCCCCTTGGATGAAGGTTTTTACACGAGCGCCAGAGGACCCATTTGAAATTCAGGGTATTGGAAAAACTGGAGGATTAAATTTCATAGACCTCGCTAATATTGATTCTTGTGCATTCATTGCAACTCAAGACCTAGGCTTATGCCATTCAGATGGAGGGTTTGAAGTATTAGGTCGTTTTGATCAAGCTGAAATAAGAGGTTGTAACCTAATGGTTGTCTAGTCTTCTACCTTAAGAATAAAATAATTTTTTTTGCCTCGTTGTAAAAGCACATATTTATTTGATATTAAATCTTCCTCTCCAATAATATAATCCGCACTAATTTTTTTCTTATTAACTGAAATTGCATTTTCTTTAAGTGCTCTTCGTGCTTCTCCGTTGGATTGTAAAAAGCTTGTTTCAGATGACAAAGCGCTCACTATATCAATTCCATTTTTTAGCTGAACTCGAGTGATATTTGCTAGAGGAACCCCTTCAAATAATTCTAAAAAAGTAGTTCGATCAAGTTTTTGAATAGCTTCACTTGTTGCCTTCCCGAAAAGAATTTGAGATGTATCTTGAGCCTTTATGAATTCCTCTTCACCATGAACTAAGCGGGTGACTTCTTCTGCTATGGTTCTTTGAAGTGCTCTTAGATGAGGGGCTTTTATATGTTCTTCTATTTTTTCTGTAACTTCTTCTTCACTCAAGAAAGTAAATATTTTAATGTATGAAAGTGCATCTTCATCACTGGTATTTAACCAGAATTGATAAAATTTATAAGAGGATGTTCTGGATTTATCAAGCCATATGTTTCCCTCCTCTGTTTTGCCAAACTTAGACCCATCCGCTTTCTTTATTAATGGGCAAGTCATTGCATAGACTTTTTTGCCTTCTTTTCTTCTAACTAATTCTGTCCCTGTTGTGATATTTCCCCATTGGTCACTCCCTCCCATTTGAAGTTTACAGTCCATCGTTTTATATAAATGAAGAAAATCAAATCCCTGAAGCAATTGATATGTAAATTCTGTAAATGACATTCCTACTTTTACTTCCGAGCTTAATCTTTTTTTGACTGATTCTTTTGCCATCATGTAATTCACTGTTATGTGCTTACCGATATCCCTAGAAAAATCAATTAGGCTATACGTTTTCATCCAATCATAATTATTAACTAATCTCGCAGAATTTATGGATGAAGGATCAAAATCTAAAAATTTTTCAAACTGTTTTTGAATACCTCTGCAATTTTTTTCTAAAGTTTTTTGATCTAATAGGTTACGTTCATCAGATTTACCTGAGGGGTCTCCAATCATACCAGTAGCACCACCCATTAAAACAATTGGAATATGACCAGCTTTTTGATAGTGCATTAAAATTATGATTTGTACTAGACTTCCAATATGAAGTGATTCAGCAGTAGGATCAAAGCCGATGTATCCCTTTGTGGGCTCAGATAAGAGAAATTTTTCGGTTTCAGGCATAATATCGTGAAGTAAGCCTCTCCACCGAAGTTCTTGAACAAAATTTGTTGGCATTAATTTTTTGAGTAAAGATAGATTTCTCTGAGGTAAACCAAAAATCAAAATCAAAAAAGTGTACTTTCGCTCTTATGATAATGGTAACTGGAGGAACAGGAATGGTTGGTGCCCATTTACTTTTTGCCTTAGCAAAAAAAAATCTTCCAACCCTCGCACTTTTTAGAACAAAGAAACGCCAACAAAAAGTAGAAGACTTCTTTAAACTACTAACACCCAATTATAAAAAGTATTATGATCTTATTCAGTGGAAAGAGGCAGATATTAATGATTTGGTAGAACTAGAAGAAGCAATAACAAAAGCCACAATTATTTACCATTGTGCTGCAAAAGTATCTTATGCGCAATATCATGCGGAAAAACTTATTAAAACTAATATAGAAGGTACAGCAAATATTGTAAACTTAGCTTTGAAATACAATGTGAAAAAATTTATTTTTGTGAGTTCTATTGCCTCCCTAGGTGTTGAATCTACTGTATCTTTTGTTAACGAAGAGTACCTTTGGAATTCAAATAAACTTCATACACCTTATGCATATTCCAAATACGGAGCAGAGCTAGAAGTTTGGAGGGGTTCTCAAGAAGGTTTGGATGTTGTGATTGTAAACCCTGGTATAATTTTAGGGAGTCATTTTTGGGAACGTAGTAGCGGTAGGCTTATCAAAAAAGCTGCAAAAGGAATGTTATTTTACCCCTCTGGAAGTATAGGTATTGTTTCTATGGATGATGTGACATATGTACTTCTAAATCTTATGGAGTCTTCAATTAAAAACGAACGTTTCATATTAGTCTCTGAAAACATTAAATATAAGAATTTGATTGAAAGAATAGCAATTGAATTAAACTCAAAAAAGCCAATTTTTGCGTTATCAAAACCTCTACTTTACTTGCTCTTAATAATAGATAAAATTACCAGTATTATTAGACTTAAAAAAAGTTTTTTAAATCGGGCTACTATAGAAAGTTTATCCAGTCAACAATGCTATGACGGTTCTAAGATTGAGCGAGAAATTAATTTTACTTACCAAAATACTGATTTAATTTTAAAGAAAATTATAGAGGATTTTAAAGTTAATTTTTAATCTATTTTTTGATTTTTTTCTAGTAAATCGAGGCTATCTTTAATTCTATTCATTTTTAACAAAACACGGCTATATATCCTGTGATAAATCCTTGGGAAATTGGCATAATAATTATCACTTTGATTTAGCTGAAGACTGTCAACCCCAAACTTTCTGTAGACATAAGATTTACCATAGACTTTTTCAAAATTTCGATTTATTGGTTTAAAAGTACTCATCGCGTCCAAAATACTTATTTCGTACAATAAGTCTACCATAAGGGATTCATCTATTAGATTTTCAGGTTTTTCTATCGATACTGTCGTACTGCAATTTGCTAAAATAAATACAAGTAAAAGACTAAATTTTTTCATATTCTGTCAAAAGTTAATTCCATTGCTGCTGACTTGGGATGAACATTCCCTTCAGAATATACCCACTGGCCATTGAGAAGTGTGCACTCAACAGCTCCTTTAAATTTTATTCCTTGAAATGGAGACCATTCGCATTGATAGAGTAAATCTTCTTTTAAAACTTCAAATTCTTTATTTATATCTAGAACTACCAAATCTGCATAATAACCTTCTTTAAGATATCCACGATCTTTTACATTAAAAAGTATCGCTGGATTGTGGCAAGCCTTTTGAACAATTTTCTCTAATGTTATTTTTCCTTCGTTAAAAGCAGTAAGGAGGGCTGGTAAAGCATGTTGAACTAATGGTCCTCCTGATGGTGCATTGTTGTAGGGCTGATTTTTTTCTTCCGCTGTATGTGGTGCATGATCGGTAGCCAAAATATCGATTAAGTCAGAGTTTAGACCCTCCCAAAGGGCGATTCTATCTTCCTTTGTTTTAATGGAAGGATTCCATTTAATTCTAGTACCCTTTGAAATGTAATCATCATCCGAAAACCACAGATGATGAATACAAACTTCAGCAGTAATTTTCTTTTCTTTTAATGGAATGTCATTCCTAAATAATTCTAATTCTTTCGCGGTTGAAACATGAAAAACGTGAAGTCTAGCGCCAGTTTCTTTAGCTAAGGCAACTGCTTTAGAAGAAGAAAGATAGCAAGCTTCTTCACTTCTTATTGCGGGATGCTCGAAAATTGGAATCTCGTCACCGTATTTTTCTTTTGCTACTTTGAAATTTTTCCTGATTGTATATTCATCTTCACAATGAACCGCTATGACCAATTTTACGTTTCTGAAAATTGATTTCAACACGTTAGGATTGTCAACCAACATATTCCCGGTTGACGAACCCAAAAAGAGTTTTAATGCTGGAACTCTCTTGATATCAAGTGCTAAAATTTCATCTAAATTATCATTAGTTCCTCCAAACATAAATGCATAATTAGCATATGAAGTTTCAGCCGCTCTTTTATTTTTTGCCTCCCACTCAATTTTTGTGATGGTTTGTGGTTGTGTATTGGGCATTTCTATATAAGAGGTAATACCTCCCGCTAACGCAGCCTTTGACTCTGACTTAATAGTTGCTTTGTGTGTCAATCCGGGTTCTCTGAAATGAACTTGGTCGTCAATTAACCCAGGAATAACATATTTCCCCTTTACATCAAAAACTTCCATTTCGGGGGTTGGTAATATTTCTTTTGTTATTTTATTAATTCGATTTCCATGGATTAGTAGATCACAGTTTAAAATCTTATTCTCATTAACTACTTTGGCATTTTTGATTAGTTTTTTTGAATAACTCATCGAAATTTTCTTTTATTGAAACGTAAAAATAAAACACCAAATAGTGCTTCCAAAATAATACTCCCATTCATTTTGGATTTGCCTTTTACGCGATTTATAAAAACAATCGGGTGTTCTACCAATTTAAATTTTTTGAGCCAAGACTTATATTTAAGTTCAATTTGAAAAGCATATCCTACAAATTTCACTTGATTTAAGTTTATAGACTCTAATACAACTCTACGATATCCAACAAAACCAGCAGTAGAATCTTTTATGGGTATCCCTGTGATTAATCTAACATACAAAGAAGCGAAATAAGACAACAATACCCTACTCATTGGCCAATTTACTACATTCACTCCTTCAATATATCGAGAACCAACTACTAAGTCAGCTTTCTCTTTTAAGATAGACAACATAGGTCCAAGTTCTTTAGGGTCATGGGAGAAATCCGCATCCATTTCAAAAATGTAATGATAATCTCTTGCTAAAGCCCAGTTAAAACCATGAACATAGGCAGCCCCGAGCCCCTTTTTATCTACTCTTGATTCCAAGAATAATTGTTTTGGGAAAATTTTCATCATTTGAATAACGCGATCAGCTGTGCCATCAGGCGACTGATCGTCCACAACCAAGACATCTAATGGTAAGTTGTTTTCAAATACCGCTTCAATTATTGGCTGAATATTCTCAATTTCATTATAGGTTGGAATGATGATTAATGTATTTTCCATATATAATGGTTAAAAGTAGGAAATGTATTAACAACATATCACCTGAAATACTACAATAATTTTTTAGAAAATATTTAATTTTGAGATATGGAAGATTGGATATACAAACCTGACCTGCAATCAGACTGGATGAGTTTAATCTTTTTACTTAATTTATTAATCATCCTGATTCTTTATAAACTCGATCAAAATCGATTAAAAAGTTTGATTAATATTTTTAAACTTCGAATTTATTTCGGTAAACACAGTCATGAAAAAGAACTCAACTATTTTTCCTACTTTAATTTATGCTGTTTTATTCTATTAGTAAGTACATTGACTCTAACTTATTTTTCATTTTCAACTTATAGTCCAATACCCTTATATTATAGTTTTGAATATTATTATTTACTCTTAGGTCTAAGTTTTATTCTTATTGTAAGGTATTTATTTACAAAATTTATCTTTAATCAATTAGGAATTTTTAATAAAATAAAATTAACTTTTTACAGAAGCTTCACCTTTACATCCCAGACTTCAATTTTTTTAATTGGATTAATCTTTTTATGGAATTATAGCAGTTTGCCACTGATTTTAATAGAATCTGTTTTATTCATACTAGCCTTATATTGGATTATTAGTCAATTCAATGTATATTTTTTGTTTTTAAAATTAAGACCAAAAGATATTGTTTATTTAATTCTGTATCTTTGCACATTCAAATTAGCACCTTGGATTTGGATCTATTTGTTTTTTTTAGAACAAAATTATAATTGATCATAATTATGAAAGTGAAAACTATTTTAGTTTCCCAGCCTGAGCCATCCTCAGAAAAATCTCCTTACAGCAGACTTCGAGAAAAAAGTAAATTGATTGTTGATTTTAGACCGTTCATTCATGTTGAAGGTCTTAACGGTAAAGATGTTAGGCAACAAAAAATTGATTTTAATAACTTTCAGAATATAATACTTACAAGTAGAAATGCAGTAGACCATTTTTTTAGACTATGCAAAGAGATGAGATTTACAGTACCTGATAGCACAAAATACTTTTGTCAATCTGAAGCAGTTGCTTTTTATCTTCAAAAATATGTGATTTATCGTAAAAGAAAGATTTATGTCGGTGAGAGAAGTATTAAAGACTTGGATGATACTTTTAAAAAGTTTAGTGATGAAACTTATCTATTTCCTACTTCAGATCTTCTAAAACCTGAGATTCCAAAGTTTTTAGACAAAATGAAAGTTAATTGGAAACGTGCAATATTTTACCATACAGTAGTAAGTGATTTGTCAGACCTTAGAGACGTATACTATGATATTTTAGTGTTTTTTAGTCCTTCAGGTATAGAATCCTTATTTAAAAATTTTCCAGATTTTAAACAAAAGAATACACGAATTGCAGTTTATGGAAACTCTACAGCTAAAGCTGCTGAGGATGCAGGCCTAAAAATAAATATTAAAGCCCCCATGGTCGAAACACCATCAATGACAATGGCCATTGAAAAGTATATCGAAAAGGTAAACAAATAATTATTCCCTATTCATAAACATTAGGGTTGTTAAAGTCCATGCAACAAATAAGGTTAAACCTCCTATAGGTGTAATGGGTCCGAGCCAAGATGTCGAAAAAGGAATTTGATTTTTAAACGACAAAATGAAAATACTTCCTGAGAAGATGACAGTTCCACATAAAATAAGACGAAAAACAATCTTTTTTGTTTTTGAATTGGGAAATTCAAATCCTGAAAGAAACAACATCCCCAACCCTTGATAAATCAAATACCTCAAACCTACTTCAAAGCTACTTAATGATACAGGACTGAGAATCCTTTTAAAATAGTGACTGCTCAAAGCACCAAGTAAAATTGCTAAGGTCATAAATAAACTCCCAAAAAAACGCATTTTGGTTTTCATTAAGATTAACTATTTTATTTAAATTTAAAATAAAAATAGATTTTAAACTTTAATTTTTAAACTAGAATATGAAAATATCCGAACAAAAAACAACAATTGATGGTATTGATAAAATCATTCTTAAACTGTTAATTGGAGATGCGCGTACTCCTATAATGGCTATATCTAGAGAAACTGGGATTTCAGGTGCCGCAGTACATCAACGTTTAAAAAAAATGGAAAAAGCACAGGTAATATCAGGCTCTCAAATTATATTAAATCCTAAGATTTTAGGGTATAAAACCATGGCATTTATTGGAATATATCTGGATAAAGCGATTCGAAATCCAGAAGCTGTAAAACAACTGGAACAGATCAACGAAGTCATTGAATGTCATTATACTACTGGAAATTGGAGTATCTTTGTAAAGCTACTGTGTAAAGACAATGAACACCTAATGGAGTTACTCAATAAGAAAATACAATCGGTTGAAGGCGTTTCTAGGACAGAAACCTTCATTTCACTTCAACAGCAACTTAACCGTCAAATCAGCTTGTAATCAGCTCCTTCTTCCCCCAAATACTTGAAAAGCAAAATAAGCTAATGTTGCAAGGGACCCTAAAGCGGCAACCATGTATGTTCTAGCGGCCCATGTTAAAGCATCTTGAGCCCCAGCTAATTCTTGTCTTGAAACCATATTTTTTCGTTGTAGCCAGGCAAGTGCTCTATTACTAGCATCGTATTCTACAGGGAGAGTAATCAAACTAAAAAGGGTTCCAAGTCCAAATAGTCCAACACCTATAGCAGCAATTGAAAAGCCATAGGGAACGATTTGCGTCAAAACCAAACCTCCAATGATAACAAACATGGAGAATTTGGAAGCTATCCCAACCATCGGAACTAAACTAGAACGGATTTGTAACCATTCATAACCTTGGGCGTGTTGAACGGCATGACCACATTCATGGGCAGCAACAGCGGCAGCGGCGGCGTTTCGTTCGTTATAGACAGAATCACTTAAGTTTACCGTCTTTTTTTGAGGATTATAGTGATCTGTTAAGGATCCGCGAACTGAAATTACTTTTACATCGCGAATGCCATGATCATTTAACATCTTCTCTGCAATCTCTTTCCCTGACATCCCATTGCGCAATTGCTTTTGTGAATAGGTTTTAAATTTACTTTTAAGCTTGTTACTTACCCACATGCTCAAAAGGGAGATAACAATAATAATTAAATAATAAATTACCATGCTTTTTTTTAAACAAAATTAAACTAAATCAATCCACATTTAAGATTTAAAATAAAATTTAACACTACTGAAAATAGATTCATACTTAATATACTATATTAATTATTTTATTGGGGACAATAATCCATTTTTTTGGTTTTTTCCCATTTAGATACTCTACTGCTCTGGAATCTTGTAAAACCGCTTTCTGTATTGCTGAATTATTTAGGCTTAATGAGAGCTCTAAAGTAAAACGCATTTTTCCATTGAAAGAAACCGGGTAATTTTTAGTGTCTTCTATCAAATAAGTCTCGTTAGCAATAGGAAAATCAATGTAATCAATCGTACTTTCATTCCCTAAATTTTTCCATATCTCTGAAGCTAAATGTGGAGCAAAAGGGGAAAGCAAAAGGGTAAGCGGACTCAAAATCATTCTACTATGACAGTTTAAGGCGGTTAATTCATTAACACAAATCATCAATTTACTTACACATGTATTGAAAGAAAAATGTTCAATATCGTATGTTATTTTTTTAATAGTCTCGTGAAGAATTTTTAATTCTTTTTTATTTGGTTGATCATTATTAACAATAAACTTATCACCCTCATGAAATAAGCGCCAATATTTATTCAAAAAATTATGAACCCCTGATATTCCTGCTGTATTCCATGGCTTAGCCTGATCAATGGGACCTAAAAACATTTCGTACATCCTTAGTGTATCCGCTCCATATTGCTCACAAATTTCATCTGGATTTACTACATTATGTTTTGACTTAGACATTTTTTCAACCTCTCTACCAACCTTAAATACCCTATTATTAAATTTAAAATCAGCATTTTCAAATTGAGGCTGCCATTTTCTGAAAATATCTATATCTAATTCGTCTGCACTATTAACCATATTAGCATCAACTCGAATGGGTTCAAGTTTTTCATATTGATTTATTAATTCCAGGGAAATATAAGTTTGCGTACCAGGCTTACGATAAACAAATGCTGAAGTACCTAAAATCATTCCTTGGTTAATTAACTTTTTGGCATACTCCTCCACTGGTAATAAATTAATATCAAATAAGAATTTTTGCCAAAATCGTGAGTACAACAAATGCCCAGTCGCATGCTCACTTCCTCCTAAATATAAATCCACTTCTTTCCAATACTCCACTACCTCTTTTCCAACAAAAGCATCTGGATTATGAGCATCCATGTATCGGTAGAAGTACCATGAACTCCCTGCCCATCCAGGCATGGTATTAAGTTCCAGAGGAAAAATTATTTGATGATCAATCAGTTTGTTCTCAACAACTTTTTCATTTTGTGAATCCCAAGCCCAAGTAACTGCATTTCCAAGAGGGGGAGCACCTTCTGGGGTCGGTAAGTACTTCTCTACTTCAGGGAGTTTTAGAGGTAAATGTTTTAATTTAAGGGGTTGTGGAAGTTTATCTTTATAATAAATAGGAATTGGTTCACCCCAATACCGCTGTCTGCTAAAAATCGCATCTCTAAGTCGATAGTTAATTGTTCCTTCACCACAACCCAGAACTTCTAACTCGTGAATTACCCTCTTCATAGCTTCTTTATGAGAAAGCCCAGATAAGAAATCAGAGTTATCTATTAAAGCAGTTCCTTTATCTGTAAAAGCTTCGTTTTCAATAGAAATATCTTTAAAAATATTTTTAATTGGGATGTCAAAATGTTTAGCAAAATCGTAATCTCGCTGATCGCCACAGGGTACGGCCATAACGGCACCAGTACCATAGTCTGCCAAAACATAATCACCAATCCAAATTGGGATACGTTCTTGAGTAAAAGGATGTAAAACATAACTCCCTGTAAAGACTCCCGTACATGACTTAACATCAGCCATTCGCTCACGTTGAGTCCGCTTTTGAGTTTCATCTATATAAGCAGCAACCGCCTCTTTTTGTTCAGGATGGGTAATATCTTGAACCAAATCCAACTCTGGGGCAAGTGTCATAAAGGTTACACCAAATACGGTATCAGGTCGTGTAGTAAATACTTCTATTTTGTTTTCATGCCCTTCAATCTGAAATAATACTTTAGCTCCTGTAGACTTCCCAATCCAGTTTCGCTGCATTTCTTTGAGTGATTCTGGCCAGTCAATTTTTTCAAGTCCTTGAAGTAATCGCTCTGCATACGCACCGATCCGCATACTCCATTGCTTCATTTTTTTTTTAGTTACTTGATGTCCTCCTCGTTCAGAAACCCCATTGATAATCTCATCATTTGCAAGTACTGTCCCCAAATCTGAACACCAATTAACTTCTGTTTCAGAAAGGTATGCTAGTCGATAATTCAATAGCAAATCTTGTTGCTCAATCTGTGAAAATCCATTCCAATCTTTAGACGTAAAGTAAGGTGTGCCAGCATCACTAACTGCATTTAAAAATTGATTTCCCTCCTTCTCAAAGCGTTTAATAAGTCGTGTTATGGGTTGTGCTTTGTCCGAAGTGTTACAATAATAATGATCGAATAAGAGCAGAAAAATCCATTGGGTCCATTTGTAGAAATTAGGCTCTGATGTTCTCACCTCTCTACTCCAATCAAAAGAGAATCCCATCTGGTCTAATTGTTCTCGATACCGATTGATGTTTTCCTGAGTAGTTTTTGATGGATGCTGTCCTGTTTGAATGGCATATTGTTCTGCAGGTAATCCAAAGGAATCATATCCTTGCGGATGTAACACGTTAAATCCTTTATGCCTTTTATATCTTGAATAAATATCACTTGCAATATACCCCAAGGGGTGCCCTACATGAAGTCCTGCCCCAGAGGGATAGGGAAACATGTCTAAAATGTAGTATTTAGGTTTTTTAGAATTGTTGTCAGCTTTAAAGGTCTGGTTTTTTGACCAGTGTGCTTGCCATTTTTTTTCAATATTCTTGAAGTCGTATCCCACGTTTTTTGATGTTGAAGGGTCTAGAAAGACACAAAAATACGCTTAATGATTGAATGTCAAAAAAGGAAAAGAATATTTTATCACCGCTGCCGTCTACTAATTCTTTGCTATTTTTACAGAAATAAATATAGTGGCGAACAGTTTCCAGGAAAAATTTCAAAGAAGAAGAGTCCTTACGGGCTACCTATCAGTTGTAATAAGCATCAGTTTGGTCTTATTTTTTCTTGGAATTTTGGGTTTGTTTTTATTGAATACACGCAACGTAGCTTCTTACTTTAAAGAGCAAATAGTAATGACCATCTACCTAAAAGACAGTGCGAAAGATATTGAAATCACACAGTTGCAGAAAAAAATTCAACTTGATCCAGCAACAAAAAAGATCAACTTTATTTCAAAAGAAGATGCTGCAGCTCAGTATGCAAGAGATATTGGGGAAGATTTTTTGGAATTTTTAGGATACAATCCATTGCTTAACTCAATTGATGTTAATTTTAATGCAGCCTACGTAAATTCTCTGATTCTGACCCGTAATCAAAATGAATTAGAAGCTACTGACTTTATTGATGAAGTCATTTTTGATCAACCCTTGGTAGCTCTTTTGGATGAAAATATTTTAAGGATTTCATATGTTTTGATAATTACTACCCTACTGTTTGTTGTTATAGCCTTGTTACTGATCAACAGCTCTATTCGCCTATCTATTTACTCCAAACGTTTTATTATTAAAACCATGCAATTGGTTGGGGCGACTAAATCTTTTATTCGCAGACCATTTATCTGGACACATATGCAATTAGGGATACTAGGTTCTTTAATTGCAATTGTCTGCTTGACATTTGTCTTTCTGGAAGTCAATAAACGATTCCCAGAACTCAACATGCTAAAACAACCTTTGGAACTCATCATTGTATTAGGAGGAGTCTTATTTTTAGGTGTTGGAATTACCGGTATGAGTACTTTTTTTGCTACTCAACGTTATTTGAATTTGAAATCAGATGCTATTTATTAATTAAAACCACATGAAAAAAAATACAGGTCCTAAAAAATTCTTATTCGAAAAAAGAAATTACCGCTTCCTCTTTTTGGCCATCTTTGTCATTTCAGTAGGATTTATTCTCATGACAGGTGGTGGAAGTAAGGATCCGAATTATTTCAATGAAGAAATTTTTAATTTCCGACGTATTCGAATAGCTCCTACATTAATTCTCATAGGTTTTGGAATCGCTATGTATTCCATTTTAACCAGAGAAATTAGAAAAAAATGAGTACATTTGAATCCTTGATTTTAGGAATTATTCAGGGTCTAACAGAGTTTTTACCGATATCATCAAGTGGACATTTAGAAATCGGAAAAGTAATCTTTGGATCTGAAGAAATAGGTGAAGAAAGTTTGTTTTTAACCCTTACTCTCCATCTAGGTACAGCCCTTAGTACACTTGTTGTTTTCCGTCAAGACATAATGGATTTGCTCAGGGGAATATTTTCATCCAAGAAAAATGTCAGTCATATATTTATTCTAAAAATTATCATCTCCATGATACCTGCTGTAATCGTTGGTTTATTTTTTGAAAAACAAATTTCAGTTTTGTTTGATCAAAATTTAATATTGGTGGGGAGTATGTTAGTATTGACAGGTATTATTCTCTTTTGGGCTGAAAGAATTCCTAAGGCCGATGGAGAAGTATCGAATCGGAAAGCATTATTTATAGGACTTTTTCAGGCCATTGCAATACTCCCAGGGATTTCACGAAGTGGATCTACTATCGCTGGGGCATTAATTCTTGGTATAGATCGTGAGAAAGCAGCTCGGTTCTCATTTTTAATGGTTCTGCCTTTGATTTTTGGTAGTATGGCTAAGTCTTTACTTGACTTTAAAGGTATACCAGAGCAATTGGAAATAATACCACTTACCTTAGGATTTTTCGCTTCACTTATTACCGGTATCTTTGCCTGTAAATGGATGATTTCACTTGTTAAAAAAAGTCAATTAATTTATTTTAGCTTCTACTGTTTTGCCGTGGGTGGAATTAGTTTGTTTTATGGATTTTTTTAAACAATCATATAATGCGGAATCTCTCTTAGAGGGTGAGTTGTTGCTCATTGACAAACCTATGGGATGGACTTCTTTTCAAGCCGTTAATAAAATACGTTGGCACTTAAAAAATGAAACTGGTTTAAAGAAATTAAAAGTAGGTCATGCAGGAACTTTAGATCCGCTTGCAACTGGTTTGCTTTTGATTTGTACTGGAAAAAAAACCAAGTCCATTGAAACTTATCAAAAGAAAGAAAAGGAATATGTAGGAACTTTTTTTTTGGGAGCAACTACACCTTCTTATGATCTTGAAACCGAAAGAGATCATTCATATCCCACGGAACATATAACTAAACAACTCATCCTAGATGCATCTAAAAAATTTATAGGGGAAATTGAACAATACCCCCCTACATTTTCTGCTTTAAAAAAAGAAGGAAAACGATTATATGAATATGCTCGCGAGGGACTGAAACCTGAGATAAAGCTTCGTAATGTATTAATTTCAGAATTTAAAATTGGAAAAATTAAACTTCCCGAGATTGAGTTTTTAGTTCGATGCAGTAAAGGAACTTACATTCGAAGTTTAGCTCACGATTTTGGGAAAGTACTGCAATCTGGCGGTCATCTTATTTACTTAAGACGAACTAAAATTGGTACTTTTAGTATTGAGGATTCTTATCATATGAATAGTGTTTATGATGAAAATTCACCAAAAAATATTAGCATAAAATTAAATTGAAAATTCAAATGAAAAAAAGTCTTGATTTTATCCAGGGGGAACTAAGTAAATTAGGATATATTTCGGCTCCAGTAGACAAGAGCACTGACTTACCTAAAGCCATTCAAAAACTTAAAAAAGAAAAAAATGCTGTCCTTTTAGCCCACTATTATCAGGACCCAGCGATTCAAGAATTGGCTGATTATCTTGGTGATAGTCTCTATTTAGCACAACAGGCAGCAAAAATAGAAGCTGATGTAATAGTATTTGCAGGTGTTCACTTTATGGCTGAAACTGCCAAGATTATAAATCCTACTAAAAAAGTTTTGCTGCCAGATCTTAAAGCAGGATGCTCACTAGCTGATTCTTGTCCCCCAGCTGATTTTGCCATATTTAAAGCGCAGTATCCTAATGCCGTAGTGGTAACTTATATCAATTGCTCAGCAGAAATAAAAGCGTTGAGTGATATTGTGTGTACCTCAAGTAATGCAGTAAAGGTTATTGAAAGTATTTCAAAAGACAGAGAAATTATTTTTGCTCCAGATAAAAACTTAGGACGCTATTTAATTCAAAAGACCGGTAGAGAGATGTTTTTATGGGATGGTGCTTGTATTGTCCACGAAGCCTTTTCATTTGAAAAAATTATAATATTAGCCAAAGAAAATCCCAAAGCTAAATTTATTGCTCATCCTGAAAGTGAATCTCAAATATTAGATATTGCACATTATATAGGAAGCACCTCTGGACTGCTTCGCTACGTTCAAGAAGATTCATCAACAAGCTATATTGTTGCAACTGAATCAGGCATACTGCATGAAATGCAAAAATGCTGCCCTGAAAAAATATTTATTCCAGCCCCTGTTGAAGACGACACTTGTGCATGTAGTGAATGTGCATTTATGAAGCTCAATACGCTTGAAAAACTCTACACCTGTTTGGTCTATGGACTTCCTGAAATTCAATTGGATACTCAATTGATGAGTAAAGCTCGCAAGCCAATTGAACGAATGCTAAATTTAGGGAGGTCATGACAAAAGATGTCTTAGTAATTGGTACGGGGATCTCTGGTTTGACCTATGCAATTCAAATTGCGGAAGAAAATCCCAATGTATCCATGGTTTTGATTTCTAAGAGTGATATGAAAGAAGGAAATACCCGCTATGCACAGGGAGGTATAGCTGTTGTTTCAAACTTTAAAAAAGATTCTTTTGAAAAACATATAGAGGATACACTAACTGCTGGAGCGGGCACTTGTGATCCAGAAGTTGTGAAATTTGTAATTGAAGAAGGATACGAAAGGGTAAAAGAACTCATAGAATGGGGAGCTCAGTTTGACAAAAAAAGAAAAAAATTGGATTTGGCAAAAGAGGCTGGGCACTCTGAAAAACGGATTGTACATTTCAAAGACCAAACAGGGCAGCACATCCAAGAAGCACTACTTATAAAAATAAAAACCTATCCAAATATTGAACTTCTAGAGCAGCATACACTCGTAGATTTAATCACAGATCACCACTCAAAAGAAAAAGTGAACCGTTGTTACGGTGCCTATGTCATTTCACAAGAAGAAGAAAAAATTAAAAAAATTACATCCAAAATTACGGTCTTATCTACGGGCGGAGCGGGTAGTTTATTTGCGCATTCAACAAATCCAGAAATTTCTACTGGAGATGGCCTGGGTGCAGCATACAGAGCTCGCGTACTAATGGAAGGACTCCCATATGTACAATTTCATCCTACTGCGCTTCAACCTAAGGTTAACGGTCATACGTTTCTTATCACAGAAGCTGTCCGTGGAGCTGGAGGTAAATTAGTTAATATGCAGGGAGAAAGGTTTATGGTAAAAAATGATTCACGGGCAGAGTTGGCTCCACGAGATATAGTTGCGCGTGAAATTCAAAAAGAAATTGAAAATCAAAAAGAAGAATTTGTTTGGCTTGATGGATCAGGAATTGATAAAAAACAATGGAAGAACCATTTCCCAACCATTCTAGAAACCTGTAAAAATCTTGGAATTGAATTACCTGAAGAGCCAATACCTGTAGTTCCAGCAGCACATTATTTCTGTGGTGGAATCAAAGTTAACAAGAAAAGTGAATCACAACTTAAAGGGCTTTATGCCATTGGAGAATGCAGTGCCACTGGACTTCATGGAACCAATAGACTCGCTTCAAACTCTTTGTTAGAATCTTTAGTTTTTGCTCAAAGAGCGGCACAAGACACCCTTCTGGCACTTCGAAAAAAACTTCCAAATAAAGCTTTTTACAATGCTATTCCACAATGGAACGGAGATGGATACTCCAATAGTATCGAAATTCAAGAGATCAAAAAATACCGAAATGAGCTACAAGAATTAATGACCAAATATGTAGGGATTTTTAAAACAAATAATGGCTTAAAAATTGCTGAAAATCGAATTGATCAAATTTATAAAGCAATTAATTCAATTTACAATAAAAATAAGCTTACTTATGGTCTTTGTGAACTTAGAAACATGGTCAGTATTGCCTATCTGATTACAAAACAGTCTCAGGGAATTACACAAAACCAAGGGGTTTTTTATAATCATGATTATGCCTAAAGACTATTATAAATTACATCAAACTCAATTTGAGACATTTATAGACTCGGCTTTAAAAGAAGATATTGGAAGCGGAGACCACAGTAGTATCTCCTGTATTGATAATCAAAGTAAGAGTACAGCAGTCTTGCTTACCAAACAAGACGGAATCCTTGCTGGATTGGATTTGGCAGCACAAATTTTCATCCGATATGACCCTTTGCTGGAATTTAAACCCTTGGCAGTGGACGGTTCTAAAATTGTAGTCGGTTCGCATGTTTTTACGATAAGTGGAGCTACTCAATCCATTTTAGCTACTGAACGTCTCGTACTCAATACCCTTCAAAGAATGAGTGGTATTGCTACTTTGACCCATAAACTTAGCGAAAAAATAAAGCACACCTCATGTAAATTATTGGACACAAGAAAGACAACTCCCAATTTTCGTTATGCAGAAAAATGGGCTGTTCATATTGGAGGGGGTACTAATCATCGAATGGGACTTTTCGATGCACTAATAATCAAAGATAATCATGTAGATTTTTGTGGTGGAATGAACCAAGCACTTCAAAAAACAGCAGCCTATTTAGAACAGTTAGATGTATCCTTAGATGTAGTAGTAGAGTGTAGAAATGCCAAAGAAATAGAACAAACTCTTCCTTTTTCATTCGTAAGTAGAATTCTTTTAGACAATCATAGTATTCCAGAATTGAGAAGGGCTTTGCATCAAATTAATCAAAAAAAACCAACTGAAGCATCTGGAAACATCAATGAAGAAAATTTATTAGCCGTTGCAGAAACAGGAGTGAATTATATTTCAATGGGTGCCTTAACTTATAATGCAAAAAGTATCGACTTAAGTTTAAAGGCTTTCTGATATAGATAAGAATTAAACCTGCACATGACATGAGTTGAGATTGTTCCTTTTAGAGTCTAATAAATTCTGCTTTAATTTTTATATTTGTTTTTACATTTTTATATATGAAATACAAAAGAATCCTTTTAAAACTTAGTGGTGAAGCACTCATGGGAGATAAAACCCATGGTATTGATCCGGTTAAAATTGACACTTACGCTAAAGAAATCAAAAAAGTTTTTGATAAGCGTATGCAGATAGCTATCGTTATAGGAGGAGGAAATATATTTAGAGTTATATCAGGTGCCAGCAAAGGAATGGATAGAGTGCAAGCAGATTATATGGGAATGCTTGCCACTGTTATCAATGGTTTGGCACTTCAAAGTGCTTTAGAAAGCAACAATGTTCCTACACGACTTCAAACAGCTATAAAAATTGAAGCTATTGCCGAGCCTTTTATCAAAAGAAAAGCAACACGACATCTTGAAAAAGGTCGAGTCGTTATTTTTGGTTCTGGTACTGGAAATCCCTATTTTACAACAGATTCAGCTGCTGTATTAAGAGCGATTGAAATTGATGCGGATGTCATCCTTAAAGGAACCAGAGTTGACGGGATTTACACGGAGGACCCAGAAAAAAATCACAAAGCCACAAAATTTGACAATCTTTCTTTTGATGAAGTACTGAAAAAAGGACTCAAAATAATGGACACTACCGCCTTTACTTTGAGCCAAGAAAATAAATTACCCATAATAGTTTTCGATATGAATAAACCAAATAATTTAGATAACGTATTAAAGGGAAAAAATGTAGGAACTAGAGTTGATCTTTAATTAGTATGCCCATGGAAGACGAAATTAATTTTATCGTAGATGCAACCAGAGAAAGTATGGAAAACTCCATCTTACATTTGGAAAAGGAAATGCTCAATATCAGAGCTGGAAAAGCAAATCCTATAATGCTCTCTACTGTAAAAGTTGAATATTATGGCACCCCAACACCGCTTTCTCAAGTTGCCAATATCAATACACCAGATGCAAGAACTTTAACTGTTCAACCTTGGGAAAAAACCCTTTTGGCTGATATTGAAAAAGCGATTTTAGTTGCCAATTTAGGCTTTAATCCAATGAATAATGGGGAATCTATCATTATCAATATCCCCCCATTAACTGAAGAACGTCGTAGAGACCTGGCAAAGCTTGCTAAGATAGAATCTGAAAACGCAAAGATTGTAATTCGATCAGCTAGAAAAGATGCCAACAATGAAATTAAAAAATCAGACAGCTCAGAAGATATCCAAAACAACTTTGAAATAGATATTCAAAATTTAACAGATGAATTCATTCAAAAGGTTGATCAGATTTTTCAATTAAAAGAAAAAGAAATTTTAACTGTTTAGGATAAGATTACTTCGACCATATACAGCTGCTAGGGCTTCATGAAAAATAAAAAAGAATCAAATGTTTGGGGCCTTGTAGCTCGACTTATTTTAAGGAATCGTTTTATCCTTTTGGCAGCCATACTCGGTATGACTTTTTTCTGGGCGACTCAGTGGAAGCATATGAAGTTCACCTTTACCGAGGCAAACCTACTCCCTGACAGTCATCCTGAAAATATACTCTATAAATCTTTTACAGAAATCTTTGGAGAGGAGGGTAATGTCATAGTGATTGCATTACAAGATGATTTATTTTTTACCCCACAAAAAAGGAATGCCTGGCGAGAATTAAACAGTCAAATAAATTCCTTTACTGAAATTGAAATGGTCATATCAACGGATAATTTACAGGAGTTAATTAAGGATGAAAAAAATAAAAAATTAGTACTCCAAGAAGTCCCTCTTTCTTTGGCTAAAGACTCTTCTGATATTTTAAAATTTAAGGAAAAATTATTCCTAGAGTTACCATTTTACAACAATCTAATTTTTGATGTAGAAACTAACACAGTAAGATCTGTGGTCTATATGAATCCTGAAATTATAAATACCGCTAAGCGTAAAAATTTCATTTTCGATCAGTTTATACCTCTAATTAATTCCTTTGAAGAAAAAATATCTACAGACGTTCATGTTTCTGGAATGCCCTATATCCGTACTCTTAATGCACAGAATATTGTCGACGAAATTGGCCTTTTTGTCTTAGGGGCAACCCTTGTCACCTCTTTGATTTTCTTTTTGTTTTTCAGGTCATTTAGAGCAACTTTTATCTCTTTGTTTGTCGTTGCAATTGGAGTAATGTGGGCTTTTGGAATCCTGGGATGGCTTGGGTATGAAATTACTGTGCTTACTGCTTTAATTCCACCCTTGATCATTGTCATAGGGGTGCCAAATTGTATTTTCTTAATCAATAAATACCAGCAAGAAATTGCAAAACACAGTAATCAAGCCAAGTCTTTGCAACGAGTAATTGTTAAGGTAGGAAACGCCACCTTGATGACCAATCTGACCACAGCATCAGGATTTGCAACATTTATACTAACCAATAGTAAAATTCTGAAAGAGTTTGGTGTTGTAGCCTCAATCAATATTATCTCTATCTTTATATTATCCTTACTGATTATTCCGATTACTTATAGTTTAATGTCGCTCCCAAAAAAGAAGCACCTTAAACACCTCAAAAATAAATCTATAGACTATTTTGTTCGGTGGATGGAAAATAAGGTGAGAAAAAAAAGAGTCAACGTTTACATTGTCTCCTTAATTGGTCTCATCATTGGAATCACTGGAATATATCAAATAAAAATTTCTGGCAGTCTTATAGAAGATATGCCCAAATCTGCAGATTTTTTTCAAGACATCCGCTTTTTTGATAAGAGTTTCAATGGAATTGTACCTGTTGAAATTTGGGTTGATAGCAGAAGGGAAAATGGTATTGTAAAACCTGCTACTCTCCAAAGGATGAATCGACTTCATGAGACCATAGGAGAAATACCAGAACTCGCCCCTCCACTATCAGTAGTGAATGCGGTAAAATTTGCAAAGCAAGCCTATTATAACGGTAACCCTAACTACTTCTCATTGCCAACCTCTCAAGAAAATAGTTTTATCTATCCATATCTTAATAATGTAAAAGGTAATGATCAACTGATTAATGGTTATGTGGATTCCACAGGTCAATTTGGCAGAATCACCACCTACATGAAAGATATTGGAACAGAACGAATGGAAATTATAGAATCGGATCTCCGAGGAGCTATAGCTAAAATTTTTCCAAAAAAAAGGTATGGTGCAGAAATAACTGGTAAAGCTTTACTTTTCCTGAAGGGTACAAAATATCTAATCAATAATTTGATTCTCTCATTAAGTCTTGCTATTCTTTTAATTGCACTTTTTATGGCCTTTCTTTTCCGGTCTTTCAAAATGATTATTATTTCTTTAATCCCGAATTTACTCCCTCTTATTATTACCGCAGGAGTTATGGGTTTTACAGGGATACCTTTAAAACCTTCAACAATTTTAGTGTTCAGTATTGCTTTTGGAATTTCTGTTGACGACACCATTCACTTTTTGGCAAAATACCGACAGGAACTTATTGCCAATGGCTGGAAAATAAACAAAGCTGTATTTGCCGCATTACGTGAGACTGGAATCAGTATGTTTTACACTTCAATAGTACTTTTCTTTGGTTTTTCGGTATTCATGACTTCTAATTTTGGAGGGACTCAAGCATTGGGAGGTTTAGTTGCAGTAACACTTTTAATGGCAATGCTCGCTAATCTTATATTACTTCCTTCGCTTCTTATTTCTTTAGAAGATACAATTAGTAATGACAAGGTCCTCAAAAAACCAAAAATTGAAATTTTAGATGCGTAAGTGAAACCTTCCAAGGGAAAAGTTTTTTCTGAAATAAACTTATCTTTGAATTGCTAATACACACTAAAGCAAATCATAAGTATGAAATTTAATTTAGGTCACAGATCTTTGCGTTTAATTTCAATCTCAAACTGTCAAATAACAAAACAATGAATGGAAAAAAGATAAAATCTATATTAGAATCCAATACTACTGGCCAAATATACTCTGTTCAAGGCTGGGTAAGAACCTTTCGAGCCAATCGTTTTATCGCACTAAATGATGGATCTACTATAGAAAATCTTCAATGTATAGTAGATTTCGAAAAGCTTGATGAAAGTGTGTTGAAGCAAATTACTACAGGTGCAGCCTTAAGGCTGATTGGGAAACTATTGGTAAGTAAAGGTATTGGTCAAAGCGTTGAACTTGAAGTCTCAAATTTAATTATTCTAGGTTCATCTGATCCTAAGCAATATCCCATTCAACCTAAAAAACACAGCTTAGAATTCCTTCGAGAAAAAGCACATTTAAGAGTTCGGACTACTACTTTCTCTGCGGTCATGCGAATTCGTTCTGTCCTATCTTTTGCCGTACATCAATTTTTTAAAGAAGAGGGATTTTTTTATGTTAATACGCCCATAATCACAGGAAATGATGCTGAAGGTGCTGGAGAAATGTTTAGAGTATCCACTCTTAATCCTAATAACCCGCCTTTAAACAAAGAAGGAAAACTTGATTATAAAAAAGATTTTTTTGGTAAAGAAACAAAACTAACTGTTTCGGGACAATTAGAAGCTGAAGCTTACGCACTTGCACTAGGTGATGTTTACACTTTTGGACCCACATTTAGAGCCGAAAATTCTAATACTACTCGACATTTGGCAGAGTTCTGGATGATTGAACCTGAAATGGCATTCTATGATCTAAACGATAATATGAATTTAGCAGAAAAGTTTATAACATATGTTCTCAAAAATGTCTTGAGTTCCTGCGAAAAGGACTTGAAATTTTTAGATGAAAGATTTGCCAAAGAAGAAAGTGCCAAGCCTCAGCATCAAAGAAGTGAAATGGGATTGCTTGAGAAAATTCAATTTGTAGTTAATAATGACTTCAAACGTATCACTTACACAGAGGCAATAGCTATTTTGAAGGACTCTAAACCCAACAAAAAGAAAAAATTTCAGTATGCAGTAAGTGAATGGGGTATTGACTTACAGAGTGAACACGAAAGATTCTTAGTCGAAAAATATTTTAATTGTCCTGTCATTCTTTACGATTATCCTGCTAATATAAAGGCATTTTATATGCGTAGAAATGACGATGGGAAAACAGTACGCGCCATGGACATCCTATTCCCAGGAATTGGAGAGATTGTTGGAGGATCACAACGTGAAGAACGTTTGGAGGTCTTAGAACAGCGTATCAAAGAAATGGATATTGATGCTAAGGAGCTCTGGTGGTACTTAGATCTTAGAAAGTTTGGCAGTGTTCCTCACAGTGGCTTTGGTCTTGGATTTGAGCGCTTAGTTCAATTTACAACAGGTATGGGTAATATACGAGATGTAATTCCTTTTCCTAGAACACCTCAAAATGCAGCATTCTAAATAATTAAAATGTAAATCTTCTATCTTTATATCATTTATTACCACCCTATGCTAAAACAACAGCTCCAAATAAAACTCTCACAAAAACTTTCTCCCCAGCAAATAAAGTTGATGAAGCTGATACAAATGTCTACGCTAGATTTAGAACAAAAGATCGAAGCTGAAATTGGAGAAAATCCTGCGTTAGAGAGTGGAATTGAACAAACAAAATCTGAAACTCAAGATAATGAGTTTGAAGAAAATACTAATCTTGAAACAAACGAAATTGATATTGATCAATATTTGAGTGATAACGAAATTCCATCATACAAACTTTATAGTAATAATTCCATTATTGACAACGAAGAGCGAACTGTTCCCTTAAGTGGAGGTATAAGTTTTCATCAAACTCTTTTACAGCAAATTGGAAGTTTAATCTTAAGTGATGATGAAATGCTTATTGCTGAATTCCTAATAGGAAGTATAGATGACAGCGGTTATATTCGAAGGACTGACGATGAACTTATTGATGATTTAGCTTTTACACAAAATATTTTTACAGATAAAAATGAACTTGAAAAAATAATACATGAAGTTCAGACGCTTGATCCTCCTGGAGTAGGGGCAAGGTCTCTTCAAGAATGTCTTCTACTTCAACTTAAAAAAAAGAAAAAAGACCGCCCTGAAGTCATTAGTGCACTTAAAATGATACAGGACGAATTTGAGCATTTCAGCCACAAGCATTATAATAAACTCCAAGATCGAATGGGTATTTCCAAAGAAGAACTTAAAAAAGTAATGGATTTAATCAGTCGATTAAATCCAAAACCTGGAGGTGCTTTATCAAGTGTAATCGAAAATACCCATGTAGTTCCAGATTTTATTCTTACCCTTGAAGACGGAAGAATTGAAATACAATTAAATAAAAGAAATGCACCTCAGCTAAAAGTATCCAATGAATATGAAGAAATGCTTACAGGCTATCAAGAAAGTAAGAAGAAATCAAAGACACAGCAAGATGCAGTTCAATTCATAAAGCAAAAGCTTGATGCAGCTAAATGGTTTATTGATGCTATTCGGCAAAGGCATCAAACTCTAACTTTCACAATAAATGCAATTGTTGCACACCAAAAAGAGTATTTTTTAACTGGAGATGAACGTAAACTCAAACCCATGATATTAAAAGATATTGCTGAAAAGGTAGATATGGATATCTCTACAATATCTAGGGTTGCCAATAGTAAATACCTTGATACGCCGTACGGAATAAAACTTCTGAAAACATTTTTCTCTGAAGGATTAAAAAATGAGGATGGTGATGATGTTTCATCTATTGAAATAAAAAATATTTTAAACCAATTAATCTCTGAAGAAAATAAAAAAAAACCAATTACAGATGAAGTTCTCTCAAGTTTATTGAAAGAGAAAGGATTTATAATAGCTAGAAGAACCATCGCAAAATATCGAGAACAACTTGATATTCCAGTTGCACGATTGCGAAAAGAATTATAGTATATAGAATATCAGTCCAATTTTTATTGGATTAAGTTCTATGGGTAACCTATTGAAATCCGAAGTCATTTTACTAAAAAAGGAATTTAAATTATAACCCAAATAAAAATTCCAAGTATTATAACCAAAGCTCACGTGAGCTACAGCTCCTAAATTTTCTATATCATTGCTGTTTTTAATTTCAAAAATTTCCTGTCGAATTTTATTATAATAATTCCATCGTAATGAAACACCACCATAAACTCGCCAAAAAGCGAAATTATCTAGAGTAGCATTCCGCCATCGAAGCGTTAGTGGAATTTCTACAGAATGTATCGAAAAAAATACTGGGGAAGCAGATTGATCTGCTATAAAATAATTTACTGAATTATCTTTGGTTTTATCTAGATTTAAGTTGGTATTGTATCGTTCAAAACTCATCCCAAGTCCCATACCTATAGCAAGCTTTCCAGAAGAATTTAATGGTAAATCTCTTATAAAACCCCACTGAAAATGTCTGGATAACCCCCGAGGGTTAAAATCTTCTTGATCACTACTTAAAATCATGAAGGAGGTTCCTAAATAAAATTGATCTTCGCGAAAGAAAACTTCGTTATTAATTTCCTCCTGGCCCCGAGCTAAGAAAAAAGTGCCAAAGGTATTAATAGAAATAAGCGAAAATTTAATTACTTCTTTAAATAAGTTATAATTTGAAAACATTTAGGCTCAAAATAAAAAAAAGTGCTCAAAGAGACACTTTTTGAGTCATTAAAAATAAAAAGCTAGTTTATATTTTGCATATAATCGCCCAAACGTGTGGTGTAGTTGATCTTTAAAGCACTTACTTTACGAAGCTCTTGTTTGATGTCCTGAACAAGTCCCATTTTTGTATCACTATCAACTTTAAGAGCAGTAGTTAAAACATTTTGAAGCTCCTGACGTTTCGCACCTCTTTCGGCTAATATAAAAGCACCTACCTCTCTAACGGTTGCAAACTTATCATTCAATTGAATTTTTGCGCTAGTTCCATATTTATCCTGATAACGGTTTGAGGGCTTGCCCGCATAAATATACATAACACGGTCTTTCTTGTCTAATTTTTGAACCTGATCTGCTGCAGGTAATTTATTGATAACCATCAGCGTGCTATCTCGCATCACTGTCGCTACCATAAAAAAGAACAAAAGCATAAAAACAATATCGGGCAAAGATGCTGTAGAA
>JAQWNN010000059.1 GCA_029268555.1 Flavobacteriaceae bacterium
GGTTGCATACGCGTTACGCACCCGTGCGCCGGTCGTCAGCGGATTGCAAGCAATCCCTGTTACCCCTCGACTTGCATGTGTTAAGCCTGCCGCTAGCGTTCATCCTGAGCCAGGATCAAACTCTTCGTTGTTGTTTCTTTAAGTAAGTAACAACTTCTAAAATTGACTTGGTCAAAATGGTTCTATTCACTTGTATCTTTCGATACGCGCTGTCATTCTAATTTAATTTTTTCAATGAACTTAAGCTAAAACAAATATTTTAAAACATTAAATTATTAAGCGTTTTAGCGGATGCAAATATAAACCCTTTTATATTCTAACAATAGGTTTTTTTACTGTTTTTTTAATATAATTCTTAAGGTAGTTTTAAGCTATTTAAAATCAGCTATTTAAGACAATTATTTTACTCGAAAAAATTCCAAATTAATCCAATTCGAACTGAAAAATCTCTGTATGGTTTAAATGGAGCAGCGTAATAATCATAAGGTGTATCTGGATAAATTAAATGCTCAATGGGAGAATTAACATTTTCTAGCTTGACAAATAGACGCGAACTTTTGATTTTAGCATTGAAGAAAAAATCAATGCGCGGATATTCCCCTATCTTAACGTTATTCTGGGTAACAAACTCGGCAATTAAAGGATTGTATTCATCGGCGTAATAGTCTGTAAAAAAAACAAAAGTAGCTCCTGACTGAAAAAATAAAGCATTATTAAACATAGAAGAAGTTAGCATGATAGTACTTCGAACTAACCATTTAGGAACATTTAAAGCTATAGGTCCTGAGAGTAATTCATTAGGGTCTTCTTCTTGTGTTACCTTTTGATATTGGATATTATTTATCCAAGAGAGCTTGCCAAAATCTAGACGTTGGTTGAAGCGAGCCTTAAAATAATCTATCCTCCTGTCTAATTGAACAACACTTATTTTAATTCTTTCATTAAACTCAACAAGACGGGTAATGTTATTAAAAAATGTGAAATTACCAATGTTTGTCCATTCACCAGATATATTACCCCATTTTGGGTGAGTAATTGTAAAAGATTTAGTTTTAAATTTTTGATTTAATAATCCTGAATTATTCCAATTATATTCTTTGTAATCATTTTGTAGTAAATAAAAATTAAAATTTAATGGCTGTGAACGGTCTTTGTAACTGGCGTTAATCCTGATGTCATTAAATAATTGACGATTAAAAACAACATGCCAGGCTAGTGTTCTAAAATCTTTTTTAAAGGAATTGTAAAGTCCTGCTTCTGCATTTACACCAAGTATAGACTTTGACCAATTAGCCTCAGTAGCCAGTTGAGTCGCTTCAATCTGATTTGGAAGAATTGTATCCTTCTCATATTCGTTTTCTGTAAATGAATAATCCCACCGAATATGATGAAGGTCGACTTTTAATTTTCCTAGAAAGGAATTTTTAAAGTTTGCATAAATTGTATTCTCAAAAGTTTGATAATTTGTTGTATCCGCAACTCTGCCATTCGTAAAGGTTTCATAAAAATAGTAATTAGACTTTAATTGATTAATTCGATAGTTCTTTTTTTCGAAGCTTGATCTAAAACCTAGTACTGCCTTAAATGATGTTGAGTCTTTATTAACAGGTAGCATTCTATATTGATGATCCATAAAATACCTCTTCCCATCTAAAACATTTGTCCCAGCCGCCTGTGTTGGTAATTGTGACCGATTCAAAAACCCATCATAATAAACATATTCTTCTTCACCATTTTCGTTTAATTGAGGTTGTCCAAATTCATCAGTAGCAATATAGTTTGGGGCATTTTCAAAAAAATATATACCATCATTTGTAAGACCACCATTAAAATCATTTTCAAGCGACTGTGTAGTTTGATGAAGTCGCAATCGATAACGATGATTGAAAGTTTGATATTGGGTACTTAATCTGAATTGACGCGATCTACTCAAAGAAAAAGGATATTTACCTAAAGACCTAAATCCTTTAAAAGAGACCGCTACATTAAATTTTGGGGAAGTATTTATAGCAAGGGTGGCGTCTAAATTTTGTCCTTGCTTAAAAGTTGTCTTAAAGAAAAGCTCAGTGTATGCCGAGGGCATTTCATAATAGGGAACATCTTCTTTTTCAAAATAGCTAAAATGCTTTACTCGAGCTCCCATTTGTGGGATTAAAGGTTGTTGATGAAAATCATAGCCTAATTTATTAAACCCCTCCCCCATATTTGGTAAGGGTAATAATTCAAAATAATCTTTCCTCAAAAAATTAAAGGAATACTCCCCTTCCAATGAAAGAGAAGTATCTACAGATTTTTCCGTTTCATCCAAATAGAGAATTTTGTAATCTGAAATGGTTATTTCTTCCATAGGTTTAATGGAGGGCTTTAAGCGTTTATTTTTTACTTTTAGGGAATTGGCTTTATTTTTTTCTGGTGCTTTTTCTTTTATTCTCAATAGCGAATCATTAATAATAGTTTTAACTGAACTTGTTTGAGGTAAGCTATCTTTAATCTGAATAGTTAATTCTTTGCTGAAAAGCAGAAAAGAAAGTAAAAAAAAACTTATTGTAAGGCCAATACGCATGCCAAATTATTTGTTTGCGAAGTTATGATAAATGTGAGTAATTTGTTATACAAGTGGAAAAACTTAAATTAGATACATCGAAAAGATTGAAGAGACAACTATCAATAAAACTTGAAGCTGGCACTGACGAGGCCGGTAGAGGTTGCTTAGCTGGGCCAGTAACTGCAGCTGCCGTAATACTCCCCAAAGTCTTCGATCTACCATACCTTAATGACTCTAAAAAACTAACAGACACCCGACGCTATGAACTTCGTCCAATGATTGAAAAACAAGCATTGGCTTTTGCAATAGCAAATGTTTATCAAAATGAAATTGATAAAATCAACATTCTAAATGCATCTATAAAAGCTATGCACTTGGCCTTAGAAAAACTAGACTTAAAACCAGAGTTCATTGCAGTTGATGGAAACAGATTTAAGCCTTTTTGTGGCATTCCCCATAAATGTATAATTAAAGGAGATGAAAAATTTTTAAATATCGCTGCTGCATCTGTATTAGCAAAAACCTATCGAGATGATTTCATGAAAGAATTAGATCTTGAATATCCTCTTTACCACTGGAAAAAAAATAAAGGGTATCCTACAATTTCTCACCGAAAGGCGATTCAAGAGCACGGTTCAACAGAATATCACAGAACTTCATTTAAACTAATAACTAAGCAGCTCAAACTTAATTTATGATTACTAAAATCAGTTAATAAAATTTATTAAAATATCAAAAAAGCATTCAAGAGTTTTTTAATTTTGAATTCTATGCGATTAATATTAAAATTATCCATTATCGCCTTGTTTTTTTCTTGTACAAATCCAGAAAAGAAGGCTACTGATTTGTTAAGCTGTGTTCCTCAAAACACATTGGCTATTTTACGGCTCAACGACCAAAACATGATCACAAATGCATTTTCAAACTCACTTTTTATTGAAAAAATTTTAGCTCTTAATTCTGTTTTGTATTCAGAAACTATAAGTTTATTACCCGATGAGCTACCAAATGAAGCTCTTTTATGCTATACACCAGAAGGAAAATCAGGGATGGGAGTTACTTTTCTGTGTTCAGCTAAACCACAAGATAACATTCATCTTCCAAAAGGTAAAAGCTTTGAATATGATAACGTTAAAGTTGTAGCTACTCAACTTAACAAAAAAAAGCTTTATCATACTTTAATTAAAGATATTTTTATTAGCAGTAGTTCAAAACTTATCTTGGAAAACATCATTCGAAATATAAAGAATAACCGATTAGGAATTCAGGAAGGTATTCTTAATGATTTAGCTAAAATTAGTGATGAAAATGCTGCTTTTAATCTTTTTATCCGAAAGGAATTTAATACCACTTTTGATGGTATATTTCATAAAACACCATTATTCCCATTTCTTGGATCAAGTTGGTATTCATTTGATTTTAATACCAAAAAAGAACCGTTTACTCTAGATGGTATAAGCTTCATAAACGATTCTATTCAAGATAAAATTTCATTATTAAAAGGACAAGATTCACAACAACTTATAACTCCACAAGTGGTCCCCCAAAACTTTGATAGTTATTTTGGCCTTTCAATAGCCGATTATAAAGCTCTTGAAAATCAATTCAAAAAATATATCCGTCACCTTAATATTCCTTTAAATAAAATAAGTTTTGACATACTAAGCTCGGTTGATGAAATTAGCTGGGTTCAACTTCAAGAAAATCAAACAGTTATTTTTCACATCAATAATACTGAAATAATTAATTCTCAACTTTTTTCAATCTCAAACTATCAAGGGAATTTTCGAGGAATTAACCTTTATGCTCAAGAATTTAATAAAGATATGAATATATTTCTGAATACTCTTGGAAGCTTCAGTGGTGCCAAATGGAGTGCGCAGCTGGATGATTTTCTAGTTTATTCCAATTCTGAAAGCCATCTAAAACAAATAATCGGAAATTATCTTGATAAAAAGACATTGTTTAATGACTTTGATTTTAAAATCCTTCGTGAAGATTTAGCAGACAAGAGTAGTTTTCTTTGGTTAGGTAAAACCCCTAATCTTAAAAACAAATGGAAATCAGCCTCAAAAGAACGAAAAGCTACATGGGAAAAAATCAATATTGATGATTATCCTTTAATAGTACTTCAAGGGGTTTCTGATAATAATTTTATTCAAACACGCTTGACAGCTCAAAAGAAAAATTTATCTCCCCAAAAAAATAGTGTAATTAGTAAGTATAACTTTTCTTTAGATGCACCTGCATCTAGAACCCCCCAATGGCTCAAAAATCATAGGAATAAAACAATGGATATAGTGGTTCAAGATGAAAAAAATATATTGTATTTGTTTTCAAATACTGGAAAGCTTTATTGGAAAAAAGAACTTGATGGGCAAATCATTGGTAAAATTAAACAGGTAGATTTATATAGAAATAAAAGACTCCAAATGGCTTTTAGAACTCCAAATCGTTTCCAGATTCTTGATCGGAATGGTAAAATAGTTCCCCCTTTTGATATTAAGCTTTCAGGTCAAACCCCAAGTCACATTTCCGTATTTGATTATGATCTTACTAGAAACTACCGTTTTCTATTTACTGATAGAAAAAAAGTTAGGATGATTGATAATCGTGGAAAAACAGTTAATGGATTCCAGTTAAAATCTCTTAAAAATGGATTGGCTAATCCTCCAAAACACATACGTTTTGGCACTAAAGATTATATAGTTATTCAATCTTCTGATGGAACTGTTCGTATTTTAAATCGACAGGGTAAAGATCGAATTAAGTTAAAGGAGCCACTAATAACTTCTGATAATCCTATTTTTGGATATCGTGACACCTTTGCTGGGACTACGAGATCAGGAGAAATGTTTCAAGTTGATTCAAAAGGGAATATCTTACTGAGTAAATTGGAATTAGCAGAAGATCATCAAATTGACATGAGTACCAAATCATTAGTCACATTAGATGGAAATAGTTTGAAAATTAAAGGAATACCTTTAAATCTTCCCTTTGGGAAATACACATCTCCAAAAATTCATTATATCAATAACACTATATATGTTCTTTTAACCGAATTAGAAACCAAAAAAGTTTATGCATACTTAAGTAATGGGAGTATGGTCGGAGGGTTTCCTATTTATGGTACTGCAACCCCAGATTTAAGCAATGCAGATGGTGATAGTGCCTTAGAAATGGTCGTTCAGTCTGAAAGTGATGGATTTATTATTTATGAATTGAATTAGATTTAAATCCAATGAACATCAAACAAACTGCCTAAATGATTTTTTAGTTTTTCTTTGACAAGCTCAAAATCAATTTCTTTTCCCAATTCTTCTGCTAAAGAAGTAACGCCTTTACCTTGAATTCCACAAGGAACTATATGATCAAAATATCCTAAATCTATATTAATATTAAGTGCCAAACCATGCATTGTCACCCATCTGCTTGCACGCACTCCCATAGCACATATTTTTCTTGCAAATGGGGTGTTCACATCCAGCCAAACACCTGTCTCACCAGGGCTTCTTTTTGCTTTAAGTCCGTACTCCTTTAAGGCATCAATTACTGCTTGCTCTAAAAAACGAAGATATTTATGAATATCCGTAAAAAAATTATCCAAATCAAAAATGGGATAAATTACTAATTGACCTGGACCATGAAAAGTTATATCACCACCTCTATTGGTTTGATGAAATTCAATTCCTTTTTTGGCAAGTGTTTCTTGGTTTACAAGCAGATGTTCTATTTTACCACTTTTCCCTAAAGTAAAGACAGGGGGATGCTCTACTAAAAGTAAATAATTATCTGTTAGAACTGAGGTCTGATTTTTTCTGTTTGAACGCTTTAAATCTATAATTCCGTTGAAGTAGTCCTCTTGGATTTCAAGACTTTCAATGTAGGGCTTGAGTCCAAGATCAATAATTTTAACTTTCTTATTTTTTTCCATCCAAACTTTATATTCTCGAACTCCAACGTTCAGGATTATTTAAAATCACTAAAGCTGCAATCACCCCAGGAACCCAACCGCATAAGGTGAGAATGAAGACTATAAATACTGAGCCACACCCCTGATCAATTACCGCAAAAGGGGGAAATAAAATAGATAATAATACTCGTAAAAAACTCATATCAGATACTATAAAAACAAAGATATAAAATTTGACTCCTTAAATTTTTCAAGTCTGCTTATCTTTACTACAAATATCTGTTATATGTCAAAATTTTCCGAACAGGAACTTATTAGAAGAAAAAAACGAGAAGAACTCAAACAACTTGGTATAAATGCTTATCCGGCAGAACTTTTCCCAGTAGATTTTTATTCAAATGATTTGCCTGTAAATTATGAAGAAGGCAAGAAAGTGGTAATTGCTGGACGTATAATGTCTCGCAGGATTCAGGGAAAAGCCAGTTTTGCAGAACTTCAGGACAGTCAGGGTAAATTTCAGATCTACTTTAATCGAGACGAAATTTGTCCCTCAGAAGATAAATCTCTGTATAATGATGTATACAAAAAATTACTTGATATAGGGGATATCATTGGAATTGAGGGAACCCTTTTCACTACTATGGTTGGGGAACAAACAGTAAAAGTAACCCTGTTTACCCTATTAAATAAATCATTACGTCCGCTTCCATTACCTAAGACTGACACCGAAGGAAATGTATATGATGAATTTAACGACGCAGAGCTGAGATATCGCCAACGCTATGTTGACTTGATTGTGAATCCTCAGGTCAAAAATACCTTTATACGGCGCTCTAAAATTACCACTACTATTCGGAATTTTTTTGCCAACAAAGGTTATCTAGAGGTTGAAACACCAATTTTACAGCCTATTCCAGGTGGTGCAGCAGCTCGTCCATTTGTGACACATCACAATGCATTGAACATTCCACTTTACTTAAGGGTTGCAAACGAATTGTATTTGAAACGCCTTATTATAGGAGGCTTTGAGGGGGTCTTTGAATTTGCTAAAGACTTTAGAAATGAGGGAATGGATCGTACGCATAATCCTGAATTTACTGTTATGGAGTTGTATGTGGCTTACAAAGATTATTTCTGGATGATGGAGACCACGGAAAACTTATTGGAACAGATAGCCCTTGACTTAAATCAAAAAACCATGGTGCAGGTAGGTGAGTACAAAATTGATTTTAAAGCACCCTATCCAAGAGTACCAATTTTGGAAGCTATTCAAACGCATACAGGGATTGATATTTCCAATATGTTGGAAGATGAATTACGAAAAACGGCATCTGACATGGGACTAGAAGTTGATGAAAGCATGGGAGAAGGCAAACTTATTGATGAAATTTTTGGGAAAAAATGTGAACATCATTATATACAGCCGACATTTATAATAGATTATCCAAAGTCTATGAGTCCCCTGACAAAAGAACATCGTACTAACTCAAAATTGACAGAACGTTTCGAGTTAATGGTTAATGGAAAAGAATTAGCCAATGCTTATTCTGAACTTAATGATCCTATTGATCAAAAAGAGCGCTTTGAAACCCAATTGGCTTTAAGTGAAAAAGGAGATGATGAAGCGATGTTTATCGATCATGATTTTATTCGTGCATTAGAATACGGCATGCCCCCTACTTCCGGTATTGGAATCGGTATCGATCGTTTGGTAATGCTCATGACCAATAATAGCTCAATCCAAGAGGTATTGTTTTTTCCACAAATGAAGCCTGAACGACAAGCTTTAGCGCTAAACGCTGAAGAAAAATCAGTAATGGATTCAATTAAAGAATCGGATTCAAAAGAATTGTTAGCTATCAAAAGTGCAGCTGGTTTAAGTAACAAAAAATGGGATGCTTCTATAAAAGGACTGACATTAAAAAAGCTCGTTAAAGTGGTTAAAAATGAAAAAGGTTTATTTATTGATATGTTAAATTAGACTGAATGTCTTAGACTATTAATGTAAATGAAATCTACACATTAAACATAAATACTTTATAGCATAAATAATGTCAACTCATAAAAATCTTCTAATTTTTAAATTTCCTTAACAACTAGCCTTAGTGCTTCAATAGTATTATCAATATCATCATAACTAAGTGCGTCGTTTAAAAAATAACTTTCAAAAGCACTGGGTGGTAGATAAATTCCATGCTTTAACATGCCATGAAAAAACTTTTTAAAGTAGTCATTGTTTCCATACGCAGCAGTTTCAAAATCAATAACCGGTTGATCTGTAAAATGGATTGAGATCATTGACCCCAATCGATTAATTTGATAGGGAACTTCCGAACTACTTAAAACAGAATCAAAGCCTTGATGTAAACGTTTTGTTTTTTTCTCCAAACGACCGAATACAGCATCATCTTTATTCAGTGCTTCTAGCATGGCTAATCCTGAAGCCATTGCCAGTGGATTTCCGCTCAATGTACCCGCTTGATATACTGGCCCATCAGGGGCTAAATAGCTCATGATTTCATTACTAGCTGCAAAAGCACCCACAGGTAATCCTCCACCAATAACTTTCCCAAATGTGACTATATCTGCTTTAATCCCTAATAACTCTTGGGCTCCCCCTTTGGCAAGACGAAAACCTGTCATGACTTCATCAAAAATCAAAAAGGTCGCGTACTGATCACATAAACTTCTCAATCCTTCTAAAAATCCATCAACCGGTGGGATACATCCCATATTTCCAGCAACAGGCTCAATGATAATGGCTGCAATTTTATCTGGATACTCTGAAAAAAGGGCTTGGACAGCCTCTAAATTATTGTAAGGAGCCAGCAAAGTATCTTGGGCAGTTCCTTTAGTAACTCCAGGACTACTTGGGCTTCCAAAAGTGACTGCTCCACTACCTGCTTGAATCAAAAAGGCATCTGAATGTCCGTGATAACAGCCGGCAAATTTGATTATTTTTTCCTTCCCGCTTGCACCCCTAGCTAATCTTACTGCACTCATACAGGCCTCTGTACCTGAATTTACAAAACGGATTTTATCCATATTGGGAGCCATTTCAAGGGCTAAAGTCGCAATTTGAGTTTCTAAGGCAGTTGGTATTCCAAAAGAGGTTCCTTTATCAGCACTTTTTTTTAAGGCTTCAAGTACAGGGGGGTATGCATGACCTAAAATCATAGGACCCCAACTCGAAATATAATCGATGAGTTTATTCCCATCAGCATCGAAGAGATATGCTCCTTGAGCACGTTCAACAAAGATTGGTGTTCCTCCCACTGATTTAAATGCACGAACAGGGGAATTTACTCCACCAGGAATTACAGCTTTGGCTTCTTTAAACAAATTACTACTTCTATGGTATTGCATACTTATGGATTGGGAATAGTAAGGGACTGCCCCAAATAAATCGTCTGGCCTTTAATTTTATTTAATTCTATAATTAGGTCGACAGTCACATTATATTTTTTGGACACTGAATAAAGGGTATCCCCCTTTTTTACAGTATGAATAGTTTTAATTTTTGATTTCTTTTTTTGATTTTGAGTTATTTTATTTTTTTCATCAAATTGAGTTAGATCAAAACGCTCAACGAGGCTTATCAATTTATCTGGATATTTAGGATCTGTTGCATAGCCAGCTTTTTTAAGTCCTATAGCCCAAGCCTTATAATGATTTGTTTTAATATCAAATAAAAAGGCATAGCGACTTCGATCTCTTAGAAATAGCGAATGATCTCTAAATGAATTTTCTGGATCTTTATAAACTCTAAAACACTCTCCTTCTTCATCGTCATCGTGATAAATTCGTTTGCCATTCCAGTCCCTGTGACATTTAATGCCAAAATGATTATTAGCATCAGTTGCAAGACGCCCATATCCCATACCTGATTCTAATATTCCCTGAGCAAGAGTAATACTTGCTGGAATACCAAAGTATTTCATTTCTTTTTGAGCAATTGGATAATAAAGCTCTATGTATGCAATGATTTTATCTTTGTTGGTTATGTTTTTTATTGGGACCTTTGATTTCACTTTTTTTTCTAAGGTAATATTTGATTTTACTTCTTCCCTTTTCACTGTAATTTTTTGTCTTTCAACAATTACTTTTTTTGAACCACCACATGAATTAAGGGAAATAAATAAAATAAAGAAGGTTATGGGTTGCCATAATTTAAAATTGGCATTTTTCTTTTTTGAAGTCGAAGATTCATGGGTTTGATTCCTTGAAGTCCACCACTGTGAATCACCAAAATATTTTCTCCCCAACACCATTCTTTTCTTTTAATTAAGTCAAAAATACCAAAAAGCATTTTTCCAGTGTAGATTGGATCCAAAGGAATCTCATATTGTTGATAAAAATAATTCATAAAGTCTATTAATTCGTGTGAAACTTTAGCATAGCCTCCAAAAGTAAAATCAGAAAGTACACTCCAATTCTTTTTTTGAGTCAATTTTGCAATCGACTTATTAACCTCTGAGTTATTTAATGCATTAAATCCTAAAATAAATTGCTGACTTGTTGAACTTTCAATAATCCCTGCCAAAGTTCCACCAGTACCAACACAACAGCAAATTACATCAAATCTTGTATCTTCTTTTGTCAATATTTCTTTACAGCCCTTTACCGCCAACGAATTTGTTCCGCCTTCAGATAAGATTTTTAAATTCTTTCGCTGAGATTGAAGTTTTTGAACTAAAGCTGCTTTTTCTTTTTTTCGATAGTCATCTCTTGAAACACAAAAGAGTTGCATTCCCTGCTTTTGACAAAAATCAAGGGTAGTGCTCTTTACAATTTTATCTCCCCATTCTTCTCCACGAACGACCCCAATGGTAGGTATATTATTTATTTTTCCAGCCTCCGCTGTGGCCGCTAAATGATTTGAAAAAGCGCCTCCAAATGTTAATAAAGCCGGATCTTTTTCATGACTCAACCTCTCAAAATTATACTTCAATTTTCGAAATTTATTTCCTGATACTGTATGATGAATCAAATCTTCACGTTTTATTGTAATCCTGCAACCGTCTAAAGAGTCAAGCAATTGATTTTTGCTATTTTTGAAAGAATTAAAAAAAGTCATGATTAAAAATACATTAAAATGACTAATGGTATTCCTCCTTTAGAAGAAGGTGATTTTTACTTATCAAATGAAGGGTATAAAGTATTCACAAAACAATACCATATAAAAAGGGGGTATTGTTGTCAGAGCAAATGTAGACATTGTCCGTTTGGATATGATTCAAAAAAAAATTGAACTTTCGGCATACTTTTTGAGTATCTTTAAATCATAAATATCAAAATCATGAGGTACCTTACTTTAATTTTTACTTTTTTACTATTTGTCTCCTGTGCTAGCATTCAAGTATACTCAGATTTTGATAGAAGTGTCGATTTTTCTCAATTTAAAACTTTTGCTTTTTTTAAGCCACAAATAGATCAAGTTGATATCTCAGATCTTGACAAACGTCGAATTTTAAAAGCTATCGATAAAGAATTGATTTCTAAAGGACTTTCAAAATCTGAAACACCTGATATTTTAATTGGATTTTCTACTAAAGCCAAAGAAAAGATTTATGTAAATACTATTAACTCCTTCAATTGGGGTTGGGGTTGGGGATTTAATCCGTGGTTATGGGGCCCTAATGCCAATACAGTAAGTACCCGAACAGAGGGTACACTATACATAAATATCATTGATGGTGTGAGTAAACAGTTGATTTGGCAGGGCAAAGGACGTGGTGGTATTGATGAAAATATGAAAGATAGAGACGAAAGAATCTCTATTTTTGTTCAAGAAATTATTGAAAATTACCCTCCTACTTCAACTCAAAGTCTTTAAGAAAAACACACATCTTTAGCGTTAGATAATGCTGTTGAAATGCCAGCTGGATTTTTTCCCCCTGCCGTAGCAAAAAAAGCTTGACCTCCACCGCCTCCTTGAATATATTTCCCAAGATTTCTAACAATTGCTCCAGCATCTTTATTAAGTCCGCTGACCAATGATTTTGAAATGTAACAACTTAGTAAGGCTTTCCCTGATTTTTTGGAGCCCAGCACAATAATGGCTTGATCCAAAGTCTCACCTAGTTCAAATGACACATCTTTCATACCCTGTGCATCAAGGTCAACTTCAGAAGCAACAAAAGAAATTCCATCGAACTCTTTGATTTTTGACTTCAACTCGTCTCGTAGCATCTTCGTTTTTAACTTAGATAATGCCAAGATTTGTTTCTTCAAATCAGTATTTTCTGTTTGTAAAGATTTTATTGCTCTTAAAGGATCTTGATTCTTTTTGAGAACCTTATTTACATTGTTCAACAACTCAGTTTGTTTTTCAAAATATGTTTTTACCGCGTCTCCAGTAATTGCCTCTATTCTTCTAATTCCTGAGGCAACAGCGCCTTCAGAAATTATTTTAAAATGCCATATTTCTGAAGTATTTTTTACATGGGTACCACCACATAATTCAATCGATTGACCGAATTGAATAGTTCTAACTGTATCTCCGTATTTTTCACCAAAAAGTGCCACAGCTCCTTTTTCAATTGCTTTTTGGTAAGGGGTATTACGATTCTCTTGAAGTTGAATTTGATCTTGAATTTTCACATTAACAAACTGCTCTACTGAGGTTAACTCCTCAATACTTACCTTTGAAAAATGTGAAAAATCAAATCGGAACATCCCTGAATGAACCATAGACCCTTTTTGTTCTACATGCGTGCCTAAAATAATACGTAATGCTTGATGCATAAGATGTGTTGCAGTATGGTTTGAGGAAGTTCTGTTACGTTTTTTTTCATCTACTATAGCTGTAAAATTATCCTCTAAATTTTTAGGGATTGTTTTAGTTTGGTGGAGGATAAGATTGTTTTCT
>JAQWNN010000060.1 GCA_029268555.1 Flavobacteriaceae bacterium
CTATCATAAATATCTAAATCTATTGATAATGGACCACTTTGAAATTCAATACCTATGTTTGTTTCTCCTTTTTCTTCCCATTTTAAATCTGGATTAGCAGCACGTCCTAAAGTTGTCGCACCACCAGCAGAACCACCTCCACTATAAACAAAGTTTCTTGATTCTAAAGAAAGACCATTTGAACCAGGTAATGAACCAGTTGTTGCATAACCAACTCTAACTTTAAGAAGATCTAATCCTAAGTCAAACATTGAATTAAAATCTGCACCAGCTCCGACACTTGGGAATAAACCCCATTTGTTGTCAGCTCCTAATTTAGAAGAACCTTCTTGTCTCAAACTTGCGTTTAAAAATATATTTTTATTAAAGGTTAAATTTAATCTACCAAAAAATGCTATGATTTTTTCATCTGGAGAGGCATAACTGTTTGCTCCTACATAACCATCATTTAGTAAATCCTGAGAATTTTGAATTGCATCAGAATAGTCTATAGAGTTATCAGGGAAGTCACCTAAAGAAAGACCGGTTCCATTTGTATTTATCTGGTTGTATGAATATCCTCCTGTAAATACTAAATCAGTTGAACCGAAAGATTTATCCCATGCACCATATAATTCATAAACTTTCGTAGATAAATCAAATGATCCCAAACTAGCAAGACCTCTTCTAGTTGGACTTACAGCGTTACCCTCAAACAATAGGGTAGTAGGTCTGTAAAGCTGATCACGAGATGTTGTTCTTTGTTCAGCAGCTCTAAATATTAAATCCAAATTTTCATGAAGTTCTAAATTAGCATTCACGTTGAAGTTAAAGTCAGTTGAATTTCTAGAGTTTCTTGTTTGCTCAATAATTGAGACTGGATTATAACTTCTAAAAAGTCCTAATTGTTCAAAGTATCCACCATATTGAGCTGAATTAAATACAAATGGAGAATCAGCACCATAAATAGGTGCAGTAGGGTTGTAAAATTGTCCAAACTCAAATGCTCTTTCATCTCCACGTTCAGCATCTCTTTTTGTGTAAGATAAATTAAAGTTTAGGGTTAGCTTATCATTAAGTGCTTTTGTATTTACGTTAGCACGAGTGTTAAGTTGTTTGAAGCCAGTATTGTTTAAGATACCTTCCACATCTCTTACGTTTGCTGAAACTCTGTAACTTGTATTTGCAGAACCTCCACCTGCTGAGAAGTTGTGGATTTGAGAATTCCCCTGTCTTGTAATTGCATCAATCCAATCAGTATCATTCCCAATATCTGTCCCTCCGTTAGCTAAAAATTCTTGAGCTGATAATACTGGTATTTCTCTGGAAATTGAACTTACGGAGTATTGACCGTTATAAGAAAACTCAGTTTTTCCAGCCGAACCTCTTTTAGTAGTAACAAGAATTACTCCAGCAGAGCCCCGAGCACCATAAATCGCCGCAGCTGAACCATCTTTTAAAACAGTCATGTTTTCAATATCATTTGGATCGACATTTGCCAAAGTGGCTCCTGGTACACCATCCACAACAATTAGCGGAGAATTTGCACCTAAACTAGAAATCCCACGAACACGAATAGTTGGATTTTCGTTAGGATTTCCCCCTGGCTTATAAATTTGAAGTCCTGCAACTTTTCCTTGGAGGAGCTGTGCAGCATCATTGATAGGTCCTTGGTTGAATTCCTCTGAATTAACTGATACAACAGCAGAAGTAATTTCTCTATCTTTTTGTGATCCATAACCTGTTACAACAACTTCATCAAGCTCGTTGCTTGTTTCAAGTGTGATAGTAATCTGATCTTGACCTTCGATAGAAACTTCTTGCGAGGTAAAACCTACAAACGATACGGTTAATACATCAGTACCGTCAGCTTGAATAGTAAAATTTCCATCAAAATCGGTGCTTACACCAATATTTGTCCCTTTTACTTGGACTGTTGCACCGGGTAAAGGACCATCTTCACTCATTACGACACCTGAAATCGATTGAGCATAAGTGCCAATGGTCAGTAGTAGTGCGAAAATAAATGAGATTTTTTTTAAAAACTCTTTTTTCATCTTAAGTTTAATTTTGTTAGTTTAAGTTTATTTGATTCAATTTAGAAATAAATAATTGTTTAAATCATATTATCTCCAATCACAATTTTAATTAAATTAAGCTAAAGAAATGTTAATTATTTTGTGTAATCAAGGTTTTCTTTATCGAAATCGATTTCGAATCTCTTAAATATTGAATTAACTACTGATATATGAAAAGATTATTTTTATATATCTTAATCAAAGATTTTAACTATATAATTTGAAGAAATTAAAACTTTTAGACATAGCAAGTGCTTTGGGGATTTCAAAAACAACTGTATCTAAAGTACTAAATAATTATTCTGATGTAAACCAATTTACAAGGATAAAAGTTTTAGATTATGTTAGAAAGGTTGGATTTGAACCAAACAGGCAAGCCTCTTTTTTAAGAACAAAAAAAACAAAAACGGTTGCTCTTATTTTACCTCGACTTGAAAATGATTTTTTTACTAAGATTCAAGAAGGAATATTAAAAGTGTCTCAAGAAAATGATTATAGTCTTTCTGTTGCAACCTCATATGATTGTTTTGAAACAGAGAAAAAATTAGTTTCCCAATTTTTAAATAGAAATGTAGATGCTATTTTCTTATCTATTTCACATCAAACTATCAATTTTGACCATTTAATAGAAATACAAAAACAAGGAAAGATATTAGTTTTATTTGATAAAATTGAAAAAACGCTCGACTGTCCAAAAGTAATTATCGACGATAGGAAAGCTTCATTCATAGCTACAGAACATCTTATAAAAAATGGATGCAAACAAATACTTCATTTTAGAAGTGGATATAAACCTCAAATTTCTATAGATCGTTATTTGGGATATCGCGATGCTCTTAATAAATATAATATTCCCTTTGATAAAGAAAAGGTCATTGTTTGTGAAATCACAGATGAAAAAAATGGGTTTTCGGCAGCAAAAAAAGCATTTGAATTAGGAATGAAAATTGATGGATTGTTAGCTGGATCAGATCATGCAGCGATTGGTGCAATTCAGTTTTTTAAGAATAAAAAATTAAGCATTCCAAAGGATATTTCAGTTGTTGGGTTTGGTAATTGGAAACTAAGCAAATTTTCAACACCATCTCTTACAACTGTAGACCAATCTGCTATTCAAATGGGGGAAGAAATTTTTAAAATCTTTTTAGAGGAAAAATTACTTGAAAGTCGAGATGAATCACCTTCAAATAAAACTCACACACTTTCTGCTAATTTAATTGTAAGGGAATCTTCTACAAAAAATCTTTAAGACAGGATAATTTTAACTAAAAATTAGTCTATACAAATCATTTCCGTTGGCATAAAGGACCAATGCTAATAATAAGAAAAACCCAAACATTTGTGCGTATTCCATAAATTTATCATTTGGTTTTTTCCCAGTAATAATCTCGTAAGCTAAAAACATCACATGACCTCCATCCAAAGCGGGAATAGGTAAGATGTTCATAAAAGCTAAGATTATTGATATTAATGCAGTACTTGCCCAAAAACCTTTCCAATCCCAGGTTGCAGGGAACATGTTTCCGATAGCTCCAAACCCACCTAGTTGCGAAGCTCCCTTTTTGGTGAAGATATATTTAAACTGAGCTATATAATCATGAAGAGTCCAATAGCCAAAACTAATTCCCTCTTCAATACTAGACATTATTCCTAACTTCTCATTAGTAAATTGTATTGAAGATACTTGAGGATATACTCCAAGCTTACCTTCTTTATCAGATGTTATTTGAAGTGTATCGATACTTCTATTACGCTCATAAACCATTCTATATGTTTGTGATTTGTCAGCCATTTCATTCTTAAAATCTGTCCAATTCGAAATTTTTGAATCATCAACAGATATAAGCTTGTCATTTGGCATTAGACCTGACTTTGCAGCAACAGAGTTTGGTAAAATACTATCAATAATGGCAGGTATTACTGGAGAAAATGGCATTAATTCTCCAGATTCAAACATTTGATTCCCAAAATTTTCAGGAATAGAGAGTTGTTCAGTTTTTCCGTTTGAATGTTTTACTGTAACTGACTCGACAGATCTTAAAAAAAGAAGCTTATTTATTTCTAAAACATTATCAAGTTTTTTTCCATCTACAGTAATTAATTGGTCTCCCGTTTCAAAGCCTATTTGTTTAGCTGTTGGAGAAGGATCAAGTCCTAGGGGAAGAGCTTCGGTATACAAAGTATTCTTACCCCAAACAAAAAGAATCATTATATATATTAAAAATCCTAATATTAAATTTACCGTTACACCACCAAGCATGATGATTAATCTTTGCCAAGCAGGTTTAGATCTGAATTCCCAAGGTTTTGCTGGTTGCTGCATTTGCTCGGTATCCATACTTTCATCAATCATACCCGAAATCTTGACGTATCCCCCAAGTGGGAGCCATCCAATTCCATAAGTTGTTTCTCCAATTTTTTTCTTGAATAATGCAAACTTGACATCAAAAAATAAAAAGAACTTTTCCACACGAGTTTTAAAAATTCGCGCAGGAATGAAATGACCTAACTCATGTAAGATTATTAACAGAGATAAACTCATTAAAAGTTGGATCGCTTTGACAAAAAATGGACTCATAGATTAATTTTAATCCAGGCAAAAGTAGTACAATAGCCTTCATTATAAAAATCCAAAAGCTTTTTTTAAAATTCTTTTTTAGTTTTCAAATTCGTTAAATGTTTCAGAAACTTTAAATTTGTAAATCTAAATCACGAAATGAACTTAAGATTCAAAAAATATAGGGGCTTTATTGCATTTTTTCTACTCATTTCAACATGTATTTTAATTCTTTTTTACAGTGCATTAAAACCTGAAAAGCGTTTGCCAATTTATCAACCTTCTATGGTCAACTTTGAGTTGGTGGATAGCACCCTTCAGCACGTTAAAAAGTTCCATAAAATAGCACCTTTTTCATTAACCAATCAAAATGGTAGAACTGTTACAGAACAAGATTATCAAACTAAAATTTATGTGGCTGACTTTTTCTTTACCACCTGCCCATCTATATGTCCTAAAATGACAGATAATATGGTTCAGCTTCAAAATAAATTTTTAGAAGATCCTCAAGTTAAATTTCTTTCATTTAGTGTAACCCCAAAAATAGATTCTGTCCAACAACTCAAAAAATATGCTCTTGAAAAAGGAGTTAATGATTCTAAATGGAATTTAGTGACCGGGGATAAAAAAGAGATTTATACTCTTGCTAGAAAGTCATATCTTGCCGTTAAAGATGAAGGAGATGGCGGTAAGTTTGATATGATTCACACAGAAAATTTTATTTTAGTTGACCCTGAAAAACGTATCCGAGGCTTTTACGATGGAACCGATCTTGAGGCAATGCAAACCTTAATTTCAGAAATTTCCATTCTCAAAAAAGAATTTCCTCAACAATAATTTTTTATCAGTCTTCTGAGTAAACGAAAGTAATTTTCCTACTTTTGATCTTTAAAATGATTCTAAATAATGATTCCACTGGACCAATTACCAAAAGGAAAATTAGCTGTCATAGAGGATATAGATTCTGACCAACTTCCACTTAAACTAATTGAAATGGGCTGTTTGCCAGGTAACAAAGTTTCTTTAATTCAAAAAGCTCCTCTTAATGATCCGCTTTATTTGAAAATTGATGAATCACACCTAGCAATTAGGAAAGAGTCTGCCCAGCATATATTCGTTCGTTTGAGTAAGTAATTTATGAGCATGTCATTGAATATTGCATTATTAGGAAATCCCAACACAGGGAAAACATCTATATTTAATAAGTTGACAGGGCTAAGTCAAAAAGTAGGGAACTATCCTGGAATTACAGTAGAGAAGAAAAAAGGGATTTGCAAACTTAGTAACACAACTAAAGCTCATATCATTGACTTGCCAGGAACGTATAGTTTAAATGCTTCTTCTATAGATGAAAGTGTGGTTATTGAATTATTACTTAATAAAAACAATAAAGATTATCCAAATGTTGCAGTCGTAGTAGCAGATGTAGAAAACCTGAAACGTAACCTATTATTGTTTACCCAGGTTAAGGATTTAGGAATACCAACAATGCTATTAATTAATATGTCTGACCAAATGAAGCGTAAGGGAATTACTATTGATATCCCAATGCTTGAAGCCAAATTAAATACTAGAATAGCTTTAGTTAGTATTCGAGAAAACAAAGGCTTAGACTTATTAAAAGAACTGCTCATTAATTATCGGGAACTTTCTGTCAAGCCGACTATCAAATTTGAAGATATTGATCAACATTACTTTGATCACTTAAAAAACACCTTTCCTGATCAACAATTATATAAATTGTGGTTATTAATAACACAGGATATAAATTTTGCTAAAATTGAAAGAAAAAAAATTATTGATTCGATCGATTTTAAGACTCAGTCTGAAAGAAATCTTAAAAAATTGCAGCAAAAAGAGACAGTGAAAAGGTACCAGTTTATTAATAATATACTTAAGAATACTTTAGTAATCGATAAAGAATCAGCTACCGACTTTAGGAGTAAGCTAGATCGGATATTAATTCATAAATTTTGGGGCTATGTAATCTTTTTTCTGATTTTGATGACTATTTTTCAATCAATTTTTGATTGGAGTAGTATTCCCCAAGATTTTATTGATAGCACATTTGCTTCATTGAGTGAACAATTAAAAATCAGACTTCCAGAAGGTGTTTTTACAAGTTTATTGTCCGAAGGTATCATTCCTGGTTTAGGAGGAATAATCATTTTTATCCCTCAGATAGCATTTTTATTTTTGTTTATATCTATTCTTGAAGAGACAGGCTATATGAGCCGAGTTGTATTTTTAATGGACAGAGGATTACGTCGATTTGGTTTGAATGGCAAAAGTGTAATTCCTTTGATTTCTGGGACAGCATGTGCCATACCAGCAGTAATGGCTACTCGAAATATTGAAAATTGGAAAGAGAGATTGATTACTATATTAGTAACACCCTTTACGACTTGTTCGGCAAGGCTTCCCGTTTATGCAATTTTAATTGCTCTTGTAATTCCTCAAGGATCTTTTCTGGGACTTAATTATCAGGGATTAATGCTTATGTTTCTTTATTTAGTTGGATTTGGAATGGCATTAATTTCAGCTTGGATTTTAAGCAAAACTTTAAATATAAAATCAAAGAGTTATTTTGTTGTTGAAATGCCAAACTATAAGCTACCTCTACTAAGGAATATTGGAATTACTGTTTGGGAAAAAACAAAAACTTTTATCACTGAAGCAGGTAAAATAATATTAGCTATTTCTATTCTTTTATGGATTTTGGCATCTAACGGACCTGGCAAGGATTTTTCTGAAGCAGAACAAATTGTAAAGTCTAATCATAAACAACTTAATGGGGATGCTCTGTCAAATAAAATCAATTCGCATAAACTTGAACATTCCTATATTGGAATTTTAGGTAAATCAATTGAGCCTCTAATTTCTCCGTTAGGATACGATTGGAAAATAGGAATTGCCTTGATAAGCTCTTTTGCAGCACGTGAAGTTTTTATTGGAACACTAGCTACGATTTACAGTGTGGAAAGTAATGCTGAAGAAACTATTAAAAACCGAATGGCATCAGAAGTCAGAGCTGATGGCAAACCTTTATTTGACCTAGCCAGTGGAATTTCATTAATGTTCTTTTATGCATTCGCAATGCAGTGTATGAGTACTTTAGCAATTGTTAAAAAAGAAACAAATTCATGGAAATGGCCAATGATTCAGCTAGTTGGAATGACATTACTTGCTTATTTTGTAGCATTTTTAACCTATCAAATTCTATCCTAATGGAATGGGTTCAATCCTTGTTAGTTTTTTTGGCTGCGTTAACTGCTGTAGCATATCTATTTTCCAAATGGAAACCTAAATCAAAAAATAAAAAAGGAGATTCCTGTGGACCAGATTGCGGATGTCATTAAATTCTAATTGGAAAAAGACTATCTTAATTTTTTTCATCCCATTGATCTACAATAAAATATTATATCTTTAAAAAGAAAAAATTGAAACTTAAACTATCATGACAAATAGTAACAGACTTTTTTATGGAAGTTGTTTTGCTTTAATAACTACTGCATTTTCATTCAGTATTCGAGCTGGAATTTTACCTCAGTTAGGAGAAGCATTTAGTCTTAGCGCACAACAATTAGGATTTATTAATTCAATGTGGTTTTTGGGTTTTCCAATCTCTATGATTTTGGGAGGGCTATTTTATCATACCATTGGGCCTAAAAAAATAATGCAATTCGCATTTATTTCTCATGCCTTGGGAATTATACTCACAATCTATTCTGGAGGTTATGTTGGATTATTGATTTCAACTCTTCTTATCGGAATTGGGAATGGATGTACAGAGGCAGCGTGTAACCCCATGATTGCAGATGCTTATGAAGGGAAGCAAATGAATACTTTATTAAATCGTTTCCACATGTGGTTTCCAGGAGGGATTGTTTTGGGAAGTTTGATATCTAAATTTATGACTGATGCTTCTCTTGGATGGCAAACTCAAATTTGGATTATTGTAATTCCAACGCTTATTTATGCATATTTATTTTTTGGGCAAGAATTTCCAAAACCTAAAGTGAGTGCTGCCACTTCAGTTAGTGAAAACTTTAAAGCCATGGCTTCACCGATTTATATATTTATTTTGGCATGTATGGCGCTAACCGCAATTTCTGAATTCGGTCCTCAACAATGGACAAGCTTGATCATGCAAAACAGTGGAGCCCAGCCAATGGTTATTTTAGCTTTAATTACTGGATTGATGGCAATCGGGCGTTACTTTGGGGGAGATATTGTGCATAGATTTGATCAAACTGGAGTTTTACTAGGATCTGCTATTTTAGCTGCTATAGGGATCTTTTTGTTCAGTACACAAACAGGTTCAATGGTATATGTAGCTGCAATTTTCTTTGCCCTTGGTATTTGTTATTTCTGGCCTAACATGATTGGTTTTGTTGCAGAAAAAATTCCAGCAAGTGGGGCTTTGGGTATGTCGATTGTAGGTGGAATTGGGATGTTTTCTACTTCAATTTTTCAGCCAATTATTGGGAGTTGGATAGATAGCTCTACAGCAGAACAAGCTGCCAACGGTCTTACTGGAACTGCACTTGATTTAGCTGCAGGGCAGCAAACACTAACTTACATGATCGGCTTTCCAGGAACTTTAATTATATTATTTACAATACTATATTTTTGGCAGCGAAATCCTAAATCAGCCGTTACCTAAAATATATTTGATCACAAAATTTAAAAAGCCATCGAATTTCGGTGGTTTTTTTATTTGTTCATTAAAGTTTCAATTTCTTCAATTTCAATTGGTATTGTACCCATTAAATTATGTGGAGGCCCTTCCGACTGAATAACAACATCATCTTCTAATCTTATTCCAAATCCTTCCTCAGGAATATAAATTCCTGGTTCAACAGTAAATACCATATTTGCCTCCATAGGTAAGTGTAATAATCCATAATCGTGAGTGTTTAGTCCCATATGATGTGATGTACCATGCATAAAATATTTTTTATATGCTGGTTTATCAAAATTTTGATTTTGGATATCAGCTTTGTCTAAAAGGCCAATTTTTAATAGTTCAGAGGTCATTAATTTTCCTACTTCTACGTGAAATTCTTTCCATATTGTCCCTGGAATAAGTAATTTTGAAGCTTCTTTTTTTACATTCAGAACAGATTTATAAACTTCTTTTTGTCTTGGGGTAAATCTTCCTGATACTGGAACCGTTCTTGACATGTCACTTGAATAGTTACCATATTCACCTGCAATATCCATTAACACTAAATCTCCCTCCAAACATTTTTTATTATTCTCTGTATAGTGTAATACGTTAGAATTACTTCCAGAGGCAATAATAGGCGAATAAGCGAAACCCTTAGATCGATTCCTTAAGAATTCATGAGCAAATTCAGCTTCAATCTCATATTCCCAAACACCAGGTTTAATGAAAGACAAAACCCTCCTGAACCCTTTCTCGGTAATGTCACATGCCCTTTGTATTTGATTAATTTCTTCTGTCGCTTTTACAGATCTTAATTTTTGAAGAATGGGATTGCTTTTTCCTACATTATGGGCAGGATAATTATTTTTACACCATTTTATAAAACGATCTTCTCTGGTTTGGGTTTCAACAGATTGCCGATAATGCTCATTAGTATTGAAATAAAAACGATCACATTGGCAGCTTAAATCTTGAAAAATTTTTTTAAAATCACTGAGCCAGTATACTGTTTTAATACCACTAAGTTTGCTGGCTTGTTTTTTTGTTAATTTAGATCCTTCCCAGGTAGCAATATGCTCATTTGTTTCTTTAATAAAAAGAATTTCTTGGTGTATATTTTCTATTGCATCAGGAAAAAGAATCAAAATACTTTCTTCTTGGTCTATTCCACTTAAGTAAAAAATATCACGATGCTGTTCAAAAGGGAATACACTATCTGCGCTAATCGGATAAATATCATTTGAATTGAAAACAGCAAGGCTACGGGGCTTTAATTCTTTTGCAAATTGAACTCTATTTTTTTGATAAAATTTATCAGGAATGGGTTCGTAACGCATTTCTTATTTTTTTATTAAAGATAGTTGAATTATAAAATTTTGAAAAGATTCATTTTTAGATTTTTAAAAAAATTTAATACACAACTATGATTTTTGTTTATTATTATATCAAAATAAACACTTTTTTGATTTCTAATATTTAACAGATCAATTTGATATCGGGCAGAACTCATTCTAAAATAGAAAAATACGTTAAACCAATTTGTTAATGACGTTTTATGCCTTAATTTTGCATAATCGATTTAAATCATATGACTTTAATTGCTTCTTCAATTGGCAGAAAACTAATAATGGCACTTTCGGGTTTGTTTTTGATAGTTTTTCTTACCCAACACTTTGCAATAAATATAACTTCAGTTTTTAGTGAAGGACTTTTTAATGAGATTTCACATTTTATGGGTAATAATCCATTGGTTCAATTTGTATTTCAACCAATTTTAATTTTAGGTGTTATGCTCCATTTTACAATGGGATTTGTTCTTGAGCTAAAAAACAGAAAATCAAGAGAAGTTAGATATAATAGTTATAAAGGAGCTCTAAATGCAGCTTGGGTATCAAGAAATATGATTTTATCAGGTATTGTTGTTCTTTTGTTTCTTGGACTGCATCTTTACGATTTTTGGATTCCAGAAATGGATTATAAATATGTTGAGGTTTTACCCTTAGATCCAGATAGATATTTTGATGAATTAGTTCATAAGTTTAAAAACCCTGTAAGAGTTGGGATATATGTTCTATCTTTTATTTTTCTTGCGCTTCATTTGTACCATGGATTTGCTTCGTCCTTCCAATCTGTTGGATTAAATAATAAATATTCAAAAGTGATTAAATCAATTACGGTAGTATTTTCTGTTTCGGTTCCTATTGGATTTGTTGTTATCGCTTTATTTCATCATTTAACTGCATTTTGATATGGCACTAGATTCTAAAATACCAAGAGGACCCATAGCGGATAAGTGGAAAAATCACAAAAGCAGTATCAATTTAGTAAGCCCAGCTAACAAACGTTTAATTGATGTTATAGTTGTAGGAACTGGTTTGGCAGGAGCATCAGCTTCAGCAACCTTAGCAGAACTAGGTTACAATGTTAAGACATTTTGTTTTCAAGATTCTCCTCGTAGAGCACATTCTATTGCTGCTCAAGGAGGAATTAATGCAGCTAAAAATTATCAAGGTGATGGAGATTCGACCTATCGTCTATTCTATGATACCATCAAAGGCGGAGATTATCGCTCAAGAGAAGCTAATGTTCACCGTCTAGCCGAAGTTTCTACCAACATAATAGACCAATGTGTCGCTCAGGGCGTACCTTTTGCTCGAGATTATGGAGGGCTTTTAGATAATCGCTCTTTCGGAGGAGTATTGGTTTCAAGAACCTTTTATGCCAAAGGGCAAACGGGGCAACAACTTTTATTAGGTGCCTATTCTGCAATGAATCGTCAAATTGGTCGTGGTAAAATAAAAATGTATAACCGTCACGAAATGATGGAGCTTGTAGTTGTCGATGGAAAAGCAAGGGGAATTATTGCACGTAATCTAGTAAGTGGTAAATTAGAGCGTCATAGTGCACATGCCGTAGTTGTAGCCTCTGGTGGTTATGGGAATGTATTTTTCTTATCAACTAATGCAATGGGGAGCAATGTTTCTGCTGCTTGGAAAATTCATAAAAAGGGAGCCCACTTTGCCAATCCTTGTTTTACTCAAATTCATCCTACATGTATCCCTGTTTCAGGAGATCACCAATCAAAACTAACGTTGATGTCTGAATCACTAAGAAATGATGGTAGGATATGGGTTCCTAAAAAATTAGAGGATGTTAAAGCCATTCGTGAAGGAAAACTTAAACCGACAGCATTGTCAGAAGATGATCGAGACTACTATTTGGAAAGACGTTACCCTGCATTTGGCAACCTTGTACCCAGAGACGTAGCTTCACGTGCTGCTAAGGAAAGGTGTGACGAAGGTTTTGGGGTTAATAAAACAGGAGAGGCTGTATATTTAGATTTTGCAGCAGCCATTGATCGGTACGGAAAGGAACAAGCTCATATTAAAGGATTGGATGAGAACAATGCAGCTATTGTCAAAAAATTAGGGCAAGAAGTGATTCGGGCTAAATATGGAAATCTATTCCAGATGTATGAAAAAATTGTGGATCAAAATCCATACGAAACACCAATGATGATCTACCCTGCTGTACATTATACGATGGGAGGTGTTTGGGTCGATTACAATCTCATGACTACCATACCAGGATGTTATGCAATAGGAGAAGCAAATTTTTCTGATCACGGAGCAAATCGTTTAGGTGCTTCAGCATTAATGCAAGGTCTAGCGGATGGTTATTTTGTTCTCCCATATACAATTGGGGATTACCTCTCGGATGACATCCGAACCGGAACCATTGACACTAATCTTCCTGAATTCGAAAAGGCAGAAGCTTCTGTAAAAGCCCAAATGAAAGCTTTTGTAAATAACAAAGGAACCCATACAGTGGATTACTACCATCGAAAGTTGGGAAAAATTATGTGGGACAAATGTGGAATGTCACGAAATACAAAGGGACTAGAAGAAGCAATTTCTGATATTAAGATATTACGCCAAGATTTTTATAAAAATGTAAAAGTCCCTGGTACTACTTCAGAATTTAATACAGAATTAGCAAAAGCATCTCGCGTGGCAGATTTCTTGGAACTTGGGGAGCTTTTTGCTAAAGATGCACTTGAACGAAATGAGTCATGCGGGGGGCATTTTAGAGAAGAATCGCAAACCCCAGAAGGAGAAGCAATGCGAGACGACGAAAATTTTACTTTTGTTTCTGCATGGGGATATAATGGAGAGCCTTCAAAGGCGAAATTACAAAAAGAGCAATTGGATTATGAAGAAATTGAAGTAAAAACAAGATCGTATAAATAGGATGATGAATTTAACACTTAAGATTTGGCGACAAGCCAATGCTGATTCAAAAGGAAAAACAGAAACTTATAAAATTAGTGAGGTTTCTCCTGATATGTCTTTTCTCGAAATGATGGATATGCTGAATGAAGAATTAATTGAAAAAGGCATTGACCCCGTAGCCTTTGATCATGATTGTCGAGAGGGAATCTGTGGAATGTGTTCTATGTTTATTAATGGTGAAGCTCATGGCCCAGATCGTTTGGTTACTACCTGTCAATTACACATGCGAAAGTTCAATGATGGTGATACAATTACTATTGAGCCTTTTAGGGCAAAAGCTTTCCCCGTAATTAAAGACCTCACTGTAGATAGGTCATCTTTTGACCGTATTCAACAAGCAGGAGGATTTGTAAGTGTTAATACTTCTGGTAATACTCAAGATGCCAATGCCATTCCTATTGAGAAATCCAATGCTGATAAAGCATTTGATGCAGCAGCATGTATTGGCTGTGGAGCTTGTGTGGCAACTTGTAAAAATGCTTCGGCTATGCTATTTGTTTCCGCAAAAGTATCTCAATATGCCTTACTTCCTCAAGGAAAAGTGGAAGCTACTGATCGTGTTACGAATATGGTAAATCAAATGGATGAAGAAGGCTTTGGGAACTGCACCAATACTGGAGCTTGTGAAGTAGAATGTCCTAAAGGAATTTCACTTGAAAATATAGCTCGAATGAATCGTGAGTACCTATATGCAAGCTTGAAGGGATAATTCAAGAGGATATATGTAATAATATCTATAACAATACGATTCAATTAATTTTTCTGTTTTCATGGGAGAGCTTTCAATACATTTTTAACAAATTCACCTATCTGACTGGGTTCTAACCACCGAGTTACAATTACAATATTCTCATCAGGTATGATTACAATAAAATTACCTCCAAAGCCGGCTGCATAGTAAACATTTTCAGGGACCCCTTCCCAAAAGCGCGATGTCCCTTTTTTATTTAGCCACCACATATAGCCATAATTGATTTGTGCATTGGAAGAACTTATTGCATTTTTGATCCATGATTTACTCAGTAATTGAGTTCCGTTCCAATTTCCTTCATTAAGAAAAAGCAAACCAAAACGAGCATGATCTTCAGTATTAATAAAAATTCCCCCTCCAGAGTGTCCTCCTCCAGAAACAGACTGCATTCGGGTTCCATCTAACTCTACCCAGGAATTTTTATAACCATACCACCTCCAAGTATTGGTTGCACCTATGGGGTCCATAATGTTCTCTTTCAAGACTTGTGGTAATGGTTTGCGCCATACCTGCAGTAAAGAATAAGCGAGTACGTTAACTCTAACGTCATTATATTCAAAATGAGTTCCAGGAGTATGATAGTTTCTATTTTTCCAATTATCAATGCCTCCTTCTTTTGGAGGACGATCTGCCCAGTCATATCCCCCCCAGAGTGAACCTGACCAATCAGAGGATTGAGTAAGTAAATGTTCCCAAGTGATTTGCTTGTTGTGAACACCATCGAAGGTAGTGTCCCAAATAGAATTTGCAGCAGCATCATTTGTTTTAATAAAACCTCGATCTACAGCAAGTCCTGCCAAAGTGGAGAGATAACTTTTAGTTACGCTAAAGGTCATATCCACTCTTTGAATTGCTCCCCATGAGGCTATTTGGTAACCGTTTTTTAGAATTATTCCTGCAGGACCACCACGCTTTTTTGTAGGACCTAAAATCTGATGGTATGGTTCTCTGGCAAATCCTTTAAGGATTGCTATTCGAAGGTCACGTTCTCCAGAATACTCATTTGATAGTGCAAAGTCTATCGCCTTGTTCAAAGTTTTAGTTTTTAGTCCGAACTCCTTTGGGCTTTTTGTTTTCCAGATTTCATGTGCAGGTGGAAAATAGGATTGACTAAAACTAAAACTATGGCAGAATAGAAATAGAAGTATTGAAAATTTAATTTGCATTATAGAATTATATATTTAATCTTTTTTAAATTTAAGCATAATCATATTGCTAAGCTTCAAATTTTAAATGAAATCAAAACTTCATATATCGGCTTTACAAATTCCCCTTTTTTGGGAAGCACCAACCGAAAATAGAGCATATATTGATAAGCACCTCCAAAAAATAGATCCTTTAACAGATTTCATTTTATTACCTGAAATGTTTACCTCTGGTTTTACAATGAATCCAAAAGTCGTTGCAGAGTCTATGAAAGGTCCAAGTGTTCAATGGATGCAGTCTTGGGCATCAAGATTAGATGCTGCAATTGGAGGAAGTTTAGTTATTCAAGAAGGTGCTTACTTTTACAACCGCTTTGTTGTTGTTACTCCTTCTAATGAGATGATTTATTACGACAAGCGACATACCTTTAAACTTGCTGGTGAAGATAAGGCCTATCGATCAGGAACGAACGATGGGATTTTTGAATACCAAGGATGGAAAATTTGTTTGCGAATATGTTATGATTTGAGGTTTTCGGTTTGGTCAAGTAATATAAAAAAATATGATTTACTTCTTTATGTAGCAAATTGGCCCAAACCAAGAATTTATGCTTGGGATATATTATTACAAGCTAGGGCAATAGAAAATCTTTCATATGTCGTTGGGGTTAATAGAATAGGGCAAGATAAAAAAGGTCATGACTATCCAGGACATACTGCTATTTATGACGCATTAGGCCATTGTATCTCTGAAAAATCAACCTCTGAACTGGAAACTTTATTTACGGCTGAGTTAGATTATTTTGAACTTCAAGAACATCGGAAACGGTTTGGGTTTCTGGAAGATCTTGATAATTTTGACTTGTATTAAAGATTTCATTCATATCCCAATTTGCCCTTAAATCAATTTCTTTCCAGTAATAAATTACTTTTTCTGGCTGAATTTTTTCCAAGTAACTACCAGTATCCCATTGTTTATTTTTATTAGCATCTTCAATTAGTCGAACGCTATACTTGCCTGAATCAAGTAACTCAAACCTAAAGTTGTTATCTTCTGCAGGGGTGTCGTATCTACGAACCACTTCGTCATTTTTTAATAATTCAATAATGTAGGAATGTGGACTTTCGTGTTTTACCCTTAAGAAGATGTTTCCATAGTCTTCAATCTTCTTAGTTGAGGTACGATAAACTAATGTGTCATTGGTATTACCCCAAAAATCTATTAATGCTTTTGGTAAAAGAGTGATTTCATAACGATCATTGGGTATAACCTCAAAATCAACAGTAATTCGATCATAGTTTTCTTCAATTTTTAAAGAGGCAGGAATTTGAATTGAATCCATATTTGTAACGATCAATTGTTCAGAATTCACTTCCACTATTGGGAGATTACTTTTAATCTCATATTTGTCTTGAATGCGAAGACTTCCTTTAGTTGACTTATCGATTAAAAGGGAATCAGGGATTGGATTTTTAAACTGGACGGTTTTAATTTGTAGTGAGTCTTTTATATTAAACTCAAATTGTAAAGAATCCAATTCTGCCCCTTTAAACCAATAGTTTAAACTATCCGTTTCCCTACTTTGAGTAACTAATGATTCAAAATTATCAGGAACATCACTTATCATTTTAAAGGGCTCCTCTTCACGGTCTCCGTAATAGGATAATACAATGTGATGATCATTAATAAAATAAGGTTTATCCCAGAAAAAGTTTGTTCGTTCTTTAAACAATCGAAGGTCGATAATTGAATCTTTTGGTAACTCAATAAGTTGTTCTTTATATCCTATTTTATCCATATTTTGATCAAAAAAGTAATTTCCCGCTTTGTCCTCCAAAGCAATTATGGCATATTTACCTGCTCTGAGATTTTGAAAGCGGTAAATAGTAGTGTCTAATGTACTAGTAACATAAAGTGGCTTTTGTGAATAAATTACAGTATCAGCAATGATACTGTCTACAGGGTAAAGTTGTAATGATATAAATCGCTCTGTTTCACGTTCAAAAGCATCTGAAATACGTCCACGAATATAAAGTGAATCTATTGTTGCTCCAGTTGATAAGGTGTAGGTTAAATATGAGGAGGGATTTGATTCATTGAAGTCAACAATGCTTTCCCCAAAATTGAAGGTGTAAGTAGTATTATCAAGAAGCGAATCAAGCAATTTTAAAGTTACTTTTTTTGAGGCCCCTGTAACCGGATAAACTTTATATTGGGATGAATTTAGAGGTGGAGATATAATAAGTTGTTTTGTTATATCCTTTAATTCAACATATTCATCAAAATTTAAATTAAATTCATCTTTATTAAAGTATGTGGTATTAAGTTTAGGTGAAGCATT
>JAQWNN010000061.1 GCA_029268555.1 Flavobacteriaceae bacterium
ATAGAAAATAAAAATATATTAATAATTGGTGGAAGCTCAGGAATTGGCTTGGCTTTAGCAGAACTTTTAGCATCCAATAATAACATTTATGTGGCTAGTCGATCTAAAGAGAACGTAAAGCATCTTAATGTTCAACACATAACTTTTGATGCCACACAGGAAGAACTTGACACTAGCGAACTTCCAGACCATTTACACGGATTTATCTATTGCCCTGGAAGTATTAATTTAAGACCTTTTAAAGGATTAAAGTTAGATGCTTTTAAATCAGATTTTGAAATCAACGTACTTGGTGCAGTTCGTTCACTGAAATCAGTTTTAGGACATTTAAGTGCAAGCGGAGATGCTGCTGTTGTTTTCTACAGTACTGTAGCTGTTCAGACAGGTATGCCCTTCCACAGTTCTGTGGCTTCTTCCAAAGGAGCAATCGAAGGATTAACAAGATCCCTAGCAGCTGAATTTGCACCAAAAATAAGAGTAAATGCAATAGCACCTTCTTTAGTAAATACCCCTTTAGCTTCAAAGTTTTTAAATAATGAAACTAAAATGGAAAAAGCCAATGAGAGACATCCTCTAGGAAGGGTGGGAAGTGCAACAGAAATTGCACAGGCAACTGCTTTTCTTCTTAGCAAAGAAAGTAGTTGGATGACTGGTAGAATATTACAACTAGACGGAGGTATAGGAAATTTGAAAACTTAAAAATGGAAAAATATACCATTTTTTGGTTTAGAAGAGACTTAAGAATAGAGGATAATCACGGCCTGTTTAAAGCTTTGTCGCGTAAAGAAAAAGTGATCCCTATTTTTATTTTTGATAAGAATATTTTAAAGAAACTTCCGAAAAATGATGCTCGTTTAGAGTTTATATTTTTAGCCCTAAGCACTATTGATGATGCTATGAAGAGGAACAGATGTAGCCTTGGAATGTATCATGGTACCCCTGAGACTATTTTAAAACAATTAATTAAAAAATGGCCTGTAGGTAGTGTGGTTTGCAACGAGGATTATGAACCTTATGCAAAAGAACGAGATGAATCTATCAAATCATTACTTGCTCAAAATAACATTTCTTTCGAGACACATAAAGATCAAGTAATTTTTGAAAAAGATGAGATCGTTAAAGATGATGGGACACCTTATCGAGTTTATACTCCTTATTCAAGGAAATGGTTGAGTCATTTTTCATCAGACGCTATATCTGATTATCCTTCACAAAATCATTTAAATAAATTGGCCAAAATAGATCAACCTAAGCTGAAATTAACGGATTTAGGTTTTGAATTTTCAGTAATTGCTTCTCCTCAGTATAAATTCAATAAGGATATTATTTCCTCATATGAAGAAACTCGAAATTTCCCAGCTTTAGATGAAACAACCAGAATCGGAACTCATTTACGCTTTGGAACACTAAGTGTAAGGGAAATGGTCAGGGAGTCTCATAAAATCAAAAATCCTACTTTTTTAAAAGAATTAATATGGAGGGAATTTTTTATGCAAATACTATATCATTTTCCACATACAATGACTAGAAGTTTTAAGCCACAATATGACCGTATTGAATGGAGGAATAATCCTTCAGAATTTAAAAAATGGTGTCAAGGCAAAACAGGCTATCCATTAGTTGATGCTGGAATGAGACAACTTAACCAAACTGGTTTCATGCACAATCGTATTCGTATGTTAGTTGGAAGCTTCCTTTGTAAACATCTACTTATTGACTGGAGGCTTGGTGAAGCTTATTTTGCAGAAAAATTATTAGATTATGAAATGTCAAGTAATGTTGGGAACTGGCAGTGGGTTGCTGGTTGTGGAGTAGACGCAGCACCTTATTTTAGAATTTTTAATCCAACAGAACAAATAAAAAAATTTGATAAGCAGCACGAATACATCAAAAAATGGGTTCCAGAATACCAAGAGTTATCATACCCACAGCCGATTGTAGACCACAAATTTGCTAGGGAACGTTGCTTGACTACATATAAATCTGCTCTTAATGTCCAGGCGAGTTGAGAAGAGGAATCTTCCTCAAAAAATTTGTCTGACTTGTTTACAACCTTTTTCTTGGAGAAAAAAGTGGGAAAGAGATTGGGATGAGGTAAAGTATTGTAGTAAAAAATGTAGAGTTGTAAAAAATAAATTATTATGATGGTTAACCCTTTATTAGATGAAAAATCAACTGTAATGGTATGGCTCCGAAATGATTTAAGGGTTAGCGATCATAAATCATTTTCTTTAGCTACTAAATCAGGATTAAGAGTTATAGCTTATTATAGTTTCGATCCCAATCAATTTAAAACAACCCCATGGGGGTTCAAAAAAACAGAATCCCACAGAGCCCAATTTTTAATTGAAACCCTTTCAGAACTAAAGCAATCCCTCATTGGTTTGAATATTAGTTTAATTATCGATACGATTGATCCAGTAACTGGAATTGAAAATTTGGTTGAGACCCTAAATATTAAAGAGATTTATTTTCAAAAAGAATGGACTCAAGAAGAACGAGTTGTAGAAGAAAAATTGATAACTAAGCTTGATGAAAAAGTCAATTTTTACTCTAATTTTGACCAGTTTTTATTTCATCCGGATGATGTTCCTTTTGAATTAAATAATTTGCCTGAAGTTTTCACCCGATTTAGAAAACAATGTGAAAAAACATGCAATGTCAGACAACTCTCAACAGAAATAACACCATTAAACAAAGAAAATTTATTAGGGCAGAGCTTTTCAATTCCATCTCTAATTGATCTTAATTTAGAGATTAAAAAGCCCCATCCTAATTCTGCATTTCCATTTAAAGGGGGGAGTGAGGAAGCTAAGAGTAGAATGGACCATTATTTTTGGAAGACTAAGAACCTATCTTTTTATAAGCAAACAAGAAATGGTTTATTAGGTGTTGATTATAGTTCTAAATTTTCCGCATGGTTGGCTAATGGATCTATTTCGGCAAGACAAATTTATTGGGAAATAATTAGTTATGAAAAAGAGATAAAAAAAAATCAATCTACTTATTGGTTGATTTTCGAGTTAATTTGGCGCGACTATTTCAAGTATATATCTCTTAAACACCAAGACTCGATCTTTCACTTAGGCGGTATTTTAAAAAAAGAATATGACTGGGAAAACGATATCGAAATAATAAAAAATTGGATTAATGGGACAACAAAAGAGCCCTTTGTTAATGCCAATATGATTGAACTAAAAAAAACTGGCTGGATGAGTAATCGAGGACGTCAAAATGTTGCCTCTTATTTTGCGAAAGACTTATTGTTGGATTGGCGAATAGGAGCAGCTTATTTTGAGTCTCAATTGATTGATTATGATGTTCATAGTAATTATGGTAATTGGATGTATGTAGCGGGAGTAGGAAATGACCCAAGAGATCGGAAGTTTAATGTACGTTTACAAGCAGAACGATATGACGAAGGCGGTAAGTTTCAACGTATTTGGAATCAAAAAACACTTTTTGAATGAAGATTAAACTCATTTTAGGAGACCAATTAAATATTAAACATTCTTGGTTCAATCAGGTTGATGATGAGGTGATTTACGTCATGATGGAAATGAGACAAGAAACCGACTATGCCCCACATCATATTCAGAAAGTTATTGCTTTTTTTGGAGCGATGAGAAACTTCAATATTGAATTAAAATCTAAAGGGCATAGAGTTCAATACTTAACTCTTGACGATCAAAATAACAAGCAAAATCTTGAGGAAAATTTAAGTAAAATTTTCAAACAGCATGCTGCTGATTCTTTTGCTTACTTAGAACCAGATGAATACCGATTAGACAAGCAACTCAAAATTTTTTGTAAAACGTTATCTATCCCATTTGAGATTGATGATGCAGAACACTTTATGACCTCTAGAACAGAATTAACTAAATTTTTTGAAGGGAAAAAACAATTAATACTAGAGTTTTTTTACCGCTATATGCGAAAGAAGTTTAACCTCTTGATGCATTTAGACCAACCTGAAGGAGGACAATGGAATTTTGATAAAAACAATCGAAAAAAATGGAAAGGATCACCCAAGATTCCACCACCATTTATACCTGATGCTAATAATCTCTTGGCTTTAAAAAAAATAATTGAAGAACAGGGAGTAAAGACAATTGGATCTTTTGATCAAGAATGTTTTCTCTACCCATTAAGTCGAAAACAAGCTCTTAAGCAGTTAGATTATTTCTGTGAATATTTATTGGTTCATTTTGGAGATTATCAAGATGCCTTGCACACCGATGAGGTAAATCTTTTTCACTCCAGGATTTCTTTTGCTTTAAATACCAAAATGATAGATCCGCTTGAGGTTGTTCAAACGGTCATTGAATTTTATAGGGAAAATAAAGAGAATATTGAACTTTCTCAGGTTGAAGGATTTGTTCGCCAAATCATTGGTTGGAGAGAATATATGCGTGGTATTTATTGGAAGGAAATGCCGAATTATGAAACAACTAATGCGCTTCAAAATACCAATCCACTTCCAGAATTTTACTGGACAGCTAAAACGGATATGAACTGCTTGCATCAGAGCATAAGTAACTCACTGGAGCACTCTTATGCGCATCATATTCAGAGACTTATGATCACTGGAAATTTCGCACTACTTGCTCAAGTGCATCCGGATGCAGTTGATGAATGGTATTTGGGGATATATGCTGATGCAATTCAATGGGTTCAAATCACCAATACACGAGGAATGAGCCAATGGGCTGATGGTGGAATCGTAGCAACTAAACCTTATGTGTCCGCAGCCGCTTACATTCATAAAATGAGTAATTATTGTGATAGCTGTAAATACGATAAAAAAAAGAGAGTAGGTGAGAATGCTTGTCCGTTTAACAGTCTATATTGGAATTTTTTAGATGATAAAAAGGAATTTTTTTCTAAGAACAATCGAATGGCAATGATGCTTAGGTTATTAGAGAAAATTCCGCCAGAAGATTTGGAGCAGATCAAATTAAGAGCAGCTAAAATTTTAAAAAAACCAGATGAATTCTAATATTATTATACTTTAAAACAAGGGATTTAGACTTTGAGCAAGTAATAAATTATATGATTTATATAAAAACTATGAAATACTTGGCTTCTATACTACTACTTTTTTTTTTCAGTAATATAAATTCTCAGTCCCTAAATTTATATGAGAAAAAGGTTTTTATTTTTAAAAATGATACACTTAACTATAGAATCTTAAAGCCTTTAAATTATGATCCTAATAATCAATACCCTGTTCATTTATTTTTACACGGATCTGGAGAAAGGGGGAACGATAATTTCTCTCAACTAACTCATGGTGGAAAACTTTTTTTAACAAAGGAATCTAGAGAAAGATACAATTCTTGGGTAATCTTTCCGCAATGTTCAAAGAATGATAGGTGGCCGAGTTTAGAATCTGATCAGTGGAACGAAATTCTTAAAAATAAAATATCACAGCCTAATAAAAGTTTAGGACTAGTTATGAAACTAATGGATAAATTCATAAAACAAAAACAGGTTGACAAACAAAAAATTTATGTGAGTGGTTTGTCAATGGGAGGTATGGGAACTTTTGAAATACTAATTAGAAGGCCAAATATGTTTGCTGCTGCGACTCCAATTTGTGGAAATGGAATTACTCAGTTAGCTAGTATTTATGCCGAGAAAGTTCCTTTATGGATTTTTCATGGTTCCGATGATAGTGTTATTAGTCCAAATCATTCATTAAAAATGGCAAAAGCAATTATAGAGGCAGGAGGAAGTCCTAAAGTTACTCTATATGAAAATACCGACCATGATAGCTGGAGTAATGCATTTGCAGAAAAAGATTTTTTAAAATGGATTCATTCTAAGTCAAAAAAACAATGAGAATAAATAAAAAAATATATATCAATAAAACATCTGTGACGTTAATTTTTATGCTAATAGCATCATTAACTAATTCACAAACATTAATTCAAGCTGGTACTTATAATGATCTAAAGTCAGTTCCTAAAATTGCACTTGCTGGTGGAGGTACTTTAATGGATTGGGCAAATTTGAAAAGATATCAAAAAAGTAATGATCAGTTAATCAAAGTTTTTGATCCAAATCGAATAGTGTTTATGGGTAATTCAATAACAGAACAATGGAGTAAATTTAATGAAGATTTCTTTATTGAAAACCCCTTTATTAATAGGGGTATTGGAGGTCAAACAACCCCACAAATGTTAATTAGATTTAAGCCTGATGTTGTAAACTTAAAACCTAAAAGCGTAGTGATTATGGCTGGAACAAATGATATTGCTGGTAATACAGGTCAAATTTCTATTGAAAATACTGCAGAGAATATATTTTCAATGGCTGAAATTGCTATTGCAAATGGTATCTCTGTTTACATATGTTCTACACTACCTGCAATTGACTTTCTTTGGTCACCTGGAATTGAGCCCTCACAAAAAGTAATTAAATTGAATTCTATTCTAAAAAATTATTGTAAAAAAAATAGCATAAAATATGTGGATTATTATACTTCAATGTCTGATTCTATTGGTGGATTAAAAGTTCCCGAATACACTGCAGAAAATGACCTTGTCCACCCAAATTTAGAAGGTTATAAGGTGATGGAAAAAATTATTTTACGAGCTTTAAATCAATAGTTTAAGATTAAAGAAATTATAATTTTAGATTCTTTACATCTTGACGAAGTAATTTAAAGGCTTTTGTAATATGACCTTCAACAGTTTTGATTGAAATATTTAAATTTTCTGAAATTTCAATATTAGTTAAACCACTTTGTTTACTTAATATGAACACTTTCTTTGTTCTTTCTGGAAGCTTATCAATTATCACATTCATCTTCTTCAATTTCATAGATAAATCCTCATCACTTGTGTTTGTAACGAATTGGTTAAGCATGAAATAATACTGTTCATGTAATGCCGACATGGACTTTTCTTTTCGGTAATCATCAATGAACTTGTTATATACCGATCTATATAAATAAGATTTTAAAGAATAATCAGGATTTAAGTTATGTCTAGTTTCAAAAATAGTTATAAACACGTGCTGTACTATATCTGATGATAGTTCTCGATCTGAACACAGACTTAATGCATAAGCGAATAATCGATCACTATATAAATTGACAATTTCGCGCCAAGCTGAAGCATCGTTGTCTTTAAGTTTTGCTATTAAAATTTTGTTATCTAATCCCAAAATTACTCATCAATAAAAAATTAAATGTATAAAAAATATGCTCTTTTTTCAAAGGGTTTATTTTTTGGGTATCGTAATAGGGTATATAATGGATAAAAGCATAGAAAATATAATATCAAATTTTTTCAGAAATAATAAATAAAAAAAAGAGCTTGAATTACTACTAAACTTCATATTAGAAGATAAAAATTATAAATTATTTAATGAATACGTTCAAATTAATTTCTTATCAAACTTCCATATGAATCAATTAAATAAGGCATCGTTAATTAATGATCTTGAATCAAGAATTAAAAAAGCTAAAAAGGAGGATTCTTTTAGATTATTTAGAAAAAATTTCTTAAGAGTAGCGGCAGTTTTGATTGGAATCATTGGATTAGCATACTATTCGAATTACGAAGAAATCCTAATTGAATCTAAAAATATCATTTTAACTACTTCAGACGGAGAAAAAGTTGTTCTAGATTCTAAACAAAACAAAAGAGGTGAAAGTGGAATTAATTTAGAAAAACTTGAAGGATTAGTCAAAACAGATGCGAAAGCTCTTGTCTATAACAAGGATATAGCTCAACAATCATTAATCAAAAACACAATAAAAGTACCATACGGTAAGAAGTTTAAATTGATACTCTCAGACGGAACGATTGTTCATTTAAACTCTGGATCTTCATTTATTTTTCCTGTAAGTTTTATTGAGGGAGTGGATAGAGAGGTCTATGTTTCTGGTGAGGCATTTTTTGATGTTTATAGTGATAGTTTAAATTCTTTTAAAGTTCATTCTACAGGGTCTACAGTTGAAGTTTATGGCACAAAATTTAATTTTAAAAATTATGAAGAAGATAATTTTTCAGAAATTATTTTGACAGAAGGTAGTTTGGGTGTCAAAAACACTCTAGACAACAGCAAATTTGTTGTTATAAAGCCTGGTGATAAGGCTACAATAAACTATTCTCAAGGTAAAATTGAACTATCAAAAGTAAATACTGTTTTATACACCTCCTGGGTTAATGGAAGAATTATTTTCAGAAATGAAAACATTAATAATATGATCACAAAATTAGAAAGAATTTATGATGTTATAATTATTAATAATAATGTTGAATTAAATAAGATGTTTATTAATGCTACTTTTTTAACTGAAAACGAATCAATTGATGACGTTTTAGAATACCTAGTAAAAATTTACAATTTAGATTATCAAATTATGAATAACAAAATAATAATTAATTAAAATAAAAAAAACGGGTCTTTGTTTTGAAGTAACAAAAACCCGAGGAATTAAATAGCAATCAGTCAATAATTACTAACTAATACTTAAATATATGAATTTAACAACAATATCCCATTTTTTTGGGTTAGAAAACAAGTCACGGTTTGTTTTAAATATGAAAATATCTGCCTTACTTTCAATAATTATGGTTTTCTCTTCTTTTGCAAAGTCCTACTCT
>JAQWNN010000062.1 GCA_029268555.1 Flavobacteriaceae bacterium
CAGATTCTATGCCAGAGGAAATTATTAAAGCTGGAATTGCTCAAATTCCAGTTGGAAGAATTGGAACACCAGAAGATATGGGTCATGCATACTTATTTCTTGCTTCAAAAGAAGCGGGATTTGTAAGTGGACATACTTTACATGCTAATGGAGGGGCAATGCCTATTTAAAAAAGATGAAAAGCACTAAAAAATTATTTGATTTAACTGGCAAAGTTGCAATTATTACTGGGTCTAGTAAAGGAATTGGACTTGGTATAGCATCTGCTTTTGCTGAATATGGAGCTCAAGTTGTAATTAGTAGTCGTTCACAAGATTCAGTTGATATTGCCGCAAAAGAATTGAGTCAAAAAGGATATTCTATTATGCCTCAAGCTTGCCATGTAGCAGATGAAATTCAGCAAGAAAATTTAGTTAATAAGACTTTAGACAAATTTGGAGGAATTGATATTTTAGTTAATAATGCTGCTATAAATCCTGTCTATGAGCCTTTGGAAAAGATGACCGATACTATTTATGAAAAAATGATGAATGTAAACCTTAAAGCAGCGTTTGCGTTGAGTAATTTGTGCTTCCCTCATTTAAAAGAAAAAAAAGAAGGAGCTATTATTAATATTGCTTCTGTAGAAGGATTGAAACCTAGTCTTGGGTTAGGAATTTATAGTGTAACAAAAGCGGCACTAATTATGCTTACACAAGTTCAGGCTAAAGAATGGGGGAAACATGGGATTCGCTCTAATGCAATATGTCCAGGGTTAATTCAAACTAAATTCAGTAAAGCCCTCTGGAGCAATGAAGCTTTACTAAATCAAATTGAAAAAGAATTACCAGCTGGCAGAATGGCCCAACCAAATGAAATGACTGGTTTAGCAGTTTATTTAGCCTCATCAGCTGGAAGTTATTCAACAGGTGGGATTTATTCTGCTGATGGAGGATATATGATAATGTAAAAAAAGTTATGGAAATACAAAAAACACAAAAATCTCATAGGAGTATATTTAAAAATATTTCCGAAATGAAAAATGCTGTTGGCAAAGAATTGGGTCTTACCCCCTGGAGCGTAATGGATCAAGAACGAATTAACATTTTTGCTAAGGCTACACAGGATGAGCAGTGGATTCATCTTGATGAAGAACGCTGTAAAAAAGAATCTCCATACAAGCAAACCATAGCACATGGATTTTTGATGTTATCCATGTGTTCTAAAATAATGTATGATTCTTATGAAGTCAGACAAGTTTCAATGGCTATAAATTACGGTTTAGATAGAGTTCGTTTCCCCCATGCGACGCCTGCAGGATCAAAATTTAGAGGGCGAGTTTATTTAGTTGAATTTGACATGATTCCAAAAGGAGCTAAATACAAATTAAATGTAATCATTGAATTGGAAGGTCAAGAAAAGCCAGCTTGTGTAGCTGAGTTTCTAGCTCTTGCATATAATTAATCAATTATGGAAAACGCTGTATTATTTGAAGTTAAAAACGGAGTAGCTACAATCATACTTAACAGACCTGATCGATATAATGCTGTAAATCAAGACTTAGTCGATGGTATTTCAAATTCTCTTAAAAAATGTAAAGTTGACGAATCAATTCGTTCAGTAGTAATAACTGGTTCAGGACGTGGATTTTGTGCAGGGGCAGACATGTCTGTTTTCGGAGATGAAGTTACAGCAGATCAACGAAGCCAATATATTATAGATCAATACCAACCATTAATGAATCAGTTTTTTTCTTTAAAAAAACCTATTATTGGTGCTATAAACGGAACCGCTGCTGGCGTTGGAGCTGCTTTTGCTTTAGCATGTGATTTACGAGTTATGAGCGAAAAAAGTGGTATTTTATATGCCTTTGTTAATATTGGTTTAGGTCCTGATGGAGGAGCAAGTTGGCTTCTTACAAGACAAGTAGGGTATAGTCGTGCTCTGGAAATAGCTACAAGTGGAAAAAAATTAACAGGACAAAAATGTTTAGAATTAGGACTTACAAACCGCCTTGTAGCACAAGATGATATTTTAAGTAATGCTCAAGCTTGGGCAGAAGATTTTGCAATTCGACCTACTTTAGCAATAGGAATTGCTAAAGAAGATATGTTTTTTGCCATGGATCACAGTCTTAATGAATCAATTGCTTTTGAAGCTAAAAAACAAATTGATGCATTTAATAGTTATGATTTAAAAGAAGGAGTCTCAGCATTTATTGAAAAAAGAAAACCTAATTTTTTAGGTAAATAATATTAGAAAATGGATTTTGAAGAAATAAAAAAGGAAATAGAAGCTTTTGTGAAAGAAGAATTATTCAGTCTTGAGCCTTGGATACTTAATATTGAATGGGAGAAGAAGTTACCTAAGTTAAATGAGCTAAGAGAAAAAGTAAAGTCAAAAGGGCTTTGGCTTCCACAGATTTCGAAAGAATACGGTGGTTTAGGATTAACAAATGCAGAGCATGGAGAAGTAAGTGAAATTTTAGGAGCAAGTCCTTATGGACATTACTGTTTTAATTGTCAAGCTCCAGACGCTGGAAATATGGAAATTCTTATAGAGTTTGGAACAGATGAGCAAAAAGAAATCTATTTGTATCCTCTTTTAAAGGGAGAAATAAGAAGTTGTTTTGCAATGACAGAGCCAGATCATGCAGGGTCTAATCCTATTAAAATGGGAACTATTGCCTCAAAGGAAAACGGTAATTATGTAATTAAAGGGCACAAGTGGTTCACATCAGGGTTTGATGGAGCTTCTTTCGCAATTGTAATGCTGGTTTCAGATCCTAATGGGAGTGATCCCCATAAAAAAGCAAGTCAAGTAATTGTGCCAACATCTAGTCAAGGACTAGAATTTGTAAGAAATATATCCATCATGGGGCATCCTGGTGGTGGTTGGGAAAGTCATGCTGAAATTAAATTTCATGATGTAAAAGTTCCATTAACAAATGTATTAGGGGCAGATGGAGAAGGATTTACTATCGCACAAAAACGATTGGGACCCGGAAGGATTCACCATTGCATGCGTTGGATTGGAATGTGTGAACGTGCTTTTGATTTAATGTGCGAGCGTGCTGTGTCGAGAGAAATTTCTGAGGGTGTAATGTTAGGAGAAAAACAGACTATTCAAAACTGGATTTCAGAATGTCGAGCAGAAATTAACGCATCAAGACTACTCGTTCAGGATGCAGCAAATAAAATTGATACTCTAGGGGCCTACAAAACCAGATCAGAGATTTCAATCATTAAATTTTATTGTGCCCAAGTACTTCAAAAAGTAGTTGATTGTGCTATTCAAGTACATGGAGCAAAAGGAGTAACTGACGATACTATTCTAGCCTCATATTATCGCCATGAGCGAGCTGCCAGAATATATGATGGAGCTGATGAAGTGCATAAAAGTAGATTAGCAAGAAGTATTTTAAAAAAGTATAAACTTGATTATAAATAAAAGATGAATACTAAAGAAATAGTTAAAATAACTGATGGAGAAAGTTATATCAATTCTTTAAGGAATCGAAATTTAACAGTTTATCTATTTGGAGAAAAACTAAAAGAACCTGTAGATCATGACATGATACGACCATCTATCAATGCTATTGCAAAAACATTTGATTTAGCTATTTCTAACCCTGATTTAGCGAGTGTAATTTCACCTTTTACAGGAGAACGCGTTAGTCGCTTTCTTCACGTTTGTTCCAGTGCTGAAGAACTTGTGCTTCAAAATAAAATGCAACGAAAACTAGGGCAATTAACAGGGACTTGCTTTCAGCGATGTGTTGGAATGGATGCATTCAATGCTCTTTATTCCGTGACTTATGAAATGGATGAAGCTAATGATTCAAACTATCATTTGAAGTTAAAAACCTTTTTGACCTTTATGCATAAATATAATTTTGTTTTAGGAGGTGCTATGACCGATGTTAAAGGTGATCGAAATTTAGCACCCCATGAGCAGGAAGATCCAGATATGTTTCTTCATATAACCAAACGCACTTCTAAGGGTGTATATGTTTCTGGAGCAAAGGCACATCAAACGGGCTGTATTAACTCTCATTGGATGATGGTAATGCCAACAATGCGTCTTACAAAAGCTGATGAAGATTATGCTATTGTTGGAGCGCTACCCGTTACAGCCAAAGGGATAACCTATATTTATGGAAGGCAATCTTGTGACACGCGAAGTATGGAAGAGGGTACTATTGATGTTGGTAATTCTCAATATGGGGGTCAGGAGGCAATGGTACTTTTTGACAATGTATTTATTGCAAATGAAAATATTTTTATGGATGGACAATACGATTTTGCAGCAGTGCTAGTAGAACGTTTCACTACCTACCATAGAAGAAGTTATGTTTGCAAGTCTGGAGTAGGAGACGTATTAATTGGCGCAGCAGCTTCAATTGCTGAAATGAATGGCGTTGAAAAGGCTTCTCATATCAAAAATAAGTTGGTTCAAATGTCTCACCTTAATGAAACTATTTATGCTACAGGGATTGCATCCTCTTATCAGGGATATAAAACGAAATCAGGCTGCTTTCAATGTGATGATATGTTGTCAAATGTTTGTAAACACCATGTAACAAAAATGCCTTTTGAAATGGCTCAAATTTCTCAAGATTTAGCAGGAGGTTTTGTTTCTACGCTCCCTTCTGAAAAAGATTTGAATCATCCAGAAATCGGAAAATTATTACACAAATATTTAAAAGGGAGTAATCGCTTTACAACTGAGGAGCGAATCCGTATTCTTAGATTAATTGAAAATATGACAATGGGAAGAAATGCTGTAGGATATTTAACCGAGAGTGTTCATGGAGCAGGTTCTCCTCAAGCACAAAGAATACAAATTGGAAGAATGATGCAGTTAGAATATAAAAAACGTCTTGCAAAGGTATTAGCAGGAATCCCGATCAATAAAGATAAACACTTGGTAATTAATGAATTAGGAGATTATTTTGAAAGAGTATTTAGCACCAAATAAATGTTAAGTGAATTAGATAAAGCTATTGAAGTCAGAGAAGGGCAATCATTGAAGACAGATTCTCTAGAAACCTATTTGCAAAATGCTATGGATCTTCCAAAGACTTATTTAGAAATCTTACAATTTCCTTCAGGCTACTCCAATCTCACCTATTTATTAAAATTTGGGAAAAAAGAGCTAGTTTTAAGAAGGCCCCCAAAAGGAGTAAAAATCAAATCAGGACATGATATGGGAAGAGAATTCCGAATTCTTTCAGGGTTAAATCCTATTTATAAGAAAGTTCCGAAACCTTTTTTATTCTGTGAGGATCAAAGTATTATAGGCGCCCCATTTTATATTATGGAACGTATGAATGGAGTTATTTTTCGAGGGCATACACCTAAAGATCAACTTCCAGATTCAAATCAAATGAGAAATTTATCAGAGGCTTTAGTGAATACTTTGGTAGAAATACATTCATTGGATTATCATGCTGCTGGTCTGGAAAATTTAGGAAGGCCAGATGGATATATAAAACGCCAGATAGAGGGTTGGACAAAAAGATACATCAATGCTAAAACTGATGAATTGAAATCTTTAGAAAAAACTTATACTTGGCTTAATAATAATATTCCACCTGAGCAAAAAAGCGCTTTTATTCATAATGATTTTAAATATGATAATTTAATTATATCTCAAAATAAAGATTTTAAAATTAAAGGTATTTTAGATTGGGAAATGGCTACCCTTGGAGACCCCTTAATGGATTTGGGAACAACTTTAGGATATTGGATTCAAGAATCAGATCCTGATTTTTTAAAAGAAAATAATATGAATATCACACTTGTAAAAGGAAATTTAACTCGAAGTGAGCTTGTAGAGCACTATGCTAAAAAAAGTAACACTAAAATAGTTGATATTCCTTTTTATTATGTTTTTGGTCTTTTTAAAATTGCTGTAATTATCCAGCAAATTTATTTTAGATATAAAAATGGACTTTCGACTGATATTCGCTTTAAAAACTTAAATAAAGCCGTCGAATTGTACGGTAAAATGGCACTCCAAGCCCTTCAAAAAAATAAAATAGATAATTTATATTAAATATTAATAGATGGAAACAAAAATTAGTATCTCTCTAAGTGATTTCAGGACTGAAACAAGAGCTTGGCTAGAAGCAAATTGTCCAGAGAGTATGAGACAGCCTGTAAAAGACCCTTTTGATGTTTATTGGGGAGGCCGTAATTCTAAATTTAAATCAAACGATCAAAAACTTTGGTTTGAACGTATGCTAGAAAAACGATGGGTTGTACCTTATTGGGAAACTAAATATGGAGGAGGCGGATTAACATCTGAAGAAAATAATATTTTAGTACAAGAAATGACCCGTTTAGGATGTAGAAAACCACTATATAGTTTTGGGATTTCTATGTTAGGCCCAGCATTACTTAATTTTGCTTCAGAAGATCAAAAACTATATTACCTACCTCAGATTGTGGAAGGGAAAATATGGTGGTGTCAAGGTTATAGTGAACCAAATGCTGGAAGTGATTTAGCGAGTCTAAAAACAAAAGCAATTGACAAGGGAGATCATTATGAAATTACAGGTTCTAAGGTTTGGACTTCTTACGCTGATAAATCTGATTGGATTTTTTGTCTAGTTCGTACTGATTTCAAAGCGACAAAGCATAATGGGATTAGCTTCATATTAATTGATATGGCATCAAAAGGAGTAAGTACTCGGCCTATCAAATTAATTAGTGGTAAATCACCTTTTTGTGAAACTTTTTTTGATGGTGTAAAAGTACCCAAGGAAAACTTAATCGGTAATCTAAATGAAGGTTGGACCATTGCAAAATATCTTCTGACCCATGAAAGGCAAATGATCGGTGGAATAGGAGAAACAGATATAAAAAAGGAGGTACATTCTGTAGCACTTGAAAATCTCCCTTTAAATAATTATGGAATAATCTCAGATGGAGTTTTAAGAAATAAAATCGCAGATTTTGAAATGGACGAAGAAATTTTTGATTTAACAATTCAACGAGTTACCGACGAAGCTAAAACTGGAAATAACTCTGGGGCACTTTCTTCTTTTTTCAAATTTTATGGAACGGAACTTAATATAGCTCGTTATGAATTATTAATGGCTATAGGAGGATCAGAAGCTCTTTTTTGGGGTAAAAATGAAAAGTCAGACGGTGATTTAGCTCGAAAATTTTGTCGTTCCAAGGGGAATTCAATCGAGGGGGGGACCTCAGAAATCCAATTAAATATTATTTCTAAACTTATATTGGGCTTACCCACTAAATAAGATTATTATGGCATTAATTTTAACAGAAGAACAAAAAATGCTTAAGGATTCTGCTACAGAACTTCTTACCGTAAAATCCCCCGTAATTAAGATGAGAGAATTACGGGATTCTAAATTTATTCCATTTGACCCCAAATTATGGGAAGAAATGGTGGATATGGGATGGACTGCACTTACAGTTCCAGAAAGCTATAATGGATTGGATTTTGGATTTGTAGGGCTTGGACAAATTTTAGAAGAAACAGGAAGAAATCTTTCAAAATCACCATTAATTTCTTCAATACTACTAGGTGGTTCTGCTCTCCGTCTATCTGATAATGAAACTTTAAAAACAAAATTATTTCCAGGAGTAATGGAAGGAATTAATCAGTTAGCTTTTGCAATTCAGGAGGGTAAACACCATCAAACAAAGTCATTTACTACTAAGGCTATTTTAGAAAAGGGTAATTATATAATTAATGGATCAAAAACAATAGTAATCGATGGTGCAACAGCTACTCATTTGATTGTTGTATGTATGGTTGATGATAAAATCAGTTTGTTTCTAGTAGATGCTAAAACTAAAGGAATTACAATTTCTAAAACAATTTTGATGGATTCAGGAACTTATGCAGACATAGCTTTTAAAAATGTTAAAGTTTCTGCTCAAAATCGTCTTAATATTAAATTAGATGGCCGGCTACTTTTAGATCAACTTATGGCAATTGCCTACACTGGTATATCAGCTGAACTTTTAGGAATTTGTAAACAGGCATTTGATGTAACCGTTCAGTATTTGAAAGAACGCCAACAATTTGGTGTAATTATAGGAACATATCAAGCTCTTCAACATCGAGCTGCTATTCTTTTCTCTGAAATTGAATTATGTAAATCAATTGTTTTAAAAGCCCTTCAAGCGATTGATATTAATGATTCTAAGACATTAAAATATGCACATTTAGCAAAGGCTAAATTAGGTAAAACATCTAAACTAGTTACAAGTGAAGCGATTCAGTTACACGGAGGAATCGGAGTTACAGATGATGCAGATATTGGATTTTATTTAAAAAGAGCGCGCGTAGCACAACAACTTTTTGGAGATTATAATTATCATTTACATCAATTAGCAAAAATTAAAGGGTATTAAAGCATTAATTTCTTTAAAAAAAAAGGACTTAAAATCAATCACTATTTAGGAGGAACACTATATATTTGCAACTTAAAATCCAAATTAAAACACTAAATCAAGTAAGAAAAAAATGACTCAAAGTATTGGTAAAGTTTCTCAAGTTATTGGCCCCGTTGTAGATGTAGTATTTAGTGGTGATAAAAACCCACTCCCTAGTATTTACGATGCTTTAGAAATTCAGAATTCTGACGAAACAAAATTAATCCTTGAAGTTCAATCTCACATAGGTGAAGAAACTGTGAGAACCATTTCAATGGACTCTACAGATGGTCTTAGCCGAGGCACTATTGCAAAATCTATTGGGAGTCCAATTCAAATGCCAATTGGAGATGATATATATGGACGCCTTTTTAACGTGATTGGAGATGCAATAGATGGGATGGATAACTTACCCAAGGATAATAATAATGGACTGCCTATTCATCGAGAAGCCCCAGCATTTGAAGATCTTTCTACTTCAACAGAAGTTCTTTTTACAGGTATAAAAGTTATTGACCTAATAGAACCTTATGCAAAAGGAGGAAAAATTGGATTATTTGGTGGTGCTGGAGTAGGTAAAACAGTTTTAATTCAGGAACTTATTAATAATATCGCCAAAGGACACGGTGGACTCTCAGTGTTTGCAGGAGTAGGAGAACGAACTCGTGAGGGGAATGATTTACTTCGTGAGATGTTAGAATCTGGAATTATCAAATATGGAGATGACTTTATGAATTCTATGGAAGAAGGTGGATGGGATTTGAAAAAAGTTGATACCAAGGCTATGAAAGAATCAAAAGCAACTTTCGTTTTTGGCCAAATGAATGAACCCCCAGGAGCTCGTGCTCGTGTGGCTTTATCAGGACTAACTATTGCAGAATATTTTCGAGATGGAGCTGGAGATGGACAAGGAAAAGATGTACTTTTCTTTGTGGATAACATTTTCCGTTTTACTCAAGCAGGATCAGAAGTATCAGCTCTCTTAGGGCGTATGCCTTCAGCGGTTGGATACCAGCCGACCCTAGCTTCAGAAATGGGCGCTATGCAAGAGCGTATTACTTCTACTAAAAAAGGTTCAATCACTTCGGTTCAAGCAGTTTATGTACCTGCAGATGATTTAACCGATCCAGCACCAGCGACAACTTTTGCACATTTAGATGCTACGACTGTATTATCGCGTAAGATAGCAGAGCTAGGAATTTATCCTGCCGTAGACCCATTAGACTCCACTTCTCGTATTTTAACACCAGAGATTCTTGGTGATGAGCACTATAACTGCGCACAACGTGTTAAGGAACTTCTGCAACGTTATAAAGAGTTACAAGATATTATTGCCATTTTAGGAATGGATGAGCTTTCTGAAGAAGATAAGTTAGCTGTATCTAGGGCAAGAAGAGTACAGAGATTTTTGTCACAACCTTTCCATGTTGCGGAACAATTTACAGGAATACCTGGAGTGTTGGTTGATATCAAAGAAACTATAAAAGGCTTTAATATGATTATGGACGGCGAGTTAGATCATCTTCCTGAAGCCTCGTTCAACCTAAAGGGAACGATAGAGGAAGCAATAGAAACTGGCGAGAAAATGTTAGCAGAAGTATAGATTATGCAACTTGAAATTGTTTCTCCAGAAGCACAACTTTTTAATGGTGAAGTCTTGAGCATAACTGTCCCAGGAGCATCAGGTTCTTTTCAGATTTTAAATAATCACTCTTCCATAGTTTCAACTCTAGTGAAAGGACGGGTTAAGATTCAAGGGAAAATAACCTTAGATGAAGTCAATAAATCTAAATTTACCCAAGAAGGAAGTAACACTTACCTTGATATTCAATCCGGAGCAATCGAACTTAGTGATAATAAAGTTATTCTTTTAACGGATTAACAAGTTTTTAAGGTCTTATTCTGAATATCCTTTATTCGACGATAATGTCTACTTAGCTCCATTGCTGAGAAAATTAGTTAGATCAAGTTATTTGGTTTAGGTTAAAGATCTTGTAAGGCTTCATAAATCTTTTGAGTTTCCCACCCTCGATAAACCATATAGCTAATTATTTTTTTTTTTTGGGTTAAGGGGTTGTTTCCATCCACAGCTTTTTTGCGTTTTTCGAATAAAAACCAAAAAGTATTATTATAGTCATTTTCTGGAATTTCTTTTAAGCCCCTTTTTATATTATAATCAGAAACTTGACGGGCTTTTAGTTCTCTTTTTATTCGAATTTTTCCCCACTTTTTAATTCTGAATTTTCCACGAGCAAAACTTTGAGCGAATCGAGCTTCATTGAGGTAATTGCTCCTGATTAATTTGGAAACTACGGTATCTATAGCGAGAGGAATCATACCTAATTCCTTGAGTTTATTGACGACTTCCTGATGGCAGCGCTCTTGATAGGTACAATAATGCTCTAATTTTTTTTGTGCTTCTTTAACGGTGAAGGACTGTTTTTTTTGCATAAATCAAAGTTAAAAAACAAAACATAAAGAGATGTAAAAACGGTTTAGTAATTAAAAATTAAGTTTAATAATATAAAAAAACCACCCAATCGTGAGACAGGTGGTTTTAGATTAAGTTCGGAGTCTTCTTCTATCTTTATTTAAGAAACGAAACTCCAAATATTGGTAAGCGTGGCGTGGAACAATACGAATCCACTTTTTGTATTCTAAATACCATTTTAAACGTTGGGATGGAGTCCCGTTTAAAAGATAGGCTGAAACAAAAGGATGAACATGTAAAAATATTTTTTCCTTTTGGTTGTGTTTATTCTTAGTAATTTTACTAAGCTCTGTGTTGATTTTGTCAATTATTACAATAGGAGCCTCTACTTCCCCATTGACATTAGGATTAGGCTCTTTCGTTTTGATATTAATCTCAGGTCGAACGCGTTGGCGAGTTATCTGAATGAGCCCAAAACGACTCGGTGGTAGAATTTTATGCTTGGTTCTGTCCGAACTCATTTCTTCACGAAAGTGTTCAAATAGCTTTTTACGATTAATATTGGAATTTAAATCAATAAAATCGATTACAATTATTCCTCCCATATCTCTCAATCTTAATTGCCTAGCAATCTCTGTTGCTGCAATCAAATTGACTTCCATAGCAGTATCTTCTTGGCTTTTAGATCGGTTAGAGCGATTGCCACTATTGACATCAATAACATGCAATGCTTCAGTATGCTCTATAACCAAATATGCTCCCTTTTGCATTGAAACTGTTTTTCCAAATGAAGATTTAATTTGTCTTTCAATACCAAATTTTTCGAAAATGGGAAGGTGGTCGTCATACAATTTTACAATTGATTTTTTATCTGGTGCAATAGTTTCTATATAATCTTTGATTTCAGATTCCATTGCAGCATCATCTACATGAATACCGGTGAAATTATCGTCAAATATATCTCGTAAGATACTTGAAGATCGGTCAATCTCGCTTAAAACTTTAGTCGGATATACATCTATTTGCTTCAGTTTTGCTGATAAATTTTTCCAGCGTGTTAGCAATTGTTGAATATCTGAATCAAGAGCTGCAACTTTTTGTCCTTTGGCTACTGTTCTGATAATTAAACCGAAACCTTTAGGTCGTATACTTTGGACCAACTTTTTCAGACGATTTTTTTCCGAACGATCTTCAATTTTTTGTGAAATCGAAACCCGATCAGAAAATGGCATTAACACCATAAATCTTCCTGCCAAAGAAATCTCCGAGCTTAATCGAGGCCCTTTAGTAGAAATTGGTTCTTTTACAACTTGAACTAAGATTTTTTGTTTTGAAGAAATTGTTTCTTCAACATTTCCATCTTTCTCAATATCTTTTTCGTAGCGAAATTGTTTTAAAAAATAATCTTTGTTTTTACCTGTGCTTACCTGTTTAATATACTTAATTAATGAAGAAAATTTTGGTCCAAGATCATGATAGTGTAAAAAACCATCTTTATCATGCCCCACATTAACAAATGCGGCATTTAGACCAGGCATTGCTTTTCTTACTTTGCCGACAAATATGTCGCCTACAGAAAAGTTATTATCCTCAACTTCTTTATTTAGCTCAATTAATTTTCCATCCTTGAGCAGTGCAAAATCAACAGCAGAGGAATGCGAACGTATAATTAATTCTTTATTCACTCTGAATTATTTTATGCAACCACAAGTAAACTTGCAGTAGCGGATTAAACTATAGTTTCAGGAATTTTTCCTGTGGTGGAATTCAAACTTTTTGAATGCAACCATTTCAATGAACTTTTGGTAAATATTTTAAGTGCTTTGCCCCACACTATTTTTTCTTGTGACGATTAGCTCTCCTTCGCTTTTTTCGCTTGTGAGTCGCCACCTTGTGTCTTTTTCGTTTTTTACCACTTGGCATATAAGTGTTTTTATTAAAGGATTATAAATTATTTTGAGACAGGAACTTTTGACTTAACCCCCTGAACAAAAATTTTCGAAGGTTTGAAAGAGGGAATGTTGTGGGCAGGGATCTTAATGGCAACATTCTCTGAAATATTACGCCCTGTTTTTTCAGCTCTTGTTTTAACCACGAAACTTCCAAAACCTCTTAAATATACATTTTCTCCTTTTTCTAGAGAAACTTTCACTTCTTTCATAAATTTTTCAACAGTTGCTTGAACGTCAGCACGATCTATTCCTAACTTGTAAGAAATATTTGAAACAATGTCTGCTTTTGTCATAATATTTTATTTATTGCTTAAAATTTGGGGCTCGCAAATATATAAATTTTAATTATAAAATGCTCTGTATAAAGTTTTTATATTCTTATTGTTTCTCTATTTTTAATAATATAATCTTAGGTATATAATTTTGTCTTTAACACAAAAACTGATTCTTTGGTACGAAGAAAACAAACGCTCATTTTTGTGGAGGGAGTCCAAAGACCCCTATAAAGTTTGGCTTTCTGAGATAATTTTACAACAAACTAAAACTGAACAAGGACTACCTTACTTTAAACGATTTTTAGATACCTATCCCACTATTAGAGATTTAGCTTTAGCCAATGAGGATGAAGTATTAAAATTGTGGCAAGGCTTAGGTTATTATTCAAGAGCTCGAAATCTACACTTCACAGCCCAGTATATTAATAATGAACTTGGAGGAAGTTTTCCAAACACATTTGAATCGCTTATAAAATTAAAGGGTGTAGGTGATTATACCGCAAGTGCAATTTCTTCAATTTGTTTTGGTATACCTCAGGCTGTAGTAGATGGAAATGTATACCGCTTTTTATCTCGTTATTTTGGAATACTAACGCCAATTGACTCAAGTAGAGCTCATAAAGAATTTAAGTTCAAGGCCATGAATTTGATTGGAAATTTTCATCCAGGGACTTTTAATCAAGCCATGATGGAATTTGGTTCACTTCATTGCACTTATAAAAATCCCAAATGCTCGAATTGTCCCTTTGCTAAAAAGTGCATAGCATTAAACCAAAATAAAATATCTAGACTACCTGTTAAGACACTACGTATAAAAATAAAGAAACGTTATTTTAATTACCTGGTGCTTACTGATTCACAGGATCATTATATTTTTGAAAAAAGAACAGATAAAGGAATATGGCAAAATTTGTATCAGTTTCCTTTATTAGAATCTATGAAACCAATTAAATCAGAAAA
>JAQWNN010000063.1 GCA_029268555.1 Flavobacteriaceae bacterium
ACCATGATAAAAAGTGCCCCCATTATAAATTGGATTGGAACAGTAGGGTTTGTGTAGGGGAAATCTGTTAGGTCTTGGGTAGCTAAATTAATCCCAAATAAAACAAAAGCTCCAAGGATGATTCCTAGTATTCCAGCAATCAATGTTAAAAATACAGACTCTAAAATAATTTGATTTCTTACCTCTGAAGGTGTTGCTCCAAGTGCTCTTCTAACTCCTAACTCCTTAGTTCTTTCTTTCACAGATATTAGTAATATATTTCCAATTCCAATTACGCCTGCTATAATAGTTGCTATACCGACTATTAAGGATAATAATGTCATTCCCTTAGAAAAGCCAACTATTTTGTTGAAGATTTCACCTAAGTTAAATCCTCCAAAAGCACGCTCATCATCTGGGGAAACTCTATGAATTTTCTTTAATGTTGTTTTTATATCTTTTTCAACAGCTACAACATCTGCATCGTCATATGCAGCAATAGTAAACCACTGAACTCTTTCACCTGTATTATATATTTTTCTAAATGTTTCAAAAGGAATAAAAATATCCCCATCACTCTCAAATCCACCTCCAGGAACAAACTTATGAACTCCTATTACCTGAAAATAAATATTATCAACCCGTATATATTGGCCTATTGGATTTTCATCCTTTTCAAAAAGTTCTGTTTGTGTTCTTTCTCCAATAACACATACCTTTCTTGAGTATTTAATGTCATCTTCATTTATAAAACGACCTCCATCGTATATTTTTTTCGTTGCAATCTTGGTGTATTCTGGAAAGTCTCCGTATACATTATAATTACTCGACTTATTTTTACGTACTACTAAAGGAACACCTCCACCAAAAGCACCTCTAACATTTCTGGGAGCAATAAACTCTATCTCTGGAATTCGTTTTCGAATGTAATCAATATCTGAGAGCTTAAGTGTAATATTTCGTCCCGTTTTAAATCCAGCATAAGGTATACTGGTCTCTTGAGCCCAAATAAACATTGAGTTCATTGCAATGTTTTCAAATTGCCTTTCAAAACCATTATCTAAACCTTTGGCAGCACCTGAAAGGGCAATGTATATAAAAATACCCCACAAAACTCCAATTACAGTAATAATAGTACGAGTCTTATTTTTAGAAATTGATCCAAAAATTTCCTGCCATGTATCTCTATCAAAAATTACTTTTAAACTATTCATCTCTCAAGGCAACTATAGGTTTAATGCTTGAAGCTCTTTTTGCAGGTATATAGCCTGCTATGGCACCAAAAAGAATTAAGATTATTGTGGCTGCTAAAGAAGTACTTAGATCGATATAAGGGTTCTTTATGAAATACTCTTCTAACTTTAAGCCTATATTTTCTAAAACTAGAATTCCTAAAAATAATCCAACATAACCTGAAATGGTTGTAATAAAAACTGACTCTTGAAGAATCATTTGGATTACTGATTTAGGAGTTGCTCCCAGGGCTTTACGTATTCCTAATTCCTTGGTTCGTTCCTTTACTACAAAAACCATAATATTTGATATACCTATTATTCCAGCTATAAGTGTTCCAAGACCAACAAAACTTACTATATACTGTAATACAAGTGCAAATTGTTGACTTTGTTTTAGATCATCAGCTGGATTTTGAACATAAATTCCATTGGGATCAGTGGGATCGATTGATTTCTTCTCCTTGAAGTATTTTTTTAGTGCGCTTTCAAAAGCTATCGCACCTGAGTGACCCAATTCTTTTCTGTAGGTTAATACAATTTGATTTAATTTATCATTCCCTTTCTCAATAAGCTGTCTTGTGGTAAAAGGAATATAAATTTTGCGTTCTTCCCTGTCACCTCCTTCATCTTGGTAAACCCCGACTACTTTGAACGCAGTTGATCCTAAATTTATATATTTCCCGATAGGATTTTCAGTTTTGAATAAGTCTTTAGCTACAAGCCTACCTATAACTGCACTTTTCTTTTTTTCATTGATATCAGAATTATTAATATATCTTCCTTTCATCAAAATAGTTTTTTCAACAAACTGATGCCCAGGAGCTATAGCTCTTGTGCTATAATTATTACTCTCATTTTTATAACTAGTTGAGGCGCTTCGATCAATACGCGGTGATAAATGCTCTAAAAAGAAAGCAAAGTTTTTTTTAATGTCTTTTAAGTCATCATTTTTAAACTCTATCCTTCTTTCTGCTTTAAAGCCTTTATAGGGTTTTGAGGTTTTTCCAGGATATAAAAAAATGGCATTACCAGCATCATCTAAAAAAAACTCTTGAAAGGTATTTTTAAGACCATTACCTAATCCAAAAAGTATAATAAAGATAAATATTCCAAGAGCAACAGTGAATCCTGACAAAAAGGTTATCAATTTATTTTTACTTATGGTCTCAAAGATTTCTCCCCAACGGTCTCTGTTAAACATAGGATGACGCTAAAACTTGTTTTACTTTTTTGTCTTCAACAATAACACCATCTTTAAGATTAACTACACGCTTACACATTTGAGCAATATCAGGTTCATGAGTAACTACTAAAATAGTTTTACCTTCTTCATTTATCTTCTGAATTAGATCCATAACTTCATATGATGTTGTGGTGTCTAGTGCACCTGTTGGCTCATCTGCAAGTAATACCTTAGGTTTTGATGCCATCGCACGGGCAATAGCAACACGCTGTTTTTGACCTCCTGATAATTCACTGGGTAAATGAGTGGCCCAATCCCTAAGTCCAACACTCTCCAGGTAATCCAAAGCGATAGACTGACGTTCTTTTCTTGGAATTCCTTGGTAATACAATGGAAGAGAAACATTTTCTAGGGCTGATTTATAGTTTATCAAATTAAAAGATTGAAATACAAATCCTAAAAATTTATTACGATATCTGGCCGCTTTGGTTTCATTTAAATTTTTAATAGGAACCTCATCCAATATATATTGTCCTTGATCAGCTCCATCCAACATACCTAAGATATTAAGTAAAGTAGATTTTCCAGATCCAGAGGATCCCATTATTGCGACAAGTTCCCCTTCTTGTACATCAAGATTTATTCCCTTGAGCACATGCAAAGAGGATGACCCCATCTTATATGATTTGTGGAGATTTTTAATTTGAATCATTGGTTTTTGGTTATCGATTTCGAACTTGATATTTTTTCATAAAAAGTAATATACGTTACACTTTTATTTCCTTTCATATTTGACTATATAATTAGTGGAATGTAAAATCTCACTTAATAAAATTTAGAATTATGTGTTTTTCATTTTTATTAAATTTTTAAAAAATTCCTCGAATTGATTTCTTCCTTTTTCTGTGACTGAACATGATGTTTTAGGGTAATTATTACTAAATGTTTTTTCAATTTCAATATATTTTTCTTCTTTTAATTTTTTCAACTGAATGCTTAAATTACCCTGAGTCGATTGGGTCACTTTTTTTAAATAATTAAAATCACATTGACTTTTATTAATTAAAGATGACATGATTTTTAATCTGATAGGGTTAAATAAGAACTTATCCATCTAGTTTATTACTAGATTTGGAATAGAAAAGTGACAATCCTGGGACTAACATCCCTAAAGAAACTCCAACTATGTTAACTAACAAAAGATTAATTTCAGGATTAAAATTTAGATAGAATGTGAATATCGTCAGAAATATTCCTCCTAGGGTAACAGGTCTAAATTTTATGATGAATCCAGTCATAATTGTAAGTAAACTTAATAAGAATAGTATAGGAGGCACTGGATGATAATTTTTTAGATAAACTGAAAGCATGATTATATAGATCCATGAAACACCAAATACACCCCAAATAATTTTAATTACCCTACTTAAATGTGTTTCATATCCTGTAGTCTTTCTAACTTTTATATTATAATAAACCATAAAGAGCATCCCAATTATGGATAAAATTATCCAATATAGAGCTGCCGAATATTTTGTTGACTGAACTAAAGAAGGAAAAGCGTAGTGAAAACCACTTAGTACGTTGACGTAAATTCCCCAAAAAATAAAATTAATGCTTAGAGGTTTAAGGTTCTCTTTTGTGCTATTAATAACATTATTTATTGTTTCTATTTGTTTTTCAGTTGAATTCATAATAAGATTTTAACAAATATAAACAAGTTTATAATATAAACAATATTAATTATTTGTGAAATTCTATTTCTTAAGTATTTGAAAGACCTTCCACCCTACGATGGCTACTAAGAGATAAGGAATAGCCATTAGGTATAAAATTCCATTATTGATTCCTTTTGCTGTAGCTTGGCCTTCTTCGGATTGAAGGACAGCTCGACACATGGAACATTGACCATAGGAATCATTGATTCCAATTATGAAAAAAAGAATTAAACAAAATAATATAATCCAGTTTTTAGACATAATAAGGGGATATCATTAAGTAAATTATTACACCTGTAACTGCTATGTACATCCAAATTGGAAAAGTATAACGTGCTATTTTTTTATGTTCTATAAATAAATTAGAGATCGCTCGAACATATGTTACAAGTACCAAAGGAATTATTCCAATAGACAACAAAATATGTGATATGAGTATAAAATAATATGTAGTTCTTAAAATTCCACTTCCTCCGTAAGGTGTTGGATCAGATGTCATGTGGTAAGCTACATACATAATCAAAAAAATCATAGATAAACCTATTGCAATTTTCATTAAACGCTCGTGAATCAATATGTTTTTATTTTTAATAGCTAAATATGCAAGAGTAAGTACAATAGCTGTAATAGCATTTATAGTTGCATAGATTGGAGGTAAAAAGGTTAAAGAGTCAACATTTGGAATTTTAATTAAAAAAAGAATTGCTACTACTACTGGAATGGCAACAGAAAGTATCCAAACCCATATTTTATATTTACCAATACCTCTATTTTTTATTTTCTCCATTCTTTATTCTTTCAATAGTTTATCTATATCCTCCATCAACATATCAACCTCTTGAATTTTAACATTTTCTTCGTCCAAACCCATATAATAGACAATAGGATTACCAAACTGATCTGAACGAGAGCGTATGAAACCGTTTTTATCAATTAGGGCAAAATATCCCTGATGTTCGAAACCACCCGCAACTCTTGGATTGACAGATGCAAAGATATTAAATCCGTTATTTGCCAGATTATAGATCATATCCTTTTCTCCAGTTAAAAAATGCCAGTTTTGAGAAAAAACGTCATATGACTCTGCATAGGCTTTTAAAACTGAAGGGGTGTCGTGATCAGAGTCGATAGAAAAAGAAGCTATCCCAAAGTCTAAAAGGGATCCAAAACGATCTTCAATTCGTTTCATATTTTTATTCATAATGGGGCATATACTTGGGCATGAAGTAAAGAAAAATTCTGCAACATAAACTTTCCCTTTAAAATCTTCATTTGAAACAAATAAACTATCTTGATTCAAAAAAGTGAACTCAGGGACAGTTTTGGCCTCTCCATTAAGTGTTATATACTGCAAAGGATTCGCAGATTTTGACCTTCCATCTTGAACAATAGTATCGCTGCTAATACGGTTAATTATTTTCGGAATAAATAGAATCCCAAAAGTAAGAATTACTAAAAAAAGACCTACGTATTTGTAATTATTCATTTTTTTATTTTTCTCGCTCGATATTATAAATTTTTAATGCAAGTCTGTACTCCGCTAAAATTACCTTTACATCGTCAATCATCTTTTTATTGATTTGAGCTACTGAGCGGGCATCAAATCCAAATAACGTTCCTTGGTCTTCATCATCGTTTCTGCCCCTAAGACTACCATTTTTATCAATAATAAAGACAAAAGGAGTACTCCCTTCCTGACTAAGATTGAGGGGTGTCTTAAGAGATTCGAAGTGATTTTGTATAGTCTCTTTAGAAACAGATACAAAATTCCATTTTGACAAGTCAGTTCCTACTCCTTCTTTCAGGGTTTTTTTGAGTTTATCAACTTCTTCTGAAAACTCTTCGTTTACTAAAAAAACAAATTGAAAGTCATCAAATTCATAAAAACGTTTATAAATTTTTTCGTTAAGATTTAATGCTTCAGCTTGTTTTTCTTCCAAACTTCCACCCCAGTAGCCAAGTATAGTAATCTTCCCTTTAAATTTAATTGAAGTAAGTGAGTCTAATTCACTTATCTCAGTTAGTCCAGCAGTAAGAACTGGAAGCTTTGCAAAATTATTTTTCCCAGATGCAAAAAAAAGATAGACTAAAAGAGGGAATACAAATAGGATTCCTAAAACAATCTTTTTTTTAAAATCAGTTTTTTTCATTAAAAAAAACTTTGTTAAACCACTTGGATTTAGAACAGGATATCATTAGAAATTCCAAGTTACAAAGCCAGAATCCATAACATCAAATATATAGTCGGCCTCAATTATAAGGATAAAAGCCAAATAAGGTATGAGAATAAGTAGAGGGAGAACTATTGAGTTCTTCAAACCACTTGTTTCATCTCGTATATGCATGAAATCCCAAGCAATATAATATGCTATTACTATGGATAGAATAATAAAAATCCAGTATAAAATTTTCATTTTTAAAAATGGAGTCATTAAGATTTCAGGTTTTATAATTCCAAGTGCAACCTCAATAGTTGTAACTATTGATAAAAAAATTAATACTCCCCAAATTTTCTGTTGGTTTGATTTGAACTTTAAAAGTCCTCTAAAAATTGCAAGTTTATGTCCTTCTGCAGCCATTTTATTAGTTTGTTTATTAAACGAGATAGAAAAAGGTGAATACAAATACCCAAACTAAATCGACAAAATGCCAATAAAGTCCAACTTTTTCAACCATTTCATAATGACCTCTTCGTTCGTAAGTCCCAAGGATAACATTAAAAAATATTATAATATTAATTACTACACCTGAAAATACATGAAAACCGTGAAAGCCTGTTATGAAGAAAAAGAAGTCAGCAAATAAACGGTTTCCATATTCGTTATGTATGAGATTAGCACCCTCAACAACTGCAACGGCAGTATTCAGTTTACCTTTTGATTCAGCTCTTGAGAGTACAGTTTTTTGACCTTTCTCGTCAAGTTCTTGAGTTCGAATAACTAAATTTTCATTTGCTAAAAAGCCTTTCTTAACCTCATCCAACGAAACCGTCGGTAGGGAGGTCTCCGATGTATACCATATTCCATCGCTAGATTTATGAGTACTTCGGTCTGTCTCAATAGCTATTGCAAATTCTTGAATTGAAGCTCGCTTTCCAGAGGAAGCATCAACAAACTGAAGGATTTTTCCTCCGCGTGTTTCAAGCGCTCCATATTCACCTTTTATAAAGTTCTTCCATTCCCATGCCTGAGAACCAACGAAAATAGCACCTCCAATAATAGTTAAAAGCATGTAAAATGTCACCTTTGATTTCTGCATATGATGTCCTGCATCTACTGCTAGTACCATAGTAACGGATGAAAAAATTAAAATAAAAGTCATTAAGGCAACGTAGTACATTGGGGCATCAATACCATGTAAAAAGGGAAAGTGAGTGAAAACTTCATCGGCTATAGGCCAAGAGTTGATATTTTTAAATCTGGAAAACCCATAAGAGACTAAAAATCCTGTAAACGTTAGGGCATCAGAAACGATAAAGAACCACATCATTACCTTGCCGTAAGTAGCGTTAAAAGGTTTGTTTCCTCCTCCCCACACTTCCTCGTTTTCAGCAGCTTCGTTCGCTGTTACTTCCATATTTTCATATTAAATTCATTACAAATTTATTACTTTTTAGCCGTAGAACGAAACGAATAAAAATAAATATAGCCAAAGAATATCAAGAAAATGCCAAAATGTAACTGCCAACTCGAAGCCAAGTGTATTTGCTTCTGAATACTTTCCCCTAAATGAATTATAAAATACAATTAAAACAATTACTATACCAGCGATTAAGTGTGCTAAATGTAGTAGAACTAGTACGTACAAATAAGAAGTTGTGATTGAACTTTCTGCTCCAGTAAAATAATACCCTTGTTCAATAATTTCTCTAAAACCTTGAAACTGAATATAGATAAAAACTAATGCTAAAACTAAAGTTATTAATAACAATGTTTGAGCTCTTTTAAGAAGCGTCTCCTTAATATTTTTTAAAGCTAGATAAAAAGTTCCACTACTCAAGAGCAATAGAAATGTGCTTATCGTAAAAGCAAATGGCAAATCAATTTGCTCAATCCAATCAGATCGTGAACTACTGACAACATATGCACTAGTCAAACCAGCAAAAGTCATGCTCATACTTATCATTCCGAACCAAAGCATCATTTTTTTAGCTCGTTTGTTTTTTTCTGTCAAAGAATCATTTATGTTCATTGTAATAAAAATTTATCAAGTACATATATAAATTGAATTCCTGTAATGTAGAATATACTAGCTCTTATTAAAAATCTAGCAGCCCTATCCGTTTTTAAATACATTAACTGAATTCCAGCATAAAGAAAAAATATTCCTAAAAGACCAACCAACGCAGTAGCAGGTATTGTTAAAAAGAGTTGCCCTGTAAATTGAAATGCAGGTAATAAGGAAATCAAAACAGTCCAAAAGCTGTAGAATACTATCTGAAATGCGGTAAGCTGATCAGGCTTTCCAGAAGGCAGCATTTTGAATCCTGCATTTTCATATTGATCGTGCATTGCCCATCCAATAGCCCAAAAATGGGGGAACTGCCAAAAAAACTGAAGCATAAATAAAACACCTGGTTCAATTCCAAATTCGTTAGTTGCGGCTACCCATCCCAACATAAATGGTATAGCTCCAGGAAAGGCTCCTACAAAAACTGAAAGGGAGGTTTTTTGTTTTAAAGGAGTATACAAACAAGCATAAATAAAAATTGAAAGACTTGCAAAAAATGCAGTTTTAAGATTAATGATGTAGAGTGCTGCAATACCAATCAATGTTAAAATAATCCCTATGAAAAGAGCTGAATTTGGCTCCATTCTTTTTTTGGGTAATGGTCTATTCTTAGTACGATCCATTAGTTTATCCAAGTCTTTTTCAAAAACTTGATTGAATACATTTGATGCCCCTACCATTGCATAGCCACCTATTATAAGTAATACAAGTGTGGGATAGTGGATAGTCTCTATGGCTAGGAAGTAACCTGCTAAAGAAGATATAACAACCGTTATTGAGAGTCTAAACTTCGTAAGTTCAGTAAAATCGTTAAGGCTTAGGCCTTTAGTTGTAATCAAGATCATTTTATTTTGACTCATCTTTCTACATCTTCTCGATGTAAAGATAGTTGACAAAAAGTCAAAGTCCAATCTAATTTAACTTTATAAAAAAAGAAAAAAACAAAAAAATATACACACTAAATAATTACTGCAGTCGGAAAGTAATTGGTATACTAAAAGGAACACGTACAGCACGACCTCTCTGTTTACCTGGGGTCATAGTGGGTAATTTGGAAATAATACGTTGAGCCTCTTTCTCTAAATTTTTATCCGGTCCTCGCATTCTTATATTGGTAATGCTTCCATCTTTAGAAATTATAAAGTTAACATAAACACGTCCTTGTATACCCATCTCCTGAGCGATTTCAGGATATCTAAAGTTCTTACGAATGTGTTTATTCATTTGCTGTTGAAAACAATTTCTACGTTCAGATTTAGAAACTCTTTCACAACCGGGGAAGATTGGAACATCTTCGATAACCGCAAATGGAACATCTACATCATCGAATTCTTCTTCTATTTCAACCTCTTCCACTTCAATAATTTCGTCTTCGTTGGTCTCAGTAGATTCTATAACCGTTTCTTCTACCTCTTCCTCATCTTCAACAACTTCAATCACTTCTGGTGCAGGAGGTGGTGGTGGGGGTGGTGGGGGTGGAGTTTTGATTTGCTCAGTAATTGGAATTTCTTCATCATCATCATCATCGACATTTAAAGCTTCGTAGCCATAGAGACTTTTATCGTAGGTTTTCCATTCTATCGCTTGCCATGATACTAGTAAGATAAAAGACAAACCTATAACAAAGTAAAGACTACTGTTTTTACTTAAATCAACCTTTTCATTTTTTTTGGGTTGCATAATTAACCAATATTTAGATAGCTAAACTAAAAAAAAAACTAAAACAAACAACTTATTCTTTTACAGAATAATAAAAAAATCCTTTGATAATGAACCATGCACCGAGCACCCCTAAAAAATTAGCCAATAGGTCGAACGAATCAAAGAATCGCTGAAAAATAGGGTGTAACTGAAGAGTTTCTAAAAAACACCCCAAAAGAAGAGAAAATAGTCCTGATTTCTTTAGAGCATTATTTTGAGTGTAAAATGCGAAAAAATAAAGAAAAGTCATCCCAAAATAACATATGAAGTGAAGAATAAGATCTCCTCTAAGAAAAAGTAATGACCAAGATTTAGAATCTGGTGATGGGGGCTTTAAACTAAGAAAAACAATAACTAAAGTGGCAAAAAAGGCTAGTCCCTTGAAGAATTTTTTAGCCTGTAACCAATGATGAATATGCTTTAGCATCAAGAAGGTTTTCAATTTCAGTAGCATCACTGATTTTAATTTTAATCATCCATCCAGATCCATATGCATCCTCATTTACTGTTTCTGGAGCGTCCTCTAAAAGCTCGTTAAAAGCTATAATTGTTCCTGTAAGCGGCATGAATAAATCAGAAACCGTTTTAACTGCTTCTACTGTTCCAAAAACAGACTCCACACCTAATGTTTCGTCTAATGTTTCGATCTCAACATAAACAATGTCTCCAAGTTCTCCTTGTGCAAAATCGGTGATACCAATGGTTGCTTCATCCCCCTCAATTTTAATCCACTCGTGATCTTTTGTATATTTTAATTCTATTGGTATGTTCATCAAATAGTTTATTAAATCACAAATTTAAAAGAAATCTCGAATTGGTAATGACTTTAGTTTCCAAAGTTATAACGAACTGTAAATCCGGAGCGGATACTTGTTTGAGGAAATGCTGTAGAGATGGCAAATTCAGAAAAATTATGGTCATAAAAGAAAAGAGCAGTTAAGTTTCTAGACAAAGCATAATCTGCATTAATCTTGATTGCAAGAATTCGCTGCCCTGCTGTTACTTGATTATTGTCGTATTCTAGATTTCTCAGAACGGTGACATTATCTCTGTAGGATACATCTGCTCTGATGTTTAAATCTCCTTTTAGAGTTACCTTTTTCCCTCCAAAATTTGTTCTAAAACGTATATCTTTGACCCTATAACCCAATCCTGCAACATATTCATCTCCACTTGATTCAGTTATCAAATTATTGTCTAAGCTAAGTGAAATCGCACGTTCTTTCCGCAATTCAGCAACAAGTTTAAGAGAATTATTCATTTCCATATCTAGACGGATCAAAGGATTGAATTGTTCTATCAAGTTAACATTTGAGTACAGGCTTTCAGAGATTATATTTCCTAATTTGTCCGTCATCTCAGGCTGGTCAGGATTAAAGTCAAAGTTGGATTGAAAATTCGTCACTGTGTAACTTGCTCTGTAGGCATGATTAATTGATAAACGTGAAAATATTTTGGAAATGGACTTTATTTCGGTAAGACCTGTAAACTTTAAATTCCAATTGGGTAAAGGTGCTCCTTCCATGGGATTAAGATCAATTCGATCTGGACTTGCTCCTGTGTAAGCGGCGAGAAAAGAGTAAAATAGAACCTCTTGTTGATTTTTCCCATATCCTAGAGGATACCCATCCTCATTGGAAGCAAGGTCCTCGAAGAAAGTGTCTTGGACCAATCGTTCTGCAATTTGTAGTCGGTAATTCCGGAAGTTTTCAAAATTGCTGCTTTTAGAACCTCTAGAGGGATTAAAAGCTGTCTTAATCAAAATTGTTGACATTCCAAAATTTCCATAAACATTTGAATTTCTAGGAATATAGGTCTGATCTGTAACCTTAAAGTTTTCTAATCGACTTTCCATATAATCTCGATCGGCATTGAAATCAACTATCAAACCCTTCATGGGAATCAATTGCGCAGTTGCTTTGAATTTACTCGAATGCATTTGAGAAAATGATTGATTGAAGTTTGGAAATCCAGTGAGCCAACCTTGACGTGCTGCTTCATAACGGATATCTGCTTGACTTCCAAGAGTATAACCCAATGAAGGCTGCATCCCACCTGCAAAACCTACCGAAGGTAAATAACCCGGAAGTACAGAACCATTATTTTCACTGTAACTGGCCTGCACACGTTTTACCAAAGTCATAACATCCACTAACTTAGTAAGTCCCTTTTTTAAAAAAGAGTTTTTATTTTTTAATAGTGTATCGTTTACTTTTATAATAGATTTGACTCTTGTATTGAAAGGTGTTCTAGTATTAGGCTTGAGACCCAATGCAGAATATAGTTTTGAAAAAGAAAATGCTGTATTTATTGTTTTGGAATTATTGTTCTGAATTGTATTGACTATTCCCAGTTGTATCCCATCATCACTGATAACCTGAGACAAAGCCTCTGAACCACGTTGCCAATTAAAGTTTCCTGTGTAATTGTAGGTGGCATCAACAAAACTGAGAAAAGGAATATATTGAAAAGGTAATTTATAGTTGAGTGAAAAGGTTTGAAGGTGATTATTTGGTTCTCCTGCATTAAAAATTCCTTGCCAAAGTGCGTTTTTCTCTGACTCAAAAGAAGAGATCATACCAGCATCAACCAAGTTATTTTGACGGATTATACTGCTTGTAGCAGCATTGAAATTTAATCTAAGTGATCTTGAGAAATTATGACTTAAAGCATAATTGTAGTCAAATAAAAAGTTACGTTGTTGCAGATTGGGTAAGTTCCGCTGCAATGAAGCATCTACACCTTCTAGATAAACCTGTCTAAATTTTTGATTGTTCAGTATTCTGTTAACGTTAGCTGATGCTTGTAATGAGCTGGGTAATAGATTAAAATTGAGTTGTTGAATAAATTGCAAGTATTTTTTTTGATTAAAAAACTTAACTTTTTTAAAAGGCTCTATGGGTTTAGAAGAAAATGAATGACCATAGTTCGTCCCCAAAAGTAAATTAAATTCTTCCTGCATTTCAATTTCATAATCTCTATGTCTCAATTCATTGTAGGCATAGGAAAAATCAAAGTTTTCAACGCTGTAAAATCTCTGCTTAACTTCTCCACTACTGTTTTTTCTAATCCCTATTAAGCTAACACTTTTTCTTTTCGTATAATCAATAGACTGATTTTTTATGGAATCGCGCTGCGACTCTCGATTTGCAGCATCTAATCGATCTTGCAGTTTAATATCTTGGTAAAATGGATCATATTCCGGAGTGATTAGTGTCTCACCTGAGGCAAAACTTAAAGGAATCTGAAGCCCCCATTTCTTTGGAGCAAGTTGTCCAATATTCACGTTTGAAATGATATCATATTGAAGTAATTCTTCTCGAGTTCTTTCATTTGGAGACATATCTATACTTCCAAAACCAATACTAGAATAGCGGCCAGTAGCTGAAAATGTAGCGAAATCTGCAAGGTTAGCATCCATTGATCCAATAGCAGCCCATCCGTCTTGACTATCTATTCCTGAAATTCGTAATTCGTTAAACCAAACCTCACCATAGAGTACATCTCCCAACTGAGAAGAGGGGTTCTTAACTCCGATCATTAAAGTTTTAATATTACCTAGGGAAGGATTCCCACGAATCGCAAACTTATATTTTTTTTCACCTGGAAGTTTACTGATTGATGAAAATTCATGAATGGAATTAAGCTCTTCGTCAAAGTATAAGGTCTCTCCCATACCTAGTTGTTGTAAAGCCATAGCTTTTAATCTTGCGAGTAGATCTATAGGAACCTCAATTGAGTTTGACTCAGGGTTCCAGACCTCCTCAGCACTGAATCGATTAGACGTATTTTTACTATAAGAAGTCGGTTTTAAAGGAATTTCAATTTGATAGTAGTTATCTTGATAATCTGTCCCTAATCTTATAAAAGCAACTAAACGTTTATCAAATTCATCCTCTGAACCTTCCCCAGGTAAAGTTTCTTGTCCCGGTAGTGATTCAGCATGTAAAAACATTCTCAATTTACTATACTGCCTCATGTCTAAATTCAAGCCTTTAAATATTCCTCGTGAATCATTGGGCTGAAGATCAAAAACCCTGAAAGACAACGATTGCTCATTTTGTCGGATGATAGAGTTATTATTGTTTATCTGCTCTCTTTGAATTTCTGGAGGGAGAACATAATTAATAGGAATCCTATTTTCGTTTTCTAGAATATTAACAGTAGTAATATCTACAGTAGTGTTACTATTTGCCAAGACCTCTTCATTCAATGGCTTATTGTACCTTCTCCAATCGCCTCGGACCAAATCTAAAGTTCCAAAACGAAGAACTACTTTTTGCTCAAAGCCAGTTAGCAGCATCCTCATAAATCGTATGGACCGGAGGTCATCAATCGCGTTTATCGCATCAAAATATGTGTCAAATGAAGTATTTTCATAATATCCTTTTTGTATGGGGACTTTAAACTGTATCCATCTTGTAGTATATTCATCACCATTAGGTGCATTAACTCTAATGTTTTCTCTAACATCTGTCACAAAAGGATGATTCCCAACCTGCATATTTTTATTAATTGGTACACGGTACTCAAAATAACTATCAATGGTATTCATACTCTGATCTCGATTGATATCTTCTGTATCTGGCTCTGTTGAATTCCCCCTGTCCGTATCGCTGAATGCCACTGGAGTATTGTTTTCAAACCCATTATAACGCTTATATCGATCTAAAATTCCGCCATCCGCTTGTAAAAAATATTGGTAATTATCTCTTGCTGGATCATCTGGAGGTCCATTGGTAAATATGGTACTTTCTTCTTCATCAGATAAACCATCTAATCCAACATCTTGTAAAGTCCGATCTTCTTCCAGAGAATTAAAAGCATAGACTAAAGATTGATTTGCTGGGACTTTACCCCAAGGAGTTTGATATATAGGGGTTTGTTCACTTGTACTAGGAAGTCCATTTTCAAATTGTTTTCTTCCGTCTCTTAGAATATCCTCTGAGATATTTCCCAGATGAAAAACCAATTCTCCTAAATCATTTGAAGTTGACTCTTGATTTGTAAATGTATCTAATAGCCAAAATTCAATAAATTCAACATTTGACTGCTCAAAATTTGTAGCATTTAAAGACCTAGTAATTCCAGCCCATTTTTCTTTAATATCGCTAGAATAAAAGCTGTTTGGAGCATTATTATAAGGCCCTTTTTCGGATGGATAATACGCCAGGTCAAAAGTTGGTAGCGTTCTTGGAGTCCCTTGAACTAAATCTTGTTCTGGAAATAATTCATCGATAAAGATACGTCGTGTTTCATTTAAAGAAATGTCATTATTATTAATCCCATCTGGTTGTCTTGAATAAAAAACTTGATCAATTGAATACCATGCTAATTTTGATCTACCAAATCCACTTTCAAGTCCTTCTTTATTAGATCCAGGAACATCATTAATAGGAACACTAGAAAGATTCCAAGCTGTAAAACCTTTGATATCGATATTTGTCTGTGCACCTTCAAAATCATCTATATACACATTAGTTTCACCATTCAACTGGGTATTTCTAGGATCATTTGCAGCTAAATTTGCAATCTCACCTCTAAAAGAAAGCTGGGAGGGAGTACTGTTTTTTATAGTTGGCCATTTGTTAATAATTCGTGTCAAAAAAGGAATTTCTGTTGAAAAATTAGTGTTGAATCCCATCATTGTATTATTAACAGGTTCGGTTCCATAGTTAGCCTTCTGAGTTAATGGATTTTCACTTAAATTGATCAGGGTCCCACCAATATTAATTTTATCTGAAATACGATGATTAAGGTTAAATCCAGAGAAGCGTTTATTTTGCTGATTAAAAAAAGAATTGTTTTCAACTGAAATTTCAATTGGAATATTTGATGCCTTTAGGCCCTCGTCTAAAATTTTTACACGCCCAATTTCATAATTCACAATGTAATCTAAACCTTCTCGCAAAGCCCTACCTCCAGCAGTAACTCGAACTGAACCTCTAGGAACATTAAATGCTCCTATTTTAATTCCATCTCCACCTTCTGACTTGTAACGACCTTTTAACTGAAATTTATTTTTTTCTGTAAACTCTAATGCAGCTGCCTTAGTAAGACTATACATTTCACGAAATACATAGCGCTTTTGATTTTTGTTATAACTATTTTCAAGAGAATAGGTTTCTTTTGTGGATTCTGGATTGTCCAAGAGTTTAAATAAAAACTCTCCAAAGGGTTCCACTTTAGGAAAAATTATTCTTCCATAACGGGGGTCAACTGTGATTCCTGGAATATAATCAAAAAATCCATCTCCATTTGGAACCAAATCTTGATAAGCATTTAATCGATCCAAGTCCATCGTATTCAATAAAACTTCATTATCTAATTTTTCAGGCCAAATAGAAGTATCTATGGGGGTCATATAATTGATCGGTGAAGGATCAGTGTATAGTATGCTGAGTCTGAAGTCTTCATCTGATAATTGAAAAGCCCCTGTATTGTAAATGTTTTTCATCATCAAGTCCCAGACTGGCTGACGAACATCAGTCACACTACTCTTCAGCATTTTTACAATCAAATTGTTTGCCTGAACGACTGGGTTTTGAGAATTCCCTTGATTTGTATTCCCATCCAGAATTAGTGAGGTACCAGGAATTTCTCCATTTGCAAATTCCCCAACTTGATATATTTTTCCTTGGAAGCTATATTGATAAGCAATTCCTAATATTTCATCATTACTCAATCTTTGATTCAAAGAAATATATCCCAACTGTGGATGGTAAGAATATTCTTGTGAATTTAATTTCCTCGCACTTTCTAAAATAGTATAGTCATAACCTTCATTTACATTAGCAGTTCCAAATCCATTTTTTACAGTTGCAATATCACGAATTTGGCTGTTTAAAATTCCATTAAATCCAATTTCGTTAGGATCAAGCTTGTTTACTTCATTTCCAGGAGGGTGATTTAAATTATTAACGTTAATGAAATTTGAAACTTGATTTGCAAGACTTGTAAGCTCTGGGTTGGCCTCTCCTAAATCTTGAAGTGCAACAATATTTCTAACGTTCTGGGTTTGGTATCCTCGATTGGTCACCCATACTTCAATTCGAGTAATTTGTACTGGTGAATTGATGTATGGATAGGTCTCTAGAAATTTATCATAGTTATTTCTAAAATATTGACTAATAAAATAATGACGATCCTCTTCATAGTCTAAAGCGTATAGATCAAATTCTTGCAATTTTCCGCCTCCTTGGGTTGTTATATTTTGAGATTGGGAACGTTGTTCTGAAAATACTCCCGAAAGAGTCGTGTTCCCTAATTTTAAATCGGCACGAACACCAAATAAACTTTGAGCTCCTTGAATCAAATTACTGTTTATAGGCATACTAATATTTCCTATATCAATATTTTGTAAAATGGCATCCTCCGTTACTTTTCCATTTAAATATTCAGAAACTCGATTTGCTTCAGCCATGGGATTACTTGCTATTTGATTAGCAGTTTGTTTTAAACTTTCAATCTTTTGTCGTGCCTGATTTAAGGTGTTTTTCCCATCATTAATCATTCCTTTTACTTGGTTTACCTTTTGCTTAACTTCATTAATTTGTTGTTTTACCTCGGAAACCTTATTTTGAACCTCGTTAATCTTCCCCTGGACATCTCGTAATTTAGAGCCCAATTCACCTGGAATCATTCCTGGTGACAGATCTTTAAGTTCTGAAATTTGGGGAGGATTAAATTGAATCTTTACTAAATTCTGAAAATCAAATGTTGATTCGGTGTCATAATTAGCAGTAATTTGAATCCGTTCACCAATCTTTCCTAATAAACTAAAGCTAATTCTTTGGTCAAACTCAAAACCAGGTGATCGTCTATTGATCACCGAAGCAATTGGATTATCATTCCTTTGATACCTATAGCCTAGGTCAATCCCTATAGATCCTTGAGGAGAGATATCTATCGCATTACTACCAAAAATGGATTCAAAAAATTTATTGTTGACATACAGTTCAGGAAGCAAGTTTTTTTGAGTTTCTTCCACATTAGTTCCTCTTCCGCTTAATGCTTTTACTTTTTCCTGAAAGTAGGTTTTCATTTTTTCTTTGAGTATAAGAGCTTGATATTCCTTTACTGAAAGTACTAATGGTAAACTAATTGGATAACCACTAATTTCTTGTGAAAAAATATAGCGATCTGTTTCTGGATCATAGATATACTTGCTAACTACACTGCTTGGAACTGGAAGCTCTATAGCTCCAATATCAGCATTTTCTTGTGCCAAGGCAAGCCCACAACTTAAAAGCATCCAAAATAGAAAATGGATGAGGGGTTGTAATGATTTAAAAACTACTTTATGAGTTCTTTCAAACAAATGATTTTACAATTTATTCAGAGCTGCTTTGATAAGCGCTTCCACCGAGCTATCGGGACTGCTCTGAATGACATTATCAATTACTTTCTCAGACTGCTTTCTTGAATAACCAAGAACATCTAAGGCTGATAACGCTTCTTCTTTAATTGTATTGTTTGAAAATGCCTGTATTTCTTCCCCATCAAAGAGATTTAGCATTTTATCTTTTAACTCGATTAAGACCCTTTGAGCCGTTTTTAAACCAATTCCTTTTACTGATTTTATAATTACTAAATCTTCTGAAATTATAGCACGTTGAATTTGCTGTGGTTCCAGTGAAGAAAGCATGGTCCTAGCAGTGCTTGCTCCAATCCCAGAAACTGATATCAATTGCTGAAAAACGGCTCTTTCAATTGTAGTAAAAAATCCAAATAGTGTGTGAGAGTCTTCTTTTACTTGAAGATGTGTAAATAATTTAATATTCTCATCGCTGCTTAATTGAGAAAACGTATATAATGAGATATGAACCATATAGCCAACTCCATTACAATCTATGACTACCTCCGTTGGAGATTTTTCTACTAAACGACCGATAAGCTGAGTAATCATTCTTTATTTGTTTTTAGATTGTGCATCAATTACTGCAATTGCAGACATATTAACAATTTCTTCTACAGAGGCACCGAGTTGTAAAACGTGAATAGGCTCACTCAGCCCCATAAGAATTGGGCCAATTGAAAGGGCTTCTTTCAACTCTTTCATTAGTTTATAGGTGATGTTGGCGGCATCTAGATTTGGAAATATTAAAATATTTACGTTCATGTTGCTTAAACTTGAAAAAGGAAAACCTTTTTGGAGCATTTTTTTGTTTAATGCAAAATCCGACTGAACGGGACCATCTACCATCAATTCTGGATTACTTCGATGCAACATGGCAACTGCATCACTTACCTTTTTTGCCTGAGGAAAGCGAGAGGAGCCAAAATTCGAAAATGATAAAAGTGCCGTTACAGGCTCCAGACCAAAGAGTTTGGCCATATTTGCAGTCATCTGAGTGATTTTTGCTAATTCTTTGGCAGAGGGATCAACATTAATCGTGGTATCCGAAAGAAATAACGGTCCTGTTTTAGTCAGCATCAGATTTGTTGCAGCTACTCTATTTACACCTTTCGTTTTGGAGATAGTTTCTAAAATTGGTTTTACCACAGAACGGTAATTTCTTGAATATCCAGAAATCATTGCATCTGCGTCACCATTTTTAATCATCATAGAGGCGTAATAATTACGCTCTCTCATTAATCGCTGAGTATCGTATAACGTATATCCTTTTCTGCGTTGATCTTTCCAGAATAATTCTGCATAAATATTTCGCTGATCTTTATACTCTTCTTTTTTGGGGTCAATAATCACAACCTCTTCGTTAAAATTAATTGCAGTTCTCAAGTCTTCAATTGTAGTCCTATTTCCAAGTAAAATTGGAATAGCGATTCCCTCCTCTTGAACTATTTGAGCTGCTTTCAGTACATCCATTTGATCAGCTTCTGCAAAAACTAGACGCTTGGGTGACGCCTTAGCTCTGTCATGTAAAATTCGGACCATTTTTTGGCTATTACCAAGCCTGCTTGAAAGTTCTTCTCTATAACGTCCCCAGTCCTCAATTGGCTCGGTTGCTACACCAGATTCTATAGCTGCTTTAGCAACTGCAATAGGTATGGTTGAGATCAAACGAGGATCAAATGGTTTTGGAATAATATATTCCCTACCAAAAGTTAGACGGGTTTTGTCATACACTACATTAACTTGTTCAGGTACAGATTCTTTAGCTAAATCTGCAAGAGCTTTAACAGCTGCCATTTTCATAGGTTCATTGATTGTTGTTGATCGAACGTCAAGTGCTCCTCTGAAAATAAAAGGAAAACCTAGAACATTATTTACCTGGTTTGGATGGTCTGATCTTCCAGTTGCCATAATGACATCCTCTCGTGTTTTACATGCCAAGGTGTATTCAATTTCTGGGTTGGGGTTTGCCATCGCAAATACAATTGGATTTTTTGCCATTGTCAAAAGTATTTCTGGACTCAATATATCAGCCATTGATAATCCTATAAAGACATCTGCATCGACAACAGCTTCACCCAAAGTATGTTTGTCTTGGTCTGTAGCAAACTCCTTTTTTTCTGGACTCAAATATTCACGATCCTTTCGAATAACACCTTTGCTATCCAACATTACTATATTTTTAACATCAGCACCAAATGAAAGGTACAATTTTGTACACGAAATGGCCGCAGCACCTGCTCCTGAAACCACAATTTTTACATCTTCAATTTTTTTATCAGCCAGTTCAAGTGCATTTAATAAAGCAGCGGCAGAAATTATGGCAGTACCATGTTGATCATCATGCATTACTGGTATATCAAGTTCTTCTTTAAGTCTGCGTTCTATCTCAAAAGCTTCTGGCGACTTGATATCTTCCAGATTAATCCCTCCAAAAGTAGGAGCGATAGCTTTTACTGCCTCAATAAATTTATCTGGTTCTTTAGCGTTCACTTCTATATCAAAAACGTCTATATCAGCAAAAATTTTGAACAAAAGTGCTTTCCCCTCCATTACAGGCTTTGAGGCCTCTGGTCCAATATCTCCCAATCCTAATACTGCTGTCCCATTAGATATAACAGCAACTAGGTTACCTTTATTAGTATACTTATAAAGATTTGATTTATTCTCTTCAATTTCTTTACAAGGAATAGCAACCCCAGGTGAATAAGCAAGTGCCAGATCTCTTTGAGTATCGTAGTTTTTTGTAGGAACCACTTCAGTCTTTCCTGGTCTAGGTTTTGCATGATAAACTAAAGCTGCCCTTCTTTGGTTTTCTTTCTTCATAAAAGTGATCGTTATTATGTAAAGAAATAACTTTTTTCTGAATCAATACTGAGTTTTATACTTTGGATCCACAATAAAAAAGAGAATATTCATGAATTAATGAAAATATCTTTTTTAGCTAGATCCAGTTTTCTAAAAATTTAATAATTATATTTTTAGATAGTTATCTGATTGCCGTTAAAAAGACTAAAGTTAACTTTACAAATTAGTTAGGTAAAGCATCTTTATTTACCGTCTTTAAATTGTCAACAATAAAGGTTCCAACAGTATTGCCTTGCTTAACGCCTTCCTCAATAGCCATCATATAATGAATCCCTCCGTACATTCTTGATATTGCTGCTTCCTCAGAGGCATGTATAAATGAGGTATATCTTCTTTCTGGTAGTCCATATAAGAGTTCTGTAGTGTCTGTAAAAGCAAAATTATCTCCAAATATATCGGTTAAAATTACCGCAGCAGCTCTTGATATTACTGAGTGACCACTTGTATATTCAGGAAATGGTGGTGTTTGTAAAAGAGGTAACCATTCCTCATCATAAAACTGATTAATCAAAGTCTCAGGACGGACAATTAATGTATCCCATTTCTCATCCCAACAGCTTATAAATACATAAAATAAGGCAATTGAGACATTTGAAAACGCATTTATAGTCTCTTCAAAAGTACTTTTTGATTGTCTAGCTGCAATTGCAGTAATTCCAATCCAATGACCTCCTGGTGTGATTTTTTTTGTTGCAAACATAGCATGCCCACGATGATGAGTAACATATGGATTGCAATCCCAAAATTTGGCAATATTTATTTGTTCTTCGCTTAATTGGTTAGTAACCTCAAATACCTCTATCAATTGTTTCTGGAAAGGACTCCCTTCTTTCATATCAAAAGGCAAAGGAGGTTTAGGGGGAAATTGATTTGAAGAATCTATAACCATCGTTCTAATCTCTTTCCAGTGTGGTTCAATTCCGTCCATATAATCTGGAGGAGTTGGTTTCCAAAATTGATCTTCTTCTTTGATCGTATATTTTGGATAGGTTCGAGTCTGATTATACATGTCTTTTGAAGCCCATTCTAAAATATAGGTTGCTACCTCAGCTCCATATTTCTCTGAAGCTCTAATAACTTTTCTGGGAACGTTTAATTCTTTCAAATCTGAGTGAAACTTCTCCATAAAAATATCCATTTTATCTTCAGAAAAAATCAAAGCTTTTCCAACAGCATTGAAAGCGTACAAGGATGCCAAATGATAATTAATATTATTATCAGATTGAATAGGAATAGGATTTAACTCTTTTATTTGTCCAACCAGAGAATTATATTTTTTTGGATATTTCAATGCCATTAATTCATAAGCTGCTATTGTTGGGTATAAATAAACCCTAGAAGCAACTGGTGGAGAAAAAATATCATAAACCACAATATCCGTAAGATTTTGCATGGCGTTTTGAAAAAATTCTGGATCTTGAACTTTATCAATATAAGTGGTGTCTTTTTCTAAAGAACAATTTATAAATATTAGTGATAGCAAAACGTAAAAAGGCTTTTTCATTTTCAATTTCAATTTCAATTTCAATTTTACCATTTTATCATAAATATATGGTGTAAGAAAGTTTTCATTATCAAGAAGAATCATGCAAAAATAATACTTTTAGATTAATGATTTATTTTACTAACTACTTAATGATTTCAAAACATGGCTCTTTTAGAAATGTATTTAAATTCCTTATATTTTTTTGAAAAAATTTGGAATTTTATTTCTATTCAAATACTAAGAGACAAGTTTTTTTGTGACAATAAAATTAATTATTTTAAAATCTAATAGTCTACGGATAAAAATTTAAGATTTCTTTTTAATCCTTTAAATTTTGCTCTTTTAACTGCACTATTTTTGAATACAGTATTGAAAACCGAATCTGTCATTTCTTCCCATTCTTTTTTTGAAAGTGAAAGAAGATCAGATTGTGGCTTAAAGGCTGGCTCATCATTTGGAGTTGCAAAGCGATTCCATGGGCAAACAGTTTGGCAAACATCACAACCAAAAGCCCAATTATCCATTTTACCTTTAAATTCGTTAGGAATACTGTCTTTGAGTTCAATAGTTAAGTAGGAAATACATTTACTCCCATCGATTTGATAAGGTTTAATCAAAGCTTCAGTAGGGCAAGCATCAATACATGCTGTACAACTTCCACAGTGGTCAGCTACTGGAAGGTCGTATTCCAATTCCAGATCTACAATTAATTCCGCAATAAAAAAAAAGGAACCTACTTTTTTAGAAATCAAATTAGTATTTTTCCCAACCCAACCTAAGCCACTTTTAGCTGCCCATGCTTTATCCATAACTGGAGCTGAATCTACAAATACTCTACCATTAACTTCACCAATTTCACGATAAATCATTCCCATCAATTCTTTAAGCTTTTCCTTAATTACAATATGATAGTCTGTACCAAAAGCATATGAAGAAATCTTAGGGGCTTTAGGATCATTTTGTTTTTGATCTGTATGGTAGTTTAACAGCAAAGAAACAACACTTTTAGCTCCGGGGACTAATATTCTTGGATCAAGTCTTTTATCAAAATTTCGTTCCATATAAGTCATGCTGCCATTGTGTCCTTGATTGAGCCATTGCTCTAATCTAGGAGCTTCATCTTCAAGAAAGTCAGCTTTGGAAATACCACACGAAAGAAAACCTAGTTTTTGGGCTTCTGATTTAATTTTATTACTGTATTCTGATTTAAAATTCATCGGCGAAACAATTAAAACAATCCTTCTTGGTTATTTTTTATCCTGCCTAAATGTGAATATGCTCGTGAGGTAACTTCCCTGCCCCTTGGTGTTCTTACTATAAATCCTTGCTGAATTAAAAATGGTTCATAGACCTCTTCGATGGTTTCAGCATTTTCAGATACTGATGTGGCTAGGGTAGTAATACCTACTGGGCCTCCTTTAAATTTATCAATTAACGTTGAAAGAATTTTATTGTCCATTTCGTCCAATCCGTATGCATCAACTTGAAGAGCTTGTAAGGCAAATTGAGTAATTTTAATATCAATAAAGCCGTTTCCTTTTATCTGAGCAAAATCACGTACACGTCTGAGCAAGCCGTTTGAAATTCTAGGAGTTCCCCTACTTCTTCCAGCGATTTCTATTGCTGCATCTTCATTAATAGATACATTGAGAATATCAGCACTACGAATCACAATGGTTGATAGTAATTCTGTTGAATAATATTGTAATCGATTGCTAATTCCAAAACGAGCACGCATAGGAGCAGTCAATAAACCTGAACGTGTTGTCGCGCCAACTAGGGTAAAAGGCTCCAGGTTAATTTGAACAGTTCTAGCATTTGGTCCAGACTCAATCATGATATCGATTTTATAATCCTCCATAGCAGAATAAAGGTATTCTTCTACTATAGGACTTAATCGATGAATTTCATCGATAAATAAAATATCTTGGGCTTGTAAGTTGGTCAATAAACCTGCTAAATCTCCAGGCTTATCTAGTACAGGACCAGATGTCATTTTAATGCCTACCTCTAGTTCATTCGCTAAAATATAAGCTAGAGTAGTTTTTCCAAGTCCTGGAGGACCGTGAAACAAGGTGTGATCTAAAGCCTCACCACGTTGTTTTGCAGCTTGAACAAAAACCTTTAAGTTTTCTAAAATAGGGTCCTGTCCTGCAAAATCATCAAATTTTAATGGCCTTAAAGCACGATCAAAATCCTTTTCTTCATGAGAAAATTGCTCGTCTGTAGGATCTAAATGTTCGTTCATTATTTCAAAGATAATTCTTTCTTTTGTGATTTTCTTTGACCAATAGAAACTTTGATTATTATGAAGCAAATGAAAATAAAAACCCCAACCTTTCGGATGGGATTTTTTATTTTTTAGTGTTGCAGTTCTTCCTCTCCTTTTTTAAGAGGAATATGTTGAGGTATAAAATCCTCTTCATGACCTGGCTTTGAATAGTCATAAGCCCATCGGTGTACATGAGGAATTTCACCTTCCCAGTTTCCGTGAAAGTGTTCAATAGGAGCAGTCCATTCAAGTGTATTGGATTTCCAAGGGTTCTGAATGGTTTCTTTACCATAAAACATACTGTGGATAAAATTGTATAAGAAAACAATCTGAGCAGCACCAGCAATTAAAGCAAATACTGTAATTAAAACATTGATATTTGCTAAATCATCAAAATACGGGAATGCTGTATTAGTATAATATCTTCTTGGAAGACCTGCCATTCCAATAAAGTGCATTGGAAAAAATACACCATAGGCACATACTGCTGTCACCCAGAAGTGAACATATCCCATGTTCTTATTCATCATTCGACCAAACATTTTAGGGAACCAGTGGTATACCCCTGCAAAAAGACCGTATAAGGCTGAAATTCCCATCACTAGATGAAAATGAGCTACTACAAAATAAGTATCATGAACGTTGATATCTAAAGTACTATCTCCTAAAATAATTCCTGTTAGACCCCCTGTGATAAAGGTTGATACCAGTCCAATAGAAAAGAGCATTGCTGGATTAAGTTGCAGGTTACCTTTCCAGAGAGTCGTAATATAATTAAATGCTTTTACTGCAGAAGGAATCGCAATCAATAAGGTAGTAAATGTAAATACCGAACCTAAAAATGGATTCATCCCAGAAATAAACATGTGGTGTCCCCAAACAATGGTTGATAAAAATGCAATTGCCAAGATGGAAGCAACCATCGCTCGGTAACCAAAGATGGGTTTGCGAGCATTTGTTGCTATGATTTCTGAAGTGATACCTAATGCTGGTAAAAGAACAATATATACTTCGGGATGCCCTAAAAACCAGAAAAGGTGTTCGTATAAAACGGGTGAACCTCCTTGATAATGCAATACCTCTCCCTGAATAAATATATCAGATAAAAAGAAAGAAGTTCCAAAACTTCTGTCCATAATCAATAATAATGCTGCAGATAATAATACTGGAAAGGATACAACTCCGATAATTGCTGTTACAAAAAATGCCCAAATTGTCAAAGGTAGACGAGTCATACTCATCCCTTTTGTTCTGAGATTAATTACGGTAACAATATAATTTAAGGATCCTAGTAAAGAAGATGCAATAAAGATGGCCATAGAAACCAACCATAAAGTCATTCCTGTTCCTGAACCTGGTTGTGCTTGTGGTAGTGCACTCAAAGGAGGATATATTGTCCATCCTGCGGCTGCAGGTCCAGCTTCAACAAATAAAGAAAGTACCATGATAACGCTAGAAACAAAAAACAACCAGAAGGAGATCATATTTAATAATCCTGAAGCCATATCGCGAGCTCCAATCTGTAATGGAATTAGAAGATTACTGAATGTACCACTCAATCCTGCAGTCAAAACAAAAAAGACCATGATAGTTCCGTGGATGGTAACTAATGCTAAATAAACATTGGGATCCATAACCCCGTCAGGTGCCCATTTCCCTAATAAAACCTCAAAAATTCCAAAGGGTTGCTCAGGCCAAGCTAGTTGTAATCGGAATAATAGTGACATCGCAATACCGATAATCCCCATAAATAATCCAGTAATCAAATATTGCTTTGAGATCATTTTATGATCTTGACTAAAGATGTATTTAGTTACAAAAGTTTCTTCGTGATGATGTCCGTGATCCTCTTCTTTATGTACTGCTGCTGTTGACATAATCTTCTATTTTTATTTTTATTATTGGATGATCTCAGCAAATGTTTGCTGGGAACTCATCCATTCTTCAAATTCTTTATCTGTTTCTACAATAATTTTCATTTGCATATTATAATGTGATGCCCCACAAATTTTATTACAAAGTAAAAGAAAATCAAATTCATAAGGATCAAGAGGGGTATCTCCATCTGCCACAAGCTCTTTACTTTTCTTAACTCGGAGTTTATTAATTTTTTTAACCTTAGCTGTAACGTCAGGATCTTGTCGCATTTCCTCTGTGGTCCTATTAGGAGTAAAGGCAAATTCTGTAATCATTCCTGGCACACAATTCATTTGTGCTCTAAAGTGGGGCATATAAGCCGAATGTAAGACATCTTGGGATCTCATCTTAAATATAACTTCTCTACCTACTGGTAAGTGTAATTCTTGAACAACGACATCGTCAAAGCCGTTAGGATCAGTTGCGTCGATTCCGACAAGATTTCTTCCTTCAAAATCTTGAAGAAAACGAACATTAGCATCCCCTAAAACACTATCATCACCAGCATATCTTGCTTTCCAGTTAAACTGTTGTGCGTAAAGTTCTACCACTAGTGCTTCATCATTTTCTTCGACAGTCATAATATCTGTCCAAGTATAAAGTCCATATAAAATTAGTCCTGCAAGGACAAATACAGGAATGATGGTCCATATCATTTCAAGTTTTTCATTGTCAGCAAAGAATAATGCTTTTTTTCCTTTTTCTCCTCTATACTTATAAGAGAAATAATGCAATAAGGCTTGAGTAATAGTTTGAACAAAAAAGATGATTGCAAACGAAATCCACATCAAATTATCATAGTCAGAACCATGTTCCGAAGCTGCATTTGGTAATAAAACATCACCATAAGCCCAAAATGAGTAAATTGTAATTCCATATATAAAAATCAGAAAGGCAAACATCAATTTTCCATTAAGATTATTATCAGAATCGTCTGCTATTTGGGTGTTGATTTTTTTTGCTTGTGAGAGTTCAAAAATCTTTGTGATCTGCCAAATTGAAATAGCAATTAAAACAAGTACAGAAAGTATCAAAAATATATTCATTTATCTTTTCGATTAATTTTTAATAATGGAATCGTTCACTCTCCCCCATATAGGGGTCTCCTTTAGCTAGCAAAGGAGCTTTTGTCATTTCTTTGAATACAATAAACATGAAAAGTCCTAAAAAGAACAAAAAACCTCCTATTTCAGCTGAACCAATAAACCATTGATCGCCAACTGCAGAGGGCATAATCATATTAAATACATCCACATAGTGTCCAATAATAATAACGATTCCCGCCATTATCACAAAATAATTTTTTCTCTTATAATCACTATTCATTAAAACTAAGAGTGGAAAAATAAAGTTCATCACCAACATGCCAAAGAATGGTAGGTTATAATCTTCAATCCGAGTTATAAAATAAGTCACTTCCTCAGGAATGTTAGAATACCATATCAACATAAACTGTGAAAACCATAAATACGTCCAGAAAACACTAAAGCCAAACATAAACTTTGCTAAATCATGAATATGACTATCATTAACATGCTCCAAATAACCTTTTGATTTGAGATAAATTGAAATCAAGGCTATTGTCGTCACTGCAGTCACAATCATACTAGCAAAGACATACCATCCGAACAGAGTACTAAACCAGTGGGGATCAATTGACATAATCCAATCCCAAGACATAATAGACTCTGTAACTATGAAAAACACCAAAAAAGCTGCTGAGATTCTGAAATTCTTTTTGTGGTTAGAGATGTCATCTGCCAAATCTTGTGCAAGAGAAAATTTTCTTGAGAAGTATCGATATAGAGTCCAACCTGTTAAGAAAAATACAGCTCTAATTAAAAAGAAAGGTAGGTTTAAAAAACCCGTTTTCCCTGCAATTAACTTATCGTGTGCAACCACTTCTGGATCCATCCAGATAAAAAGATGGTTAAAATGAAATCCAGAAAGGATTAAAATTACAATTACTATTATACCCCCTGGAAGCAAATAAGCTGTAATACTTTCCATGACTCGGAACAGAACTGGGGACCACCCTGCCTGTGCCGCACGCTGGATTGCATAAAATGCCAACACACCAAGAG
>JAQWNN010000064.1 GCA_029268555.1 Flavobacteriaceae bacterium
CTTCCTTAATATTTATATTAAACTTTCCTATAAAAACTAAGCCGTCATTAACCATGATTCCGATAAGTGCAATCACTCCAAGTAGAGAAATAATGGAAACAGAAAAGTTATGAATCCAATGCCCCCATGAAACCCCAACTAAGCTCACAGGAATCAATAAGAAAAGTAGAATTGGTTGTGAAAAGCTTCTAAAAGCAAAAGCAATGGTTATATAGATTAAAATTAAAATAGGTATTCCAGCCCCTGATAATGAATTAATTAGTTTAAAAGCTTCTCTATTTTGCCCTTCATAAGAAGCACTTACCGAAGCATATTTCTCTTGAATCGAGGGCATGATATTCGATCGAATATCTGTCATTATATCGGTGGCAGAAGATTCTTCAGCATTTTTAAGGTCAGCAGAAACTTGAATCTCTCTTCTACCATCAAGATGATTAATAGACACATCTCCTCTTTTTATAGAATATGTTGCAATCTCTTTTAAGGCTACCAGATTTCCATTGGGTAAGTCAATCTTCATATCCTCTAATTGAGTAATGGAAGAACGATCTTCTTTTTTATAACGAACCCAAACTCGAATTTCATCTTGACCTCTTTGAAAACGTTGAGCTTGAACACCAAAAAATCCTGCTCGTACTCGACTCATTACGTATTGAAGATCTAAACCCAAAGAATAAGCATTTTCTTTTAATTCCAAAGTAATCTCTTTAATTCCGGCAGGATCATTATCCTCTATGTCTTTGAGTAGTGCATTAGATTTTAAAGCTTCTTTGAGCTCTATTTTTGCTTTTTTTAATTCTCGTATATTATTGGATAGTAATGATACTGAAACTGGTTTTCCACCAAAATTTGACCCTGATCCATAAATAACACTTTCAACACCAATTAGAGGTCCTACAAGTTCCGCTATACGAGTAGATACCATCTGTGAACGGATTATGTCAGGACGTTTTTCCCCCGGCAATAAGTTAATCGTTAAGTTTGCTTTAGAGGCACCATTCCCAAGAGTTTTTATGGTGTTTACAAAAAGAGTGTTGTCAGTATCTTTAAGGTATTTATCTGAAAACTCTTTATTTACGATCTTGGAAGTCTTTTCGATATGAGAAATAATAGAATCTGTAATTCTTTCATTTGTGCCATTGGGCATAATCAAATCGATTGATATTCGGTCTGAAGCAATTGAGGGAAAGAAAGCAGTTCTAATTATACCTCCGCCAAAAGAGCCGATAGTAAGAATTAGCATACAAATAAAAATAGATATCACTAAAAAACGATTATTTAATGAAAACATTAGGAAAGGTTCATAAAGATTATCTCGCATTGACTTCATAAATCTATCTCCGATTTTATTGACTTCTCTCAGTTTGGAAAAAGCTAAGGACACCAAATTCTTTGGCTCTTTTCTGTTTTTTAATAAAGCTTTCGAATGCGCTAAATGCGCTGGAAGTATAATCAATGCTTCTATTAAAGAAATAAAAAGTGTCAACATTACTACAACAGATAACTCTCCGAAGAACTCTCCAATTCTTCCATCTAAGAATAAGAAAAGTGAAAATGCTAAAATTGTTGTTATGATTGCTGAAACTACTGGGGGAATTACTTCAAGAACTCCATCTATTGCTGCGCGATATGGAGACTTTCCTTTTTCATAATGTTGATATATGTTTTCAGCAATAACAATTGCATCATCTACTAAAATCCCAATAACAATAATCATCCCAAAAGTTGATAATACATTAATGGTAAGTCCAAAAATAGGGGCAAATATAAACATCCCTAAAAAAGAAACAGGAAGACCAAAAGCTACCCAAAAAGCCATTCTTGAATTTAAAAATATAGAAAGAAATAGCAATACCAAGAGCATCCCTTGAAATATATTTTCGGCCAATAATTCAGTGCGCTCCGTTAAAGTTATTGAAGCATCATTTAAAACTTCGAGCTTTATATTTTCATTGGATTGGTTAAATTTTTGAATATAATTTCGTACGGTTTCGGCAGAAGAAATTACGTCCTCTGAATTTGTTGAAGTAACAGTTATATTAACTAAGACATCTTCTTCTAAGTAGCTTCGATTAGGTGTTTCGGAGAATCGATCCTGTACTTTAGCCACATCTTTCAATAAAACCTGTGTCCCATCAGCGAGCGATAAAACCTCTATATTGGAAAGCTCATCTGCATAATAAAACTTATTGTTTGCTCGAATTAAAAATTCTTCAGCATAAGTCTTTACACGTCCACCTGTTACAATAATATTAGTTTTAGCAACGGCTTGAGCTACTTGACTAAAACTTAGTCCATAAGCTAGGAGTTTGTTCTCATTTACGGCAATTTCAATTTCTTCATCTGGATAACCCGAAACGTTTATTTGAGATATACCTGGTAAGGCCCTTAGGTCATTTTCTACCTGACGTCCAATTTTTTTAAGATCTAAAAGACTCGTGTTTACAGCAGTAAGAGCAAAATTAATCGTAGAGCGAATTGGCTCGCGTTTAGAAACTACTAAAGGTTCCATTCCTGTTGGATAACTAGGAACTCTATCCACAGCATTTTTAACCTCTAAAAGCATAAAGTTAATATCTAAATCCTCTTCGACTTCAACAGTAATTGATCCTGAATTCTCTCTTGAGACTGATGTAACTCTTTCAACTCCTCTTAACCCTTTCAAGTTATCTTCAATTTTCAAAATCACTCCTTCTTCTATTTCCGCTGGTGATGCTCCAGGATAAATTGCTGAGATTTGAACTATATGAGATTCTGTAAGAGGGAAATATGAAGATTTTAATGATCTTAATCCTAAGGTTCCAAAAAGTAGAAATGCAATGATGATTACATTTACAGCAACATGGTATTTTATAAAATAATTTATGATACTTTTCATAAAAAGTAAATACTAAGATTTGTCATATGGAATAGGGTTTATCTCCATACCCGAATAGGCACCTATCATAGGTTGAGCAACGATTTCTTCTCATCATCAAGTCCTCTTATTATAGCTAGTGTTTCAGTAAAATGGATAGGGTTTACCTTTCGCAAAATTAATTTGTTGTCTTTAACAATATATATTTGTTGAGATCCATTAATTAGTCCTCTGTCTAATGCAAAAACATTGTTGAATTCCATTGCATTGATATCAGCTTCCATATACATTCCCTCTTTAAGGCGCGAATCAATCATTCGAACATAAACCTCAACTGATTGAGTTTTACTGTTAACCTTGGCATTTATTCGGGAAACTATTCCTGAATAAATTTGATCTGTATCAATTGATTTTACCCTGACAGATGAACCCTTAGCTATTTTTGATACATAGGATTTAGGAAGAGCTACCATTAATTCGTAATCTCCTGGAGCAATAAACTCTCCCAATTCTTGTCCTGGACTTATTAAGGAGCCTTCGGTAACATTTGCACTTACTAATACACCACTGAAGGGTGCTTTAATTTCATAAAAAGTCAAGGTATTTTCTAAGTTCTGTAAAGAATAATAAGAGGAAATAATTCCTCGACCTGAAACAAATAACCTTACTTTTTCTTCCATGTCAGGAAGCCTAGGAACAGGATTTTCTAAATCAAATCCTTTTAAATAATCATTCCATTGGATGTAAGCATTAGGAAAATCTAATTGTAAATCAGGTAATATAGAAGTGATCAAATTATAAAGTGATGCTCTCTGAGAAATGACATTCGCACGGTATTCAGAAGGTTCAATTTTAGTTAATATTTGTCCTGATCTATACTCTTGACCTGATTTAAAAAGTGGTGTAATTGTTTGCATTACTCCTCTAACCCGAGCTGTAATCCTAATACGTTTATATGCTTGGAGAACTCCTTTGGATGGAATTTGTACTTGATATGGTTCATTTTTTACCTTTACGGTATATACCTCTTTAACAGTATTTTTTGCTTTTTTTCTTGGTGGAGGATTACTATCAATAATTTTTTTTGAAAGTTGATACGAAAGTGCAACAATAACAAACCCTGAAAAGAATAAGATCCATTTCCTTAAACTCTTAAATAAAGTGTTTTTAAACATTAGTGTAAATATTATGGGCTTACTTATCAAATACTGTTTTAAAAAACTCTATATAAAGTTTAAACTATATAAAGTTTAAAAATGTATTAATTAGCCTATTATGGATATCAATTTTTTTGCGAAACTAAAGTATTATTTTAAATATTCATAGTATTAGGTTTATACATATTCTAAGTATATGTATTTAGACTGTAAATAATTTCTAAAGTTTAATTTATACTCATACTAAAAAATTGTTAAACTTTCTTTTAAATTATTGACTTAAGTTTGTTCAATATCACGGATGTAATCCATGCCTTTCTGTTTTAAAATTAGAGACGATTGTGATTAACTTAAATTTGAATGTTTAAACTATCGTTTTAATTATTCATTTTCTAACTTTAAATTAGCTTATTTGGAAGATCTCATAATTAATTTTGAAGTTTTTTGTAGATTTAAACATGTTGATTAATAAATAAATAAATGAAAATCATTTCAATAACCTTATTTCTCTATATTCAAGAGGTTAAAGGAGAATTCGAAGACTATTCTGAATTAAATGATGTTGACTGGAGTGCTGTTCCTATTTCTCAGGAGTTTGGAGATTGGGTTCCAATTGCCATAGTATTTGTCGTGTTTTTTGGCTTTAGATTTTTAGCTAAAACAATTGAAAGAAGTTGAATTATATGAAAGTTTGTCAGTGATCCAGTTATTTTTAATTTCCTAATCTGTAATAATTAATCCATTTATTTTTTTACATTTTTTTAAAAATAAACCAAGGTATTTTTCTAAAAACCCACGCCGCAAACCTCCATCTTTTTGTAATGTATATAATACGTTTTTTCCTTTTAATTGCTTTTATAATTTGAATAGCAGCTTTTTCTTTGGTTGATGTCCAAAACATTTCCTTCCCCTGAAGCATTGGAGTTCTGACAAATCCTGGTCGTATATCTGTGATATCAATATTTGACTTACTATGGGCTGCCCTTTGAGCCATGCCTTCCAAATAACTTGCTTGGTATGCTTTTGATGCATGATACGCAGGTGCTAACCCACCACCTCTTTGTGATGCTACGGAAGAAATATTTGCTAAATGACCAAAGCCTTGTTTCTCAAAAAAAAGCATTCCCCAATTCACTAAACTTGTAAATGCGATTACATTCAGTTTATTAATTTTATCTTCCAGATCAAAATCTAGTTTTAGATTTAATGCACCTCTACCTGCACTAATAATAAATAAATCTAATCCCCCCAATTTTGTAGTTAATTTTTCTAAATCCTCCAATGAGTTTGACTTTGTGCAGTCAGAGGTTGCATAATGAATTTGTTCAGGTTGCTCCTTTTGTAATTTCAAAAGTAGTTCCTCTCTCCTACCTGTTATTCCAACAGAATAATTGTTTTTGACTAATTCTCTAGCAAGAGCCTTTCCTATTCCTGAACTTGCGCCAACAATTATTGCTTTTTTAGATTTATTCATAATAATTCAATTTATCGGCTTTTTAAATGTTTTGTTTTTTTAATCAAAAAATTCTATCTCTTAAAGAGGTATAACCAAAATAACATAAATATTTCATTAGAAGGGTAAAAGATTACGTGTACTGTAATGATAATCGATTTATAAACTAGCCTCTATATCTTAATAAAATTAAAAGATAATCCTGCTCTATTTTCTAATCGTTTCAAAAGAAAGTCACCCATTGCTATTGATGGAGTTAGAACACCACTTACATTTGAAAGATTATCCTTAGCTAAACAAACAGCAGCTTCACCAAGCATCTTTGATGTAGATCCATAACCAGGATCCATATCTCCAGTTACTTTCCCTAAAGCCCTGGAACCGTCTTGTAGAGTTGCATAAAATTTCAAATTATAAAATCCATTTTCACGTTGTTCTTCTGTCGGTCCCTCACCTGGTTTAGGTAAAATTTTATTTGTAATTTTCTTAAGAAAAGATCCTGGTTTCGCTGTCATTATTAATAATACGAGAGCCGTTAGATATCCTTTAATCCTTCCTTTTAGACCCTTCCCATTAATGGAAGCCTCGTCATAACGAAAGTCTTTCCCGTAAATATATCCACTCAAGGCATTCGAACGACGAACAACTTTGGTATTGATACCAGCCATAAGAAAAGGGCCTATCCAGCTTTTTGAAACTTCGTCATATTTAATACTATTTAAATCTCGTAGATCATCTCCCTCAAATTTTCCCTTTGGATTTAGTCCATAAGGATTAGTTAGAACTTTATATGTTTCCTTATCAAGAAATGCCTGTTCCATAACTTTAGTCAAACTAGCATATGTTCCTCCACTTATACCTCCTCTGATTCCAGCTACACGCATTTGTATTTTATTTGCTAACTGTCCCGTTTGGGATTGCGATTCTCTTTGAGTGAAATAAACACCCATATCTGAGGGGATAGAATCAAAACCACAGGTATGAACAATTTTAACTCCATTTATGTTTGCTGTCTCGTGGTGTTGGTCTATCATTTTTCGCATCCACTGTACTTCTCCTGAAAGGTCACAATAATCTGTTCCGTAATTAACGCATGAAGAGACAAGTTTAGATCCATATATAGCGTAAGGACCTACTGTAGTACAAATAACTTTAGTTCTTATTGTCATTTCTTTTAAACTGACCTCATCATTACAGTCTGCAATAATTATAGGTACTGAATTATCTGCTACTTTTAAACGAACTTGTTTTAACTTTTGTTTATTACGTCCAGCCATAGCCCACTTAAGATCATCATTCACACCATAGTTTTGGAATAAATAAGCAACCACTAATCTACCTGTAAACCCAGATGCACCCCAAACAATTATATCAAATTCTTTATTTCTTTTCATGTTATAAAAGTATAAAAATTCTAAGTCAAAAATTTAAAGAATTAGTCTTCCTGCCCTAAGATCAAATTGATTTTTCTTTTAATACTTAAGCTTACATAGTTTATAGAGCCTAAATCATAAGTATATTCTCTTAATTAATTTAAAGAAGAAAAACAGGTGTTAGAGGTATTGTATAGTTTTTTATATTAGCAATCTATTAACCATAAATCAATTAAAATGAAAAACCTATTTGTTGGACTATTATTGACTTTTTCCTTTATATCTCAAGCACAAATAAATCATTACTGGTATGTTAAAGTAGATGATGGTGAAAAGTTTGAGTCTGTAATGAAAGATTATTTTTTGAAAGTTGCTCAACATGCAGTGGACAATGGAAATACATTTACCGGATGGAGTGTGTGGAGAAAAAACTGGAGAACTGAAACTCACAAGTATAACTATATTATTGCAGTAAGTTCAAAAAGTATTGAAAATTTAACTTCTCCCTGGGATTGGAATCCAATAGAGGCTACGGGAGTTGCTCAGGAGTATATAGAAGCAGAATGGGAGGTTTTCAGAAGAGACACATACAGGGTTGACAGCTTTGTGCCTGGCACCTTTGATTATATAGTTGCAAATTATTCAAAGCCTGATGATTTAGCTAAGCAAATAGCTTATGAGGTTGAATATATTACACCTGTTATGAAAGAACTTGTTTCAAAAAATGCCTATGGTAGATCTGGTTGGAATGTTCAACACAAAATCTATCCTTCTTCAAGTAATGAAAAATATACAATGATGACAGTTGATGGATATCCAACTTGGACCGATGCAGTTAAGTCATTTGATTCGCAATATGGGGTAGATAATTATTCTGATTGGAATAAGACTTTGAAAAAAGTTCATGGTAACAAAACAATGAAAGCATCAACAAATAATGCTTTTGGGTATAGACCAATATATAAATTAATAGTTAGTACTAAATGATAAACGGTAAAATAATAAAACTTATACCCTCCCATGTGGAGGGTTTTTTTATATTTAATAAATTCTAAGTTGAAAAAAATTGCTCTTTACTCAATATGTCTTGTCTTATTCTTGCGTTGTAATACAGGTATCCCTGAAAGCAAAAACTTTTCTGATTTAGAATCCATAAAGTTCAAAGCATCATTTGTGGATTTAAATGACAAAAAGGTAGATTTGACTGATTATAAAGGAAAGAGAATTGTAATTAATTATTGGGCTACATGGTGTGGGCCGTGTATTAAGGAAATGCCAAGTCTAAAAAGAGCTGAAAAAATACTAGAAGATTATAACTATACTTTTTTATTAGTTTCAGACGAAACAGTTTCTAAAATATCTACTTTTAAAAATGAAAAGAATTTTAACTTCAATTTTTTGAAATCAGTTAAACCTAATGAAACTATGGGAGTCTATTCTTTACCAACATCTTATATTTTTGATCAGAATGGTAAAAAAGTTGAGACTATTATTGGAACAATTGCTTGGGATTCTGAACAAATAATCAATAAATTAAAAATATTGTAACATGAAAAAAATTACTATTATTCTATCTTTCATAACTTTTTTTTCTTGTAAATACCGAGATATTGTAATAGAAGAAATACCCTTTTTATACCAGAATAGTAATGCTCAGCCTAGCTTAGTTTCTAGGGACGGTTCTCTGTCATTATCATGGATTTCCTCTAATGCAAAGAAGGAAGCTACCTTAAATTTCAGTCAATTTAAAGATGGAAAATGGATTGATCCTCAAACAATAGCTAATGGTTCAGACTGGTTTGTTAATTGGGCTGATTTTCCCTCCCACGCAATTAATGGCGATTTAATCCTAACAAGCTACCTAAAGAAATCCGCCTCTGAAACTTATACTTATGATATTTTTTTGAGTCTCCAAAAAATATCTGGAGGGAAAATAAAAAAAGATTTTGTGTTGCATGACGATGGTGTTGTAGCAGAACATGGATTTGTGAGTATAATTCCAAATAATAATAAAGGGTTTTTTATTACCTGGTTGGACGGAAGAAATACAATTGAAAAAGAGTTAGATGAGCATCATAAACCAATGACTATAAGGTTTGCCGAAATCACAAATCATGGAGATATTATAAATGAAAATGAACTTGATTCAGCAACATGCGATTGTTGTCAGACATCAATTGCAAATACTAATAAAGGGCCTGTAGTTGTTTATAGAGACAGAAGCGAGAAAGAGGTTCGTGACATTTATATTGTACGAAAAATAAATGACAATTGGGAAGCTCCAACTCCTGTTAATAATGATGGGTGGATAATAAACGGATGTCCAGTTAATGGCCCTAAAGTTGCCTTCTATTCAAATAATCTTGCCGTCAGTTGGTTTACAGTGTCTAACGAAAAACCAATAGTAAAGCTTTCATTTTCAAAATCTAATGGTGCTTCTTTTGGCAACCCAATAAAAGTTAATGACCATGATGCTATCGGCAGAGTAGATGTTGCTTTCTTAGATGGCCAAGAAGTTCTTATTAGCTATATTGAAGGTGATGATGTTGGAACATATTTAAGGATAAAAAAAGTATCAATAGATGGAAAAGTTTCTGCACCAATTACAATTTCTAAAATTGATGGTGGAAGAAATACAGGTGTACCTCAATTAGAAATATTCGATAATCAAGTATTTATGGTTTGGACTGTCTTTGAAGATGGAAAGAATCAATTAAAAACAATCAAATTAAATCATGAAAATATTGATTTTATAAAAAGTTCATAAATTTAATAAAATCAATCAAAATTATTCAAAAACAATGGCATGAGTTTTATAAAAACTGATTCGATTGAAACAGTTTGAGTTTAGGATTCCAGTTTAAAAATTTCAAATTTATTCTTTTTCAAAAATCATGCAATGCTGCCATGGAAGATTACCAATATTTTCTTTCAGTTTAAAACCAGCTGCTTCCATTTCTTTAATAGCCTGTTTTTCAGTCATTTTGTGAATTTTTTTAATAGGCACACTCGAATCTTCTCCTCTGTACTCTATCAAGAATAATTTACCGTTTGGTTTTAATGTATTTTTGATGGATTCAATTATTTCAACAGGGAAATTAAACTCGTGATAAACATCAACCATTAAAATTTTATCAACCGAATGCTTTGGTAAGTTGATACTCTTTTCACTACCAAGAATTGTTTCAACATTTATTGCGTTTTTTGACCTTTTTATCTTTTTAATTGCCCTTAACATTTCAGTTTGAATATCTACAGCATAAACCAAACCGTTTTTTGCCAGTGGTGCTATTCTAAATACGTGATAACCAGAACCTGCTCCAATATCTGCAATAATATCCTCAGGCATTATCTTCATATTTTTGATCAATGTAGAGACCTTTTCCTCCTTTTCTCGTTCTAATCTTTCTAACCAATCAATCCCTTGGAAACCCATTACATATGCAATTTCTCTACCCATATACCATTTCCCAATCCCATTAAAATCTCCTTTTTTGTAGATGTATTTTGACTCTATATTATTTTCTTGAGCGATTGACTCATTAAAAGTTAAAAGGCAAATAATAATTAAGAGTACAGAAATATTTTTCATATAATAAAATTTGAATCAAATTTGAGTAATATAATTCAAGATGCAAAATGTTTCTCTTTCACAACAATTATATATATATTGAAGGCATTATAAATCATAAGTCAATTAAAATGAAAAAACTTTTTTTATTAATATTTTTAGTTTCATCATTTTCATTTTCTCAAACGACAGCAATGATTGCACTTGTTTTAGAGGAAGGAAAAGAAAGTGAATATTTAGCTAAAGAAAAAAACTGGAATATAGCGGCTCAAGCAATGGTTGACGCTGGAATGATTGCTCAATGGTCTGTATGGAAAAGAACGGCAAGAAAAGG
>JAQWNN010000065.1 GCA_029268555.1 Flavobacteriaceae bacterium
ATTTTTAATTCTCCATCAAAACATATACATTGCAGTAACTATTGAGATTTTGTAAATGATCCTAATGGTTGTTATTCTTTAACAGGACTTGTGTGCAAATAGTGTGCAAGTGAGGAACCAAAAAAAGGGACTGTATTGCTACAATCCCCTTGTTTAAAAGTGACCTCGGCAGGATTCAAACCTGCAACCTCTTGAGCCGTAATCAAGTGCACTATTCAGTTATGCTACGAGGCCATTATATTGACTTACAATAAGTTAGACTAATATTTTTTTCTATGTTAATATATGTGGTTACCATTCAGATATTATTTCCTTATTGAGTGGGCAAATATAATACCCTTTTTTACTAAATACTAAAGAATTTCTACTCCATGTCTTTCTTAATAAACTTAATGAAGAGAATATGCCGATGATTTGATTAAAATTAATTATTTCTCTATTGACTTATAAACAGCCCTTCGGAATTCCTTTTGCGTATCAATGTTCGAAACACTTTGCCTTGATCTTGAAAGGAATATTGCATATAATTGTTTTTCTGGATCAATCCAAAAATGAGTATTATGGTAGCCAGACCATCCAAATATTCCTTTAGAAGAATTGGTATTATCTATTTCTGGATTTTCTAGAACAAAAAGAGAAAACCCATAGTAAAAACCTAATTTTCGTGTATCTGCAAATTCTTCACTTGGATACGATTGTGAATATTTTTTAGTCATTAAATTAATACTGTTCTGACTTATAATTTTATGGCCATTGTAAGAGCCACCATTTAGAAGCATTTTGCAAAAATTGGAATAATCCGCTAAAGTTGATACTAATCCCTCTCCACCAAAATATGCCTCATTATTTTTTTTATAAGACAATTCGTTAAGTTCATAAGTAAAGCCTTTAAGTGCTCCAGTATTTATAAAAAGAGGTTGGAATCTTTCCCTTTCTTCCTCAGTTAAATAAAATTTTGTTTCTTTCATTTCAAGTGGATCGAATAACTCTTTTTTTAAAAATTTAAAAAAAGTTTGATTTGAAACAACCTCGATAACTCTCCCAAGAACCGCTTGATTTATTCCATAAAAGTATTTTAATCCAGGTTCATATTTCAATACAACTTCTGATAGGTCATTGGTAAATTCTTCAAGGTTATCATATTTAATTGTATTCGTATAACCATATCCATATCCTGGATTGCCATAATAACCTAAGCCTGATCTGTGAGTCAGGAGATCTATAATTTTAATTTCATTTTTACAGGCTTGTATTCCAATTTCAGTCTCACAATTCATATTTTTCATTGCAGGAATATATTTAGATACGTTGTCTGTTAACTTTATTAGACCCCTTTCTAAAAGAATCATCGTTGCTACAGTTGTTATTGGTTTTGACATTGACCAAATTGGAAAAATAGTTTCCTTATAGGGTTTGTAACTTTGATTAGATATGTTTTTATCACCTACTTTTCCAGAGTTTTGAATGTTGAAATAAACTACATTACCTTCTTTATAAACTAACGCCACATTGCTTCCAGTAATTTCATCACTAATTAATTTTTTTTGTAAAAGTTCAATTTCATTAAATTGAGAAAAACTTAACGAGTTAATAAGAAATAGGAAGAGAGTAAGGTGTTTCATAATAAATTAATTTATGATTAATAATATCCCTAAGATATACAGAATGAGTATAAAATAAAAACCCTCTGTATAGGAGGGTTTCTATTCAATTAATTATTTTTTTTGGGGCTGATAATCATAGTATCCTTCAAGAGGAATCATAATGTGATCATAGCCAGTTCCCTCAAACATAATATAAGGAGAACCAGAGTTAAAATTTGTAGTTTGACCTATTAATGAAGATGGATCTTTTGGCATTAGCATTAAATGAGAACCAGATTCAATCCAATGGCCTTCGGCTGCATCTTCCTTGTTAAATACGAGTTGCTTAGTGTTATCCTCACCCATGTCGCCATGAAGCATATACATCCATCCATCGTGGTCTAATTCAGGTTTTTTGCCTGACATATAAGCCATTGCCCATTTCATAGCTTGAGTATCCATTACCATTGGCATTGCTTCATGAGGATCTTTCCATCCATTATCAGGATCGGACATTCCTCTTGGGTTTCCAGCCATTGCAGTCCATCCATTCGTCCCTTCTCTTAAAATAGTTTTTCCATCCGAATCAATAACGGTACAGTTTGTGGCTATGAATGATGGAGCAGCTGTGCTTAAAGCCCATATTTTCCATTCAGTTGAAGTGTGAGGCCCATCTGGTTCTCCACTTTTATCTATTTCGACTGTAGGAGGTGCTTCTTGCTTAACATTTTTACAAGCAGATAAGCTTACAACTAACATTAATATTAATAATTTTCTCATTTTAATTGGTTTAATATTTATAATACTTCTTAAGTATATATAATAAATATAAAAAATCCTTTTCTTTAGATGGGTCAGAATAATCTAATATTTTTTAATTTTTATTTATTTTAATCATTCTTTATAATGAAATTTTATTTTTATTTTTAATCCATGGATTTAGAAAAAATAAAAGCTGCAGTTTTAAATGCGGTTGAGTCAATTGCTAAAAGCTTAGGTGTTGAAATGAGAGTTTTAGTTCTAATATCCTTTTTAGTAGGATATTTATTAGGACGATTTTAATTATATGAATAAGAAAAAACTTTTAAAATACACTATAGCCTTTGGCTTCTTGAAAAAAGTGGTTTTGGCAGTCTCCATTTATTATTTTTCTACATAAACTTTACAAATTCTTCTCTTTAGATGTGAGAATACCCTTACCTAATTTGTTTTTTTCAAATTTGAAATGGCTTTGACTAAAACAGCAGAATGAATGAGGGTAGTTGCTAGTTTTCCATCTTTGTTGAATAACTCCCCTTTTATAGATGCAATTCTTTTACCCACTTTAATAACTTCTGCTGTAGCGATTACCTTACCTTCAAATAAAGGTCTATGGTGAATGCTATGAAGGTTTGTAGAGTTAGGATAATAATTTCCTTCAGATTCATATATGACAAGTAAACTAGTAACATCATCTAACATAGAATTCATTTGGCCACCTTGAACACTTTGATTTGGATTTAAAGCTGTTGAAGAAAATTCAGCTTCTAGTTTTAGAAATCCTTTTTTGTATTCTAGAAACTTAAATTTGAAGAGTTTTCCAGTTCCTCCGTATAGCTTATGAAAATTTAGATATTTTTCAAATTCAACTGAATCTTTTCTCAAAAAAATGATTATTGATTAATTAAATACAATATACGAAGAAGTAACAGAACTTAATGAAATAGATACACCTATGAATTTTATATAATCAAAAAATTATTAAATAAGAAAATCCAATTGTAACAGTAATAATAAATACAATTAATCCATTTTTTATTTTTTCAGAATATTTTGTAAAATACTTTTCATTAAGAATATCTTGAATAGTTTGAGCCCCACCCATAATTAAAAATCCAATGAATAATAATTCCTCATTGAAAATGAAGATTTTTTTCAATATAAATTCATCTAGTAAAAAGAGTAAAGTGCAAGTTAACCATATGCCAAAACCAATCAAACCAAGGTATTTTTTAATCCACTCTCTCATCTTTTCAGTTATTGCTCAACTATTCTTTTAGGTATACATCATATATGTCATGTTGAAAGTTATATTCTGAATCAGCTGGTAAAACTGAACCAAATCCAATTGCTATTACGTCATTAAGATATTTATACTTTTCACTAGATGTTCTAAACCTCCAATGAGTTTGAAATTTTAATGATTCAAAAGTTTCTGTAACATAATTGAAAACACCTGAAGCTTTACAATATATTTTCTCATTATCCACCGTAAGTAAAATTATATCAATATCTAAATCTGCAAAAGTTTTGCCATCCTCCTGATGATAAAGGGGGTAATCTCCTCCAACTGGAAGAACCTTACCACTGGTAATACCATCAAACACCCCTTTTGTGTAAGGTGCATAGATTGTTTTTAAATTTAAATATTCCCCAACAGAGGATTGCCATTCTCCAACTGCTGCTTTGATTGTTAAAATTTTTTTTCCTTTAATATTTTGCCCTAAAGAAACTAATGGGATAAAGATTAAAATAATAATTATTTTTTTCACTTTAAATTGATTTATGTCTACATCAGTACAATCTACCTAAATTATACAACATCTTAAAATCCAAGTGATATTAAATATGAAATAGTTTAACGCAGTGTTATTGCAGTAGCTATTTGCATTGTAATTAATATTTATCCTTTTATTTTTATTAAATGAAAATTCAAATTATTTTAAAATCATTTGCACTGTTAATGATACTTGGGGGTTTCACTATTATTTGGTTTGGCCTTTAATCCCAACAATAAAAAGCATCTACTAAATTATTAAAAGGGTTTAGAAATTATTTATGATTAGTAATAATAAATTTAATGTGGTTTTCTGTTGCATTTCAATTTAAAAAGAGTAAAATTATTAATCAACTTAAATGTATCTTGCATTTTTTTTGAATGGATTTTATTGCGATTTGTATTGGATTAGTCTTACTCATAAAGGGTGGTGAGTTGCTCTTTGATGGATCAATTGCCTTTTCATTAAAAATGGACATACCTAAGTTTATTGTTGGAATGACTGTGGTTTCAATTGCAACTTCAGCACCTGAATTTATTGTAAGTATTCAAGCTGCGTTAATGAATTATCCGGATTTAGCATTAGGGAATGTCATAGGTTCTAATCTTGCAAACATAGCTTTAGTTTTGGGAATAATAATTATTATTACCCCAATCAAAGTAGACAAGTTATTCTATAAAATTGATTGGCCAGTAATGATGGTTGTTACATTAATTTTCGTTTTTCTTGTTAGTAAAGACAATTCTCTTGGTAAAATGGACGGAATAATTTTGCTAATATTATTGATAATTTATTTTATTTTTTTGTTTTTCTTCCAAAGAAATAGAATTGATGATAGTGAAGTAAATTCTTTTACTTCTGACTTTTCTTTTTCTAAAATATTCTCTCTTATGTTGTTCGGAGCCTTTTTTTTATGGCTCGGCTCAGAAGTTCTTATTAAAGGCTCAGTAAATTTAGCCTCCCAAATAGGCATAAGTGAGAGAATTATAAGTGTATCAATTATTGCTTTTGGGACTAGTATTCCAGAATTATCAACTTCAATTATTGCTATTATTAATAAAGAAAAAGGGATTTCTATTGGTAATTTAATAGGATCAAATATTATTGATATGCTTGGGGTTATCGGAATTACAGTAATTATAGCCCCGATAACAAATTTAGATCAAGGGTTTGTTAATAATGATCTTATTTGGATGATATCCGTCGCATTTCTCTTACTTCCACTTTTATTTTTAAATAAAAAACTTGAATTTGGTAGAATTGAAGGTATTATTCTAATTATTGTCTACTTAGTTTTTATTGGTAAACTATTTTAAAAAAAAACATCTCAATACTATTGCATCGAGATGTAATCATACTTTAAAAAATATTTAAATATTAGCTGATTTAACCGTTTTAATAATTCGAGATGCAATTTTATAAGGATCTCCGTTTGAAGCAGGTCTTCGATCTTCCAACCAGCCTTTCCAACCATTTTCTACCGTCATAATGGGAATTCTAATCGATGCTCCCCGATCTGAAACACCAAAACTAAATTCATCAATTGATTGTGTTTCATGTTCCCCTGTAAGTCTTTGATCGTTGTAAGCACCATATACATCTATATGTTCTTTTACTACAGGTCTAAAAGCTTCACAAATTTTATCATATGTTTCTTTTGATCCACAAGTTCTAAGTATTTCGTTTGAGAAATTAGCATGCATACCCGAACCATTCCAATCTGTATTACCCAATGGTTTAGGATGATATTCTATAGCTAATCCATAATTCTCAGCAGTTCTTTCAAGAAGATACCTTGCAATCCACATTTCATCTCCTGCTTGTTTTGCTCCTTTCGCAAATGTTTGAAATTCCCATTGACCAGCAGCTACTTCTGCATTAGTTCCCTCGACATTTATTCCAGCTTCTAAACAAATATCAAGGTGTTCATCCATAATATCTCTCCCAAAGGCATTTTTTCCACCAACTGAACAGTAGAATTGACCTTGAGGAGTTTGATCTTTTGGAAAACCTAATGGTAAATTAGTTTCAGGATCCCATAAAAAATATTCTTGTTCAAAACCAAACCAAAAATCATCATCATCATCATCAATAGTAGCTCTCCCGTTTGATTTATGTGCGCTTCCGTCAGCATTAAGAACTTCTGTCATAACAAGAAATGCATTTTTCCGAACAGGATCTGGATGTACTGCAACTGGTTTCAAGAGACAATCTGATGAACCTCCTACAGCTTGCTGCGTTGAGCTTCCATCAAATGACCACATTGGGCAGTCTTTTAATTTACCTCCAAAATTTTCAACTATTTTTGTCTTACTTCTTAAGTTAGCTGTTGGTTTGTAACCATCTAACCATATGTATTCTAATTTTGTTTTACTCATGACTTTATAAATTTATCAAAAATAAAATTTTAAACAACCCCCCCCCTAAAGAATAGCTTAAAGAAATCAACAATAATTAATTTTTATGAACACCCTATTTTTATATGGGTAAAACTTTTTTTTTAGCAATTTTTATAGAAATGAATGAAAAAAATTCAAAATCACTAACTTTATTTCATAATTCATACCCACTATTAAAAATGCAAACCTTACGCAAACAAAGTCTAGTAAAATTATCTGAATCACCTAAAGTATTTGAAAAAAGAAATGGTGATTCTGAAGAGTATGCTTCAAATGTTTTTAATAATAAACAACTTCAAAAATTTATCAGTGATAAATCCTTTAGACAAATACAACTTTGTATTGAAAAGGGAACTCAAATAGAAGCTTCACTTGCTGACCAGATTGCCTCTGCAATGAAGTCTTGGGCAGTTTCTAAAGGTGTAACCCATTACACACACTGGTTTCAGCCTTTATCTGGTACTACCGCAGAAAAACACGAATCATTTTTTGATTTAGATATTTCAGGGGATCAGATCGAAAAATTTGATGGCGATCAGTTGGTACAACAAATCCCTAATGCTTCTAGTTTTCCTAGTGGAGGAATACGTAATACATTCGAGGCGCGAGGATACACTGCATGGGATTCAAGCTCTCCTGCTTTCCTTTTTGACAAAACACTTTGCATTCCAACTATTTTTGTGTCGTATACAGGAGAAGCATTAGATTATAAAACTCCCTTTTTAAAATCATTGCAAAAACTAGACGATGCGGCAACAGAAATTTGCCAATATTTTGATAAAAATATTTCTAAGGTTACCGCAATACTGGGCTGGGAACAGGAATATTTTTTAATTGATCGCAGTCTTGCTTTAACACGACCTGATTTAATTCTAACAGGAAGAACACTTTTAGGGCATGCCCCTTCTAAGGGTCAAGAATTAAATGATCATTATTTTGGTTCGATCCCATCAAGAGTGAGTGATTTTTTATCAGAACTTGAGCGAGAATGTTCATTAGTTGGAATTCCTCTAAAAACCAAGCACAATGAAGCAGCCCCAAGTCAATATGAGATTGCTCCTGTTTTTGAAAATGCTAATCTCGCAGTAGACCACAATACACTTTTAATGGATCTTATGAATAAGGTAGCTTATAAACATAATTTCCAAGTTCTTTTTCATGAAAAACCCTTTGATAAAATTAATGGTTCTGGCAAACATACCAATTGGTCTTTAAACACTAATAGTGGAATAAACTTACTTAGTCCAGGAAAAACTCCAATGAGTAATCTACAATTTCTTTCTTTTTTCATAAATACGCTGGCGGGAGTTTTAAATCATAAAGATTTAATCAAAGCATCTACAGTTTCTGCAAGTAATGATTTAAGAATCGGGGTTAATGAAGCACCTTCATCAGATCTTTCAATTTTTATAGGCCAGTATCTGTTGGGTGTTTTGGATGATCTTGAAAATGTTTCAAAAGGAAAATTATCTCCTGAAGAAAAAACAGATTTAAAATTAAATGTTATTGGAAAAATTCCAGAAATATTGTTAGATAATACGGATCGTAATAGGACATCCCCAATTGCTTTTACGGGAAATAAATTTGAATTTAGAACGGTCGGTTCAAAATCGAATTGCTCAAAATTAATCACTGTTTTGAACGCTATAGTTACTGAACAATTAATTGGTTTTAAAATAGCTGTAGATAAGCTTATTGAATCTAAAAAGATGAAAAAGGACGATGCTATTTTTAATGTACTACGAGAAACTATATTCTCAATAAAACCAGAGCTTTCAAAAAAAGAGAAAAGGATTGATCATGCGAATCAAGTGGCTACACCTAAAATCCTTCACAGTTATATTACTACAAAATCAATGGATCTTTTTAAGAACTTAGAAATTTTATCTGAAAGAGAATTAATGGCGCGATATCAAGTAGACCTAGAGGCTTATATATCTAATATTCAGATTGAGTCTCGTACTTTAGGAGATATGGCTAGAAATCATATTATTCCTACTGCAATTAGATATCAAAATTTATTGATTACAAACATCCAAGGGTTGAAAGAAATTTATGGAACTTCATATAAAAAACTTGCAAGTGAACAGTTGATTATTTTAGAACAAATTTCTGATCATATAGCGGGGATAAATGAGGGTGTTACCCTTATGATTAATGCTAGAAAGAGAGCAAATGCAATTTTAGATTTTCATAAAAGAGCAATACAATATGCAGATACGGTAATACCATTCCTTTCAGATATTCGTTATCAATGTGATAAATTAGAACTTACAGTAGAAGATAACTTATGGCCTCTTGCTAAATATCGGGAGATGTTTTTTGTTCGTTAATAAGTATAACTGCTCAAGCAAATTAACTTTATTCAAAAGCTGTATTTTTGAATAAATTATAAATATGTCAGAGAGATATTCCCATAGAGGAGTTTCGGCCCAAAAAGAAGATGTTCATAAGGCTATAAAGAATTTAGATAAAGGACTTTATCCTAAAGCTTTTTGTAAAATCATTCCGGATGTTTTAACTAATAGTGATTCCCATGCAATAGTCATGCATGCGGATGGTGCAGGAACAAAATCCTCTTTGGCTTATATGTACTGGAGAGAAACAGGAGACTTATCGGTTTGGAAAGGCATTGCACAAGATGCGTTAATTATGAATATTGATGATTTATTGTGTGTGGGTGTAACACAAAATATATTATTCTCCTCAACTATTGGTAGAAATAAAAATCATATTCCTGGTGAAGTTATTGGGGCGATAATTGAAGGCACTGAGGAACTTTTAGAAAATCTAAATAAGTGGGGGATATCTATTTTTAGTACTGGAGGGGAAACTGCTGATGTGGGCGATTTGGTAAGAAGTATTATAGTTGACTCTACAGTTACAGCCCGCATACCTAGAAAAAATATTATTGACAATGCTAATATCCAAGAAGGAGACGTAATTGTTGGTCTTTCATCTTCAGGCCAAGCAACATTCGAAAAGGAATACAACGGAGGAATGGGGAGTAATGGATTAACTTCAGCACGTCACGATGTATTCTCAAAAGATTTAGCTGTTAAATATCCAGAAAGTTTTGATCCTATTTTACCAGAAAACCTTGTTTATTCAGGCTCAAAACAGCTTACTGATCTTTTTGAAGACATGCCGTTAAATATTGGTAAATTAATTTTATCCCCAACTCGGACCTATGCACCTATAGTTAATCAAATTTTTCAGTCTATTGATCGATCTGAAATACATGGTATGATCCATTGTAGCGGGGGTGCACAGACCAAAATATTGCACTTTATTGATAATCTTCATATTATTAAAGATTCACTTTTTACAACGCCACCTCTCTTTGATTTAATCCAAAAAGAATCTGGTACTACAGGACACGAAATGTATCAAGTGTTTAATATGGGCCATCGCATGGAATTTTATATGCCTCAGACTTTTGCAGAGGAAATAATTTCTATATCAAAGAGTTTTGATGTCGATGCTCAAATTGTTGGTAGGGTAGAGGCTTCAACAAAAAAAAGGCTAACTATAAAAACTGCGAATGAATCTTATGAATATTTTTAAAAAAATTATTATTAATCCTTTTTCTGTTTTAATCATCTTCCTTTTTTTTTCAACCTCTGTTTTTTCGCAAGATGATCTTTTTCAAATACTTGATGAAGAATCTGAAAAGAGTAAAACAGAACTATTACCAAAAAGGATGATATTCACACAGCGCATTCTATGGGGAGAAAAGGGCCTTATGAGAAAAATAAAATGGTCACCATTAAATATTGAACAACGTGAGAAAGAATTGAGGATTAGAAGAAAAATGCTAAAAGCCCACCAAGCTATTGGTTTTGTAACACTCGCAGGATTTATTGCTCAGGGAATAATAGGTGTTCAACTATATAATGGAAATTATTCGAATTATAAATTTCATAAGACCGTTGGACATTTAACTTCAATTAGTTATTTTACCGGGGCAGGTTTGTCTCTTTTTTCACCACCTCCATTAATCAATAAAAAAATCAAGGGATTTAGCTCAGCAAAGGCTCATAAGTACCTTGCAACTGTTCATTTTTCATCAATGGTTATGACAAATATATTTTCAAATAGTAACAGGAAATTACATAAATTATCAGCTTACACAGCTTTTGGAAGTTATGCCGCAGCAATTCTTGTTTTTAAATTTTAATTATATGTTTTCTAGAATATCTACACTATTTATTTTTTTACAATTCACAAGTTTTGCTCAAGAAGTTAGACTAAATATTGATAATAAGTCGTCATTTATCGAATATTCAGGAAAACATCTGTTGCATGATTGGGATGGAATTAATAAAAAAATTAAAGGGATTGTACTTGCAGAAGAGGTTTCTGGAGAGTTTAATAAAATTGCACTTTTAGCCTATGTTAGGGATTTTGACAGTAATAATTCTGGAAGGGATTCACATTCATTAGAGGTGTTAGATGCACTACGATACCCTGAAGTAAAATTTTATTCAGAACAAATAAAATATGATTCTGATAATATTTCATTTATTGGCTCGCTTATATTTCATGGGGTAACTATCGATAAAATCATAAATGCTAAAATCATTGAATCAGATATAAAATATGAATTCTTTGGTAAATTTCAGTTAACACCCTCAGATTTTGACATTGAATTACCCTCTTTTTTGTCTGTTAAAATGAAAGATCTTTTAGATTTCAACTTTAGAATTGTGATTGATAAATAAGAAGCATAATCCCTTTACAATTTGTAAATTTGTATTTATATGTTAGACAAACTTCAAATAATCCAGCAACGCTTTGATGAGGTTTCAGATTTGATCATTCAGCCTGATATTATATCTGATCAAAAGCGCTATATAGATCTAAACAAGGAGTATAAAGACCTTACGGTATTAATGGAGAGAACAAAGTCCTATAAAATACTAGTCTCTAATTTTAAGGAGGCTGAACAGATTCTAAAAGTAGAGAGTGATGATGAAATGCTATCAATGGCCAAAATGGAGATGGATACAGCTAAAGAAAGTATTTCTAAATTAGAAGATGAAATCAAATTTTTACTAATTCCAAAAGACCCCGAAGATTCAAAAAATGTAGTTGTTGAAATTAGGGCTGGAACAGGCGGGGATGAGGCCAGTATATTTGCTGGAGACTTATATAGAATGTATACTAAATATTCACAGTCACAAGACTGGAAAGTTAGTTTTGTAGATTCAAGTGAAGGAACTGCTGGAGGTTTTAAAGAAGTAATTTTTGAAGTGTCTGGAGAGGATGTTTATGGAACTATGAAATATGAATCTGGCGTTCACAGAGTTCAACGCGTTCCCCAAACTGAAACCCAAGGGAGGGTGCACACATCTGCAGCTACTGTAATGATTTTACCTGAAGCAGAAGAATTTGATATTGAAATTGACATGAACGAGGTTCGAATTGATTATTTCTGTTCCTCTGGACCTGGTGGCCAGTCAGTTAATACAACCTATTCAGCAGTGAGATTAACTCATGAACCTACTGGCATAGTTGCTCAGTGCCAAGATCAAAAATCGCAACATAAAAATAAAGATAAAGCTTTAAAAGTATTACGGTCAAGACTTTATGAGCTTGAATTGTCTAAAAAATTGGCTTCTGATTCGGAGAAACGGAATTCGCTTGTTTCATCAGGTGATCGCTCAGCAAAAATAAGAACATACAATTACTCTCAAGGAAGGGTTACGGATCATAGAATCGGACTAACTCTTTATGATTTGCCTAATATAATCAATGGCGATATTCAAAAATTGATAGATGAGCTTCAATTACATCATAATACAGAAAAACTTAAAGAAGCCGGTGAAGTATTATGACACAAGAAAATCTTTTTGAACAAATTAAAATTAAAAAATCTTTTCTATGTATCGGACTTGATATCGATATAGAAAAAATCCCCAATCATCTAAAGAATACTGAAGACCCAATTTTTGCTTTTGCTAAAGAGATTATAGATGTAACTCATTCCTTCGCCGTAGCCTACAAACCTAATTTAGCTTTTTTTGAATTTTATGGAGTTCAAGGATTGATCTCTTTTGGTAAGATTATCAAATATCTTAATCAAAATTATTCAAATCATTTCATTATTGCTGATGCTAAACGAGGAGATATAGGGAATACTGCTTCACGCTATGCTAAAGCTTTTTTTGAAACCTATGATGTAGATGCTGTAACTGTTTCACCCTACATGGGTAAAGATGCTGTAGAGCCATTCTTAACCTTTGAAAATAAGTATGCGATTTTACTAACATTGACATCAAATCTTGGAGCTTTTGATTTTCAGTTAACTGAATCAGAGGGTGAAAACTTATATGAAAAAGTAATAAAGACCAGTCAGAATTGGAATGGTTCAGAAAGGCTTATGTATGTCGTTGGCGCTACCAAATCAGAATCCATAGCTTCAATTAGAAAAATTATACCAAATGCTTTTTTATTAGTACCTGGTATTGGTTCCCAAGGAGGTAGTTTAGAAGCTGTATCGCAAGATGGCATGAATCATCAATGCGGTCTTTTGGTCAACTCTTCAAGAGGAATAATTTACAAGTCGAAGGATATTGATTTCGCTGAGGCTGCAATGAATGAAGCTAAAAAGCTTCAAGAAGAAATGGCTATTTATTTATTTCAAAAAGGTCTACTTTAGTGTTGCATTACACCTCCTATAAAGCTGAAAATAATTCTAAAAAGTGGATAACTTTTATTCATGGTGCTGGAGGAAATTCCACCATTTGGTTTAATCAAGTTCGTTTTTTTAAAGGCTATTTTAATATTATGTTAATCGACCTTAGGGGACACGGGAAGTCTAAAATTCTTTCTGAAGAACTACATTATTCCTTCGATTTAATAATTAATGATATAATTGAGGTATTGGACCACCGAAAAATTAAAAAATCACATTTTGTTGGTATTTCTTTGGGTAGTATTATAATCCAAAAAATGATTCAGTCTCATCCGGAGCGTATCGAAAAAATTGGTCTAGGGGGAGCAATTCTGAATTTAAATTTTCAGTCGAGGATACTTATGTTTTTTGGAAAGCTTACGCAAAGTATACTTCCTTTCATATGGATATATACTTTTTTCGCCTATGTAATAATGCCCTACAGAAATCATAGAAAATCAAGAGCATTATTTATACGTGAAGCTAAGAAACTTTCTGAAAACGAATTTCGAAGATGGTATAAATTAACAGCTAAATTACTCCCTTTATTAGAAAGAATAAGAAATCGAGAAATTAAAATTCACACCCTTTATATAATGGGTAGCCAAGATTATATGTTTTTACCTTTTGTAAAGGAAATTGTAAAAATTCATCAATATTCAAAACTGCTTACTCTTCAGAAATCAGGTCACGTTGTTAATATTGACCAACCTGAAAGATTTAATAGTGAGCTATTAGATTTTTTCTTGTCTAAAAACTAGTTAAAAACAATAGTTTTATTGTTGTAAGTCATTATTTTTCGTTCGCAATGCAATTTTAATCCTCTTAACAATACAATTCGTTCTAAATCCTGTCCTTTTAAAATAAAGTCTTTTACCTCATGTCCGTGTGATACTCGAATTATATCCTGTTCTATTATTGGACCAGCATCCAATTCTTCTGTTACGTAATGACTCGTAGCCCCAATTATTTTTACACCTCTCTGAAATGCGGAGTGATAAGGTTTTGCTCCAGGAAAGGCTGGCAAAAAGGAATGATGAATATTTATAATTTTTGATGGGTATACTTCAATAATACGAGAGGAAAGAATCTGCATATAACGCGCTAGTACAATACAATCAACCTCATATTTCTTAAGTAAAATCAATTGTTTTTGCTCTGCTTTTTCTTTACTGTTGTTAGTGATCGGTATGTAATAGAATGGAATACCGAATTGTTTTGCAATTGGTTCTAAATCCATGTGATTACTAATAATGAAAGGTATGGTACATGAGAGTTTACCCGATCTTTGTTGAGCTAAAATATCATAAAGACAATGGTCGTATTTAGAGACAAATACAGCCATTTTAGGTAAAATATCTGCTAAATAAAAACTACATGAGATTTGAAAAATACTACTATGTTCATTTTCAAAACTAGTTTTGAATAGTTCAAAATTTGATAGATTATAATTTCCTTCAACTTCAATACGCATAAAAAATGTGCTCTGAATACGATCTACATATTGGTCTATATAAACAATATTTCCATTTTGTTGATGAACAAAATTTGTGACTGAGGCAATTATTCCTTTTTTGTCAGGACAATGCATTAGTAAAACAAGACGTTTCATTTTTTTGATTTTCTTGTTGATAATATCAAGTTAGGTAGCTTGTAAAGCTTTCTTTTTTATTTTACTAAATCTACTACAGTTTTTACTAATTGAACTATTTTTTGTATTTATTTGATACTCCATAAAAAACCCCCTGAATTTATATTCAGGAGGTGCCAAAACAAATCATTATTGATTATGGTTGAATTTTAAAATACTAATGTTGATTTAAACGAAAATCAGAATATGCATCCATCCCATGTTCCATTAAATCTAGCCCCTTAAGTTCTTCATCTGCTTCTACCCGAAGACCAATAGTTTTCTTTATAATAAATAAAATTAGAAAGGCAGAAATACATGAAAATGCACCAACAATTCCAACCCCTATTAATTGAATGATTAATTGGTCAACACTTGCCAAAGCTCCAAAAATACCAACAGCAAGAGTTCCCCATATCCCACATATTAGATGAACTGCAATAGCACCTACAGGATCATCTAACTTAAGTTTATCGATAAATGAAATTCCTAGAACAATAATTACACCTGCAATGCCTCCAATAAAAATGGCGTCTGTAGGACTCATTTGATCTGCGCCAGCTGTGATACCTACAAGTCCTCCTAAAACGCCATTCATAAACATAGTGAGGTCAAAATTTTTATACATTATATTTGAAAAGAGAGCAGAAGAAACCCCCCCAGCGGCAGCAGCAAGGCAGGTTGTTACTAAAGTTAAGGAAGTAAGTTCAGGGTCAGCTGATAGCACTGATCCACCGTTAAACCCAAACCACCCTAGCCAAAGGATTAAAACACCTGCAGCAGCTAATGGGATATTGTGCCCAGGAATTGCATTCGGCTTTCCGTCTTTTCCAAATTTTCCTATACGTGCCCCAAGAAGATAAACTGATATTAGAGCGGCCCAACCACCAACAGAATGTACTAAAGTGGAACCAGCAAAATCATAAAAACCCCATCGGTCTAAAAATCCACCACCCCATTTCCAAGAACCTATAATTGGATAAACTAAGCCAACATAGAGGATTGAAAATAGCATAAAACTATTCAATTTAATTCTCTCTGCTACTGCTCCTGATACAATAGTAGCGGCAGTGGCAGCAAACATACCTTGGAAGAGAAAATCAGTCCACCAAGTGTAACCTGCGCTAGCATATTCAATGGTCATACCACCCTCGGGAGCTGTGATTCCAAAACCGGCAAACTTGAGAATACCCATAGCTCCTTCTTCAAATCCAGGGTACATTAAATTAAACCCTCCGATGCAATAGATTAAAAGACCGGAAGTGATTACAAAAAAGTTTTTAAATAAAATATTGACGGCATTCTTTTGCCTTGTGAGTCCAATTTCTAAAAAAGAGAATCCCAAGTGCATAAAAAAGACCAGAGCTGTACAGATCATCATCCATACATTATTTGCTGTAAATAAAGCGGTACTTTCCATAATTTTTATTTTTAAATTTAGATTTTAGTTAAGTGATTTTCCGCCTTTTTCTCCCGTGCGGATACGGTAAGCATCCTCTACAGGAAGGATAAAGATTTTTCCATCTCCTATTTTATCTGTGGCTGCAGAATTTATAATTGCATCTATAGTAGTTTGGACAAAATCATCATTTACTACTATAGATAAATAACGTCTCTGTATTTCAGATGTACTATAAGAAATGCCTCTGTAAACATGTCCTTCTTTTTCATTTCCGACACCTGTAACATCCCAGTAACTAAAAAAGTTTACTTCCACATTATGAAGAGCTTCTTTAACTTTTTCAAACTTTGATTTTCTAATTATTGCTTCTATTTTTTTCATTCTTGTATAAATTTTGATTTTTTTATAAACATAATTTCCTGGTTTTAGATTAAAATGAATAGATCATTGCCATTACAAATGACGCTAAGCTGTCTGAAGTTTCTGTTGGAGAAATAGTAAATATTTCAGAAGAAGCACTATCTATTCTGAATTCAGGTTTGAACATGAAATTTCCTGAAGTAAAGCTACCGGTTAAGGTAAGGGAAAAGTTATCTGCATCACCATCAGAGACTAAAGCTCCAAATCCATCTGTTTCAGAGAAAAATTCCCCACGTAATCCTATTGCAAAGTTGTCAGATGCTGTTAATTGCGGGTAAAGAGCAACACCTGCGAAACCAGTATCACCTGCAAGGGATGCAGAGGTGGCGTTGATTCCTAAGAAAACACTGTCACTAAGGTCAAATCCTCCAGTAAAATCAATTTGTGTATAATCTTCACCAGCCAAAAGATTGATATATTGGCCATAAAGTCCAAGTTGAGCACCAAAAGCGGTATATCTATCGTAATTTGCTTCTGTTTGGTCTGTTTGGTTAAAAACACCTAACATTATTGAAACATCATCAGAAACAGAAAAATCTAGTTTCATACCGGTATGAGAAAATGGCCCGTAAGAAAACATGTAGGAAGTTGAGTAATTGAAGTTTGCAGCGGGTGATATAACTTCATAGCCTAAGAATGTATTAAAGTTTCCTAAAGTTACTGTTACACCCTCAGCTAGGTTATAATAAGCATATAATTGGTTTACAAGCTCAGAAGAGTTTCCGACTGATCCAAAGACTGCATCGGAACCCCTAGGCCCAAATACAACATCTGCAACAAATCCAGACTTTTCTCCCTCGTAAGAAACGATAAAATTGGCCATACCTAATGCAAAACCATTAAGATTAGCAAAAGATGTCCCCGGCGCAACTGGATCTTCAGTAAAACTAGCTCTAAAGTATGTGTCTACAGTACCACTAAAGTTAAATGTTGGCTCAGGGGTACTATCTTCTTCCTCTTGAGCATTGATTAATGCAGGGCTTAAAAGAAATAGTAAGACTGCAAGTGCGATGATAGAATTGATTTTTTTCATTAATATAATATTTTAGTTAAGTGTCAAAATTAAGTTATCTAAATTCTAACCTACACAAAATAAGGGGTATGTTTTTTTATTTTTATTAATTTTAATATTTGACCCCCTAAAAATTAGGGTATATAAAAAAATAGATTAAAAAATTATGAAATAAACAAAAAAAAGAGTGTTAGGTTGAAAATTTAAATAACATATGACCCAAACCAACAAATAAAATACCACCAATTAAACTCAAAAGTGAATAAACTATAAAACTGAAGTAGTCTCCGGATTTAAGAAAAAGCATGTTTTCAATACTGAATGTAGAAAACGTAGTAAGTCCACCACAAAAACCAACGGTCATAAATAAGTATAGGTCAGACCGAAAAGTTTGGTTTTTCATTCCCCAACCTAGTAAAATACCAATAATAATACACCCTAAAAAATTTGCAATTAGTGTGGACCAAGGAAAACTACCTTTAGAGGCCTCAATAAATTTGCCTATAAGGAAACGAAAAATACTTCCTAAGCCACCACCGATGAAAATAAAGATTAGGACTCTCATTTTTGAGTTAGATATTTGATTAATAAAAGTGTGCTGAAGGCGACAAAGAAGCCAATCAAAACTTTATAACTCCCCTTGAAATAGTTTGGTTGAAACTTCTTGTCAGTTTTGTAGGAAAGACCTACAATCAATACAAAACAAATAACAAAACAAGAAGCGAAGATTAACTGCCCAATTGAAAACATCTTATATTTTTTTGACTAATTTAGAAATAAATAATCCATAAACATTCAATAACAATATGTTAAATAAACCGATTACTGATGTTACTTCTTTTCATGATGCCTATGGCTTAGGAATAGAACACAAACCCACTGTAGATATACCTGATCATGTTTCTAAATTGAGATTTAATTTAATGAAAGAAGAAAATGAAGAATATTTCAATGCTGCTAGAGAAGGTGACCTTGTTGAAGTTGGTGATGCCTTGGGTGATATGTTATATATTCTCTGCGGTACAATAATATCTCATGGCTTTCAAGACAAAATAGAAGCTATTTTTAATGAAATTCAAAGAAGTAATATGAGTAAGTTAGATGAAAAGGGGAAACCAATTTACAGAGAAGATGGAAAGGTGATGAAATGTCCTAATTATTTTAAACCCAACTTAAAAAAAATTCTTGACCAGGATTAAACGATGGTTTTTCTCCAATTAAAGTGATCTTCTGACTTATTATATTGTATATCCATTAAAGTTTTTTTCAAGAAATTAGCTAATGAAGTATCATTGGGTAATTTATAATTCTCTTTTTGGTGAGAAAAGCAATTAATTAGAAGAACGACAACCGCAGTTCCTGTTCCAAAAATTTCTTTTAAGGTTCCTTCTCGATGAGCTAACTTAATTTCTTCAACTTTTATGGGACGTTCCTCGACTTTAATTCCTTGATGTTTTGCTAAATCGATAATACTTTTTCTCGTAATACCATCTAGTATTCGATCATTTGTTGGACTTGTAACAAGGATATCATCAATTTTAAAGAAAATATTCATTGTCCCAGACTCCTCCATATATTGGTGGGTGTCAGCATCTGTCCAAATAATCTGTTGAAATCCCTTTTTTAAGGCTTCAGAGGTAGGATAAAATTGAGCAGCGTAATTTCCAGCAGCTTTTGCAAACCCAACACCTCCATTGGCTGCTCTACTATAATCTTCAGCTATCAATACATTAATTTCACCACCATTATAATAGGATTTTACTGGAGCACAAATAATCATAAAAATATATTCATTTGCAGCAGAAGCTTGAACGCTTGCTTGACTTGCAAACACAAAAGGGCGGATGTAGAGTGAATTTTCTTGACCAGACTTTATCCATTCTTTATCTAGATATAATAGCTTATTCAAACCTTCAAAAAAATAAGATTTAGGAAATTCAGGAATCTGTAATCGTTTAGCAGAACAATTGAGTCTTTTAAAGTTTTCTTCGGGGCGGAATAACCATACTTGATCGTCATTGTCTTTAAAAGCCTTCATTCCCTCAAATATGGCTTGTCCATAATGAAGAACACTTGCCGAAGGGTCTAATATTAGAGGTTTGTATGGACTGATTTCAGGTGTTTGCCAAGTTCCTTCTCGAAAGTGACATAAAAACATATGATCAGTAAAAGTTTGTCCAAAAGATAGTTTATCAAAATTAATATTGTTGATTTTTGAATTTTTGGTTTCAGTAATATTCATTTAATGGTGAATTATAAAAGTAAAATTAATTTTTTTCCAAATTAAACCTTCAATATTTACTTATAATTATTCATTTTTTGATCAATTTTAGATAATTTGAATATTTAAATTGGTTTTTATTTACTTATTAAATATTCAGGATGCATTTGAAGAAAAGTTGGGTTCGCACAAAAGATGGTTCATGTACTCTTCGAATCGATTCTTTGAATGAAACTTATCATTCACTTCACGGAGCAATTGCAGAGTCAGAATTTATTTATTTAAAAAAAGGACTTCGATTTTGGCAAAAATCTAATCCAGATGTTAACGCTTCTATTTTAGAAATGGGCTATGGAACAGGCTTGATTGCTTTTCTAAGTTTTTTGAATCAATTAGACAAAAAAACAGAGATCACCTACACTAGTCTTGAAGCTTATCCACTGAAAATTAATGATATCGAACGTTTAAACTATAATAACTTTTTTGAGTCATTTGAGTATCTTTCTTTTTTAGATTTCTCAAAGCTTCCATGGGGGAAGGTTAATCAACTCACTTCCAAATACAGCTTAATAAAACATAAAATATTTTTTGAAACTTTTGAACCAAAAAAATTATATAATGTCATCTATTATGACGCATTTGGTGCTCACGCTCAGCCAAATTTATGGGACATTAAATGGATGAAAAAATGTTTTGAATTACTTGATCACGGAGGAGTGTGGATTAGTTTTTGCTCAAAAGGATCTGTTAGAAGAGGTTTGCAAAAGGTTGGTTTTGATGTAGAACGTCTTTCTGGACCTCCAGGAAAACGAGAAATCTTGAGAGCAGTCAAACCATAATTAACTACTTTTATCCAAAAAAGAATGAAGCTTTTGATTACAGGTGCTACAGGACTGATTGGAAGAGAATTGACACAAAAATTAATATACGAGGGATTTGAGGTTAACTACTTAACTACTAGAAAATCAAAAATAAATTCTTTAAAAGGGGCAAATGGTTTTTTTTGGAACCATAATCAAATTGATTCAGAATGTTTCTCAGAGGTTGATACAATTGTCCATCTTGCAGGTTCCACAGTTTCAAGGCGATGGACAAAAACCTATAAGGATGAGATATACTCAAGTAGAATAAATTCTACCCAAATCTTATTGAATGGTTTAAAAAGTGTGAAAGAAAGCCATCAAGTAAAGCAGTTAGTAAGTGCATCAGCAATAGGTATTTATCCCTCAGATTTTGATTATAATTTTAATGAGGAAGCAAAAATAAATCCAACTTCCTTTATGGAAAGAGTGGTTTTTGATTGGGAAAAAGAAGTAAATAGTTTTCGTTCCGAAGGAGTTAAAATTGCAAAACTTCGAATTGGATTAGTATTATCTAAAAAAGGAGGGGTTTTAGGAACTCTTAAAATACCGACCTATTTGGGATTGGGGGCAGCATTTGGAGATGGCACTCAAGGTCAATCATGGATTCATATGGATGATTTGCTTGGAATTTTTCTTAAAGCAATTCTGGATAAATGGGAAGGTGTATTCAATACTGTTGCCCCTAACCCCGTAAACCAAACCAAATTAATGTCAGCACTTTCTTATTCGCTAAAGAAGCCTTATTTCTTACCACCCATCCCCAGTTTTTTAATAAAAATAGTAGCTGGAGAAATGAGTAATCTTGTTCTGGACAGCCACTGGGTAAGCTCAAATAAGGTAATCGATTATGGCTATTCTTTTAAGTATTCAGATATTAAAAAAGCAATAAACGATTTAATTGGGTAAATAAATGACATTTTGACATCAATTGAGTCTGGCAGTACTTTTGTATAGTCATATTTAAAATTATTTAATGGCGACAAAAGGAGCAAAAACATCTAAGAAAAAAAACCCTAGTCAAAAAAAGAGGGTAAAGAAGGTAACAAAGGACCAAAGTTTTGAATCAAAACTTGAGGAATCAAATCAATTGTATGAGCAAGAAAAAGAAAAGTTTCTTAGACTATTTGCTGAATTTGAAAATTTTAAAAAGAGAACCTCAAGAGAGCGATTAGAGTTATTCAAAACTGCAAATCAAGAAGTAATTACCTCTTTGATTCCAGTATTGGATGATTTTAATAGAGCAAACAATCAAATAGATAAGGGAGCTAAAAAGATTGACGTAGATGGATTTAAATTAATTTACAATAAATTTTTTGAAGTTTTGAAATCTAGTGGTTTAAGCTCTACAACTACTAAGATTGGAGATTCTTTTGATCCAGAATTTCATGAAGCTATAACTCAAATAACTGCACCCACAGAATCTGATAAAGGAAAAATTATAGATATAGTAGAAGCCGGATATCAATTGGGAGATCGGATTATACGTTATCCTAAAGTGGTCGTGGGCCAATAACTTATGAAAGAAGATTATTACGATATTTTAGGCGTTTCTAAAAGGGCATCTGCTTCTGATATTAAGAAGGCCTATAGAAAAAAAGCAATTCAATTTCATCCAGATAAAAATCCTGATGATAAATCTGCTGAAACCAATTTTAAAAAGGCAGCTGAAGCTTATGAGGTTTTAGGTAATGATGAAAAGCGTTCAAAGTACGATCAGTATGGCCATGCTGCCTTTGAAGGTGGCCAAGGTTTTGGAGGTGGGGGAATGAATATGGATGACATATTCAGTCAATTTGGAGATATTTTTGGTAGTGCATTTGGTGGCGGTGGATTCGGATCTTCAGGTTTTGGTC